>JAUIIU010000001.1 GCA_030431695.1 Bacteroidia bacterium | reverse complement strand
GGACAGGATTCTGTTCCTCGGAGCCGATAAAGCCAGGCTTGTTGCAAATGATGTACTGGACAGAACCAGAAAGCAGCTGGGCTACTAGATCACTTCGAACAATTTACCGGGAAGCGGTCGCACAAGGCCTTTCATCTCAAGATTCAGTAGTAAGGAAGATACCCGGTGTATGGGTAAACCACTCGATATGGCGATACTGTCCAGTAGTTCCTTACCACTATCCTTCAGCAAGGACAGCAGTTTCGATTCTTCTTCGGTTAGCGATGTGAAAAGTTCGGTTTGGTGGGGAATGGCCTTTTTCTTTTCCAATTCCCACCCCATCATATATACCAGGTCTGCGGCGCCTTCGATAAGATGAGCCTGTTGGGTCTTGACAAGCGCATTACATCCTCTACTGAAGACATCCGACACCCTTCCGGGAAAGGCAAACACATCACGGTTGTATGAATTCGCAATATCGGCCGTTACCAGGCTTCCACCTTTCTCCGCAGATTCGATAACCACGGTGGCTTCACTCATGCCAGCAATTATGCGGTTTCGCCTTAAGAAGTTATTGCGATCGAAGGGATCGGAACTCCAGAATTCGGTGAATAACCCGCCGTGTTCGAGGATTCGCGGCACAAACCTGCTGTGTTTTCCGGGATAGATCCGGTTCAGCCCATGAGCAAGACAGGCAATCGTTTGAAGTCCGTTCTCCATCGCGGCCCTGTGTGCAATGATATCTATCCCGTAGGCGAATCCCGAAACGATCACCGGGTTCAGTGCTGCCAGTTCAGAAACAAACCGCTCACACGCTGCGATGCCATGAGGTGTTGCATTCCTTGTCCCTACTATACTAACTACCGGACGATCAATAAGGTTAAACTTACCTTTGGTAAAGATAAGCACCGGTGCATCCAGGCATTGTTTTAACCACCGCGGGTAAGATTCGTCCTTGAAAAAGAGACAGGAAATGTTGTTGGACTCGATGAACGCAAGTTCATCTTCGGATTTTCCAAGCAGGATCTTCGGGTGGAATTCACGTAGCCTGAACGGGCTGATCCCGTCGATCTTCAGCAAGTTGCTCTTCTTTTCCTTAAAAACAGCTTCGGCAGAACCTGTGTGATGGATTAATTTTTTAACAGAAGTATCCCCTAGGTTAGGAACACATAGAAGCGCCAGCAAGTAGCGCAATTCAATTTTGGTAAGCATTCCGGAATTTCTAATCGGGGAGCAATCAAAAATACAACAATTTCTGTTGTTGATAAGTTCGGTTGGTTGAGGTTGAATTAGACTGAAAAAACCTATAAGTTTGTTTGAATGCAACTGGAGACCTATATAAAAGACCTGCTGTATCGCTACGAGTGTGTGATCGTACCCGGATTCGGGGCTTTCCTGACGAACTACCGCTCGGCGGTGATCGACAACGACACCCATACCTTTCACCCTCCTGCTAAACTGGTCTCTTTCAACAGGCAGTTGCAGACGAATGATGGATTACTTGCCAGTTACATCGCCAGTTCCGATAGCTGTAGTTACGAGACCGCACTGCAGCGAATCCGAAATTTCACATCAGGCTTATCGCGAAAACTACACGACGGAGGTGAAATTCGCATGGCCGGCATCGGAGATTTCCAGCTAAATAAGGAAGGGTCCGTACAGTTTATCCCTTCGGCTACTGAGAATTACGACACTGCCTCATTTGGACTGACAACCTTTGTCGCTTCGGAGATCGTTCGCTCCGCGCCGGAACTTGCCGAAGTTGGGGCCAAAGAACAGGCTCCGTTACTTTTCACACCTCGAAAACGCACTTCCGTACCATACATGAAATACGCTGCCATTGGCCTTATCGCGATCGCACTGGGAAGTCTCGGGGGCATGAAGATCTACGAAGGGAATGTTCAGAAACACAATTTTGCTGAAAAGGAAAAGGCCGATCTCCGGGTAGAGAATGACATACAGGAAGCTACCTTCGTAATTTCCGATCCATTACCGGTACTTAACATCAGCGTACCTGTTGAACAGGGGCGGTATCATATTGTCGCCGGGGCATTCCGCATAGAGGCCAACGCCTACAAAAAACTGGATCAGCTTGCTGCCAGGGGCTATTCAGCAAAACTAATAGGAGTGAACAAATACGGACTTCACCAGGTGATCTACAGTTCTCATACCGACAGGCTGGAAGCATTACGCGAATTGCGCAGCATACAGAACACGGAGAACAAAGACGCGTGGTTGCTGGTTCAAACACTAGGTGCCGAATAATCAATTTATACTTTTCTTAATTCGTATTCCTTTAAAACAAATGTACCTTTGTAAAAATTTGTTTTATGGAAGTCAAACACCCAAAAGATTCTAAAACGATCATCACGGACCTGGTCCTGCCAAGCGAGACCAATCCCATCGGAAATATGTTTGGTGGCGAACTACTTGCCAGAATGGATCGGGCTGCCAGCATAGCCGCGAGAAGGCATAGCAGGCGTATAGTGGTAACCGCCTCGGTGAATCATGTGGCCTTCAGTAAAATGATCCCTTTGGGAAGTGTTGTTACGGTAGAAGCTAAAGTATCGAGGGCTTTCAAGAGCTCTATGGAGATATTCATGGACGTTTGGATAGAGGACAGGGAAAGCGGGATGCGTACCAAGGCCAATGAAGGCATATATACTTTTGTGGCTGTTGACGAAATGGGCCATCCTGTGCCAGTACCCGAACTGGTGCCGGAGACCGAGCTCGAAAAAGAAAGATATGAAGCCGCCTTACGAAGAAAACAACTCAGCCTGGTGCTTGCCGGTAAGCTTCAGCCAAATCAGGCCACCGAACTAAAGGCAATATTCGATAACTGACATCCAAGGGCTTAAAATTTGGTATTGGTTGATTCTGCTGACCATCCGAAAGCATATCTACTTTTGCTGACTTGGTAGATTTTAACGATATTTACTAGGTTATTTTTATGACTTTTGAATATATTTGAGATTCTTAAATATTTTATTAACATTTTTAAGAACCATACTTAATTATTCTAACTATAAACTTTTCTAAAAAATCAACTATGAAAAACTTTACCTTTTTCTCGATTAGACGGAAAAGTGTGAGTTTTTTGGTCCTAGCTCTTGCGTGTACTTTTGCAATGGCCCAGAATTCTTACACGATTACGTTTCAGGATGAAACGATCGAAATGCCGGAAAACATCAACACCTTCCAATGGAGCCAGATGCCGGATTCGGCTCATCTGCGCGACGGTTATATAGGATGGATCCAGTTTTACGAAACTCCATCACAGGCCGTTCAGGACAATTTTGCAGCTAACGGACTCGATCTGATCAGCTACATCCCTCATCACACTTATGTATTCCGTTTCCCTGAAAACACGTCGATCTCGTTCCTTCAGAATAATGGCGTACGATCTATCGTGCCTATTGAAGGCAGATTTAAGCTTTCTCAGGACCTGAAGAATGGAAACATTGGAAACTGGGCGACAGACGGAAGTAACTACCTAGTGACACTTCAGCACTATCCTTATGTGGATACGTCTTTCGTGATCACCGACCTGGCTTCCCAGCAGATTTCAGTAAAAGAACAATACGCAGGTTCAAACAATATTGACCTTATCATCCCTAACGACTGTTTAGAGGAATTGGCAAGTCAGCCTTATGTAAAATGGGTTGAAGTAATTGTTGCTCCTTCTGTTCCTGATAGCGATAAAGGAAGATCGATCCACAGGGCAAACCTGCTGGATACTCAAACTCCCGGAGGTAGAAACTACACCGGAGAAGGAGTTGGAACGCTTTGTCGTGATGACGGTCCTGTTGGTCCGCATATCGATTTTGAAGGACGTCACATGGGGCCACTTGGGCAGATCGCTAACGGACAAAGTCATGGTGACGGTGTATCCGGGATCATGGCAGGTGCAGGAAACCTGAACCCGGCTAACCGTGGTATGGCTGCTGGTGCCGACCTTTATGTTGTAAATTATGTTGCATCTTTCCTGGACACGAATACTGTTAACCTTATCAACAGTGGAGATGTTCAGGTAACGAATTCATCGTATAGTAACGGATGTAATGCCGGTTATACTACAGTGACTCAGACCGTAGATACCCAGGCCAACACTATCCCAAGCCTGTTGCACGTATTCTCAGCAGGTAATTCAAATGGTTTGGATTGCGGTTATGGAGCTGGTAATCAATGGGGTAATATCACAGGGGGTCATAAGCAAGGAAAGAACGTGATCGCTACTGCTAACCTTGATGAAGGTGGAGTATTACTTAGTCACAGTAGCCGTGGTCCTGCTCACGATGGCCGTATTAAGCCGGATATTTCTGCGCACGGACAGGGACAAGTCTCTACGAATCAGAATAACGGATACCAGACATTTGGTGGTACCTCAGCTGCTGCTCCCGGAATCGCGGGTGTATCTGCTCAGCTATACCAGGCGTATATGGAAGCAAATGCAGGAGCATTGCCGGATGCAGCACTTATCAAGGCTGCTTTGATGAACACTGCTAATGACAAAGGTAATGTAGGGCCCGACTTCAAATTTGGATGGGGTCTGGTGAATGCTTACAGAGCTGCACTTCTTCTGGAAGACGGAAGATACCTTTCAGATGATGTTTCTCAAGGAAACACCAATACACACATGATCAACGTACCTGCAAACACTACTCAGGTTCGTTTCATGGTTTACTGGTCTGATGTTCAAGCTACTCCGGGAGCAAACCCTGCGCTGGTAAATGACCTTGATCTTGAAGTAACTGACCCAGGTAACGGAACACACCAGCCATGGGTACTTGACAGTACTCCTAACCCGGTGAATCTTGATACTCCTGCAACCACAGGTGCTGATCACCTTAACAATATGGAGCAGGTATTGATCAACAACCCTGCAGCCGGTACTTATGATATCGATATTACTGGTTTCAACGTACCACAAGGTCCTCAGGAATACTACGTAGTATATGAGATCATCACAGATAACCTGTCATTGGTTTATCCTAACGGAGGTGAAGCTTTCAGAAATACCGGAGCTCCGATCCGTCTACACTGGGATGCTACAAACACTACTAGTAGTTTCTTACTCGAGTACTCACTGAACAATGGTTCAACCTGGAGCAACATTGGAAATGCTGCAGCATCTGCTGACACTTTCACCTGGAGTGTTCCAAATGAAGTTTCCGGTGAAGTTCTTGTAAGAATTACCAGTGGAGCATTCTCAGACACTAGTGATGATGTGTTCTCTCTAGCCGCGTTGGTAGGTGGGCTCAATATTATCAAAGTTTGTGAAACGGAAGCAACTTTCTCATGGAATGCACTGGATGATGCTGAAGAGTATGACCTATACATCCTAGGCGAGAAGTTCATGGAGGTTGCCGGTACTACATCCGGAACCGAGATCACCGTTCCGATCGACGATGGTGAGAATGATGACATCTGGTATGCTATCGTAGGGAAGAACAATACCGATGGATGGAAAACCATTCGTACGAATGCACGTTTCCACAGTGCCGGTCTGCTAGACTGTACTCCACTTGGTATTGATGATGCTACATTGAGCAACATCACTATGTCACCGAACCCTGCAACGGATATCGTTACAGTATCACTGACGAATGCAAACTTCGGTTCATTCGAAGTGACGCTGACAAACATGCTGGGACAAACAATGCAAAAAGTAAGCGCTGAAGCTGGTGCAAATTCAACTACCTTGAATGTTGCGAACTACAGAACAGGCATCTACTTTGTAACTATTGAAGTTGACGGACAATCCACTACCAAGAAACTGATAGTGAGATAATCGAAATAATTGTAAGCAAAAAGGCAGCCCTGGGGCTGCCTTTTTTATTTTGTGCCAACTGATATCATCGGAATACTTCGGTGAGGTATACTATCCCAAAAATCCATCCTAGATATAATGTGGTATACATTAGAGAATAACCGGCCGAAACCACAATATCTCCTTGTGTTTCTTTTGATTTTGAAAAAACAACTCTGAGAGCTCTAAAAAATATCCAATAGAGCATTCCCATAATAATAAATATCGAAAGCCAGAATACCGCTTCCAATAAGAACAACACGATAAAAAACAATATGGTCATCCCTATCCAAAGGAGTATTGACATGATTAATCCTCCTATCCCATCTCCTACATCGACGTCGGGCATATCCCAATCTGGTATATCACCTCCTGCCGGAAGAAAGTCTCCCGACTTATAACTCCTGAACTTCGGAAAATTGTCAACTATTCCTACACCCTTATATAATCCATAAGTCATAAAAAGAAAAAGCGCAATACCGATTATCGACAATGACCAATACAGGTTTGAAGCAACGCTACGACTATAGTTTATTCCTGATAAGTAAACCGTCAGAAAAGTGATTCCTATCACCAGGATCGAAACTACAAATACAGATTTTCCTTTTAGATACGTTTTTTGTGCTTTCAAAAAATTTTGGGCTTGTAGCAAAGACCAACTACATTCGATACACCCAGTCTGCCGGGTTCATCCTTGTGCTGTTCTGATAGATCAGGAATTTGAGGACAGTCTTACCGCTCAGGCCATTCGTGAATATTGTACCGATCTCCTGCTTGGTATTAACCTTATCCCCGCTTTTGACGCGAACCTGGTCTAGGTTGTAATAAACACTGATATAACTCCCGTGCCTGATATATACCGCCTTGGTTCCTTGCCTGGTCTTCTGTATCTGGAAAACCACTCCATCGAACACGGCGCGCGCCTTCGCATCCTTTTCTGTGGCGATCTCCACTCCACTGCTGAAAGTGGTTACATTCGGTAACTGAGGGTGCCTTTGGTTACCATATCGGCGAACCACCACTCCCTTTTCTACTGGCCAGGGTAGCTTTCCTTTGTTACTGCTGAAGTTAGCAGCAAGGGCCTTAGCCTCGGCGGTCAAGGCAAAGGTTTCAACAGTCCCCCTGGTAACTTTGGTTTCCGAACTACTGTTGGCTTCAGCAATTGCCGCCTTGATTATTTCGTCGATCTGCCGGTCTATGGCATCGGCTTCCTTTTGCTTGTTGCGGATCTGGGTTGCGAACTTTCCTTCGTCCTTTCTCAGGGAAGCGATCAGTGCTTCCTGGTCCTTTTTCTCCTTGGCCAGGGATACCCTGGTCTGCTTGTTCTCATCGATCAACAATTGTTTTTGTTTCTTTTGTTCGATCAGGCCGGTATTCAATTCCTGTAACTCTTCCGTTTTTGTTTTGATCCGCTCTCCCTGTTCTTTTCGGTGCTTGGCGTATTGCTTCATATACTGAAGACGTTTGTACGCCTGTAAAAAGTCGTCGGAGGAAAGCAGGAACATCACCCTGCTCTGCTGAGATTTGCTCTTATAAGACTTCTGGATCATCGCGGCGTAATCTTCTTTCAGGGTTTTCAACTCATCCCGAAGAGTTTCGATTTTGTTCAAGTTGTCGTTTATCTCCCTTGTTAGCAGATTGGCCTGTTGGTTGGTCACCCTGATGAGGTTCTCCGTAGCCCTGATCCGCTGATCGAGGTCTTCCACCTCCGTAAGAACCGATTTCTTTTCTCCCCTTGTTTTGAACAGCAATGAATTGATCTGCCGTATCTCCTCGATTATCTGCTGGCGCTTTGCTTCCAGTTCCTGTTGTCGTTTCGACTGGGCATTCAGACTAACGGAAAACATCACTAAACAAAGAACCGCCAGTAAAATCCTTGATATCTTCATCGGCTGAGCTGGATTTGTTCGTATCCGGAAGGAATGTCAAATGGAAATGAGAGCTCCACATCCAGGTCGATCTTCCGGTAGGTAACCTCAACTTTGGTTATAGAATTGCCTTCCATAGTATTAATAAGCACTTCGGAAGGGAAATACCTGCCCTCAACCTGCTGGTATGGACCGTAATTCACACGCAACTCCCGGTTGTCCCTCGGTTGTGTAACAGAGGCCGAAGCAACCTTAAAATTATCAGGGTTGAGGAAAAGGCTGTGGATGAAATTCTCGAATTGTCGCTTCGGAAGCAATCGGTACTGGTTGTTGATCACATCAGAGGTATAGTTGCTCCTGTCCAGGTCGAACATGGTCTGACCCAATAAAATTGCCTGGGTTCGTTTGAAATCCACATCAGTTCCCAGCCAATCACTGATCAACGCAAAATCCCCATCGAAGTAGGTGTTCGATATGGTTTCATAATACTGAACGGTTTCCGGCGTCATCATGATCTTCGCAAGTGTTATCCCCAGCAGGGATGCCTTGATCCAAATCTTCTCATCCTTTTGCATCCGAAGGCTAACCGTGATGCTCTGAGATTGTTTTTCGTCCTCGTACTGGACCTTGATCCTTCCGGCCATGGTCTTAAAGTTGGGAGAAGCCTGGTTGTGGGTTGCTATGATCTCCTTTGCCTGCAGGGCCTTGTTGGCTGTCTCAGAACCGGTAACGACCTTCGTACCTCTACAGGAAGCCAGTAGCAGGATTAGCAATAGACTGTATGCTAGCCAGTGTCTCATCTTCTAATTCGCAATGTTTATTTCTGAAGCCTTCTTCGCATATTGGGCAGACTTCGCCGCATCTCCTTTCTTCTCGTAGGCGATGCTGAGTTGTTCGTAAAAATCCTTTTCCATCCTGGGGTCGTCCAACAGGAAATCCAAACCTGTTTCAAGACTTTCGACGGCCTTTTCGAGCGCGCCGGTCTCAATATTCGCCACCCCGTTCATCAGGTAAATTAATGGCTGGGAAGGAAAGATCTCCAGTGCTTCTTCACTCGCTATAGCGGCCTTTTCAAATTCCCTGAATTCGATCTGAAGCAACAATGTATTCCGAACCAGGCTGAAGTTATCCGGATCCCGGGACATTCCTTTTTCGAAGAAAATCAGCGCTTTCTCCTTTTGTCCCCTGGACACGAAATAGCCTCCTAATTGTTCATACACCTGCCCGGACCCACTGTCGCTGAACTTTTCAACTACAGCTTCCAGTTGCGATTCGTATTCAGGGTGTTCCGAAGTGAACCCAATGAAATCACTCAGAACACTGTACTTGCTGTCTTGTTCGATATCCGGGGTGGAAAAAACAACGTCCATCGAATTCAGTGCATTCCGTATCTCCCCGCTATCCAGGTAAAATTTGTACAACGCCAGGTGTACCAATTTCGAATCGGGTTGATTCCGAAGTAATTCCCTGGCAGTTTCAAATGCTTTCTCACTATCTCCCTGTTCACTGTACAAAAAGATAAGATTGAGGTAATCTTGTTCACTTTTCGGATTCTGATCGATCTTATCCTCAAGATTGGAAATGGCTCCTTCAGTATCGCCGGTGACCTTGTAGATCTGTCTGCGCAATGCATTGCGCACGGCACTCTCTCCCCAGTCGGTATCGAGTTCGTCCAGCAGCGCCAGTGCCTTTTTGTGTTGTGAGGTGAGGCTGTACAGGTTTGCCAGGTCCTCCCGGTAATCCTCGTCAAATTCGATCAGTTTTTCCACCAGGGGAATGGCAGCTTCGTAGTTCTTTTCCTCGTAATACACATCGTACAATGCTTCCAGCACATCCAGGCGTTCCCCCTGGCTTGACAATACCAGCTTGTACTTTTCCTCGGCTGCTTCGTATTGTTTCAGGGCGGCGTGGTTCTTGCCCATTTCAAATTGAACCACTGCGGTGTTCACAGGATCTCCCTCAGCGGCCATTTCCGCCTTCCTGAGTGCTGTAAGGGCCAGTTCGTAGTTCTCTATCCCCTTCTGCTTTAAACCTTCAAAGAAATGATCCTGGAAGGCGTCGCTAACGTTACCCAGGTCATCCGTTGGTTCTTCCTCCTCCTGCGCATAGGTCTTCTGTCCGGAAAATAAAGTGCCGGTGATCATTATGAAGGCGAGCAGGATGAGCTTAAGTTTCATTTCAATTCTGAATAATCACCAATGCTGACGTTGGTGAACTTACCATCGAAGGTAGCGTAATTACCAATCATCGCATTGTCTAAGGTAGCGTTTTTCACAACCGCTTCCGATTGAATTATACTATTCTTAACGGTACTATCCTCAATTATTGTGCCTTTACCCACCGATACGTAAGGTCCGACGGTAGCATTACGTAACCGGACACCATCCCCGATATAGCATGGCTCGTTGATGGTGGCATTCTCAAGTATTATGTCTTCAGAAACCAGTTGATGTCCGTCATCGGCTAAAAATCCGAGCATTTTGGTATTGGTTTCCACGGTTACTTCCTTATTCCCGCAGTCCATCCATTCGTCCACCGTACCTGTCTTGAATACTTTCCCATTGGCCATCATCCTCAGGATACCATCATTGATCTGGTACTCTCCTCCCTTAATGATATTGTGATCCAGCACATACTGAAGTTCCTGTTTCAACACCCCGATGTCCTTGAAGTAATAGATCCCTATCACGGCCTGGTCACTCACGAATTCTGAAGGTTTTTCAACCAGTTCGACGATCTCATTCCTAGCGTTCATTTTCACAACTCCATAAGCCTCTGGGTTATCAACTTTTTTCGTCCAGATCACACTGTCGGCTTCCTTGTCAAGTTCAAAATTCGCCCGGATCAGGGTGTCGGCGTAGGCAACAACGGCAGGTCCCGACAAGGACGGTTCCGCACACATTATGGCGTGGCCGGTTCCTTTGGGTATCAACTGGCGGTATATGCTGCATTTTGCTCCCAGGCCATTTGCAAGCTCTGTCAGGCTATCAACCACATCTTCTCCAAAGAAGGCAGGGTCTCCAAGAATAAACGCGATCTCCTCTATCGTCTCATCCAGGACATTCACGATATCACTCACAAGCTGATGCACGATCGGCCTTCCGGCAACAGGGATCAAGGGTTTTGGTACGGTTAAGGTATGAGGCCTGAGGCGTGAACCTCGGCCTGCCATTGGGACAATTATTTTCATATTCTGAATTTCATTTATTATCTTCTAGTGTACCCCGGTACTTCCGAAGCCTCCGGTACCACGTTCCGTTTCCGAAAGCTCATCGACCTCTTCCCAGACGGCACGTTCATGCCGCGCGATCACGAGTTGTGCAACACGTTCTCCATTCTCGATGGTGAAAGGTTCATTGGAAAGATTCACGAGTATCACCCCTATCTCTCCCCTGTAGTCGGCATCTATCGTTCCCGGAGTGTTCAGGACAGTGATCCCCTTCTTTGCCGCCAGCCCGCTCCTGGGCCTCACCTGTGCTTCATAACCGGCTGGCAACTCAATGAAAAGTCCCGTCTTGACAATAGCCCGTTCAAGGGGTTGTAAGGTTGATGGTTCCGGGACATTAGCCCTGAGGTCCATCCCAGCCGAAAACAAGGTTTCATAGCTTGGCAGGGGGTGATCGGATTTATTAACTATACGTATTTTCATCTTCTGAGTATTCTCTTAAGCTCGTTCTTTTCAGCAATAACGATCCAAAGCAAAAATACCAATAATAATGCTGTTCCTATGATTAAATCCCCTTCGAAAACATAAAATGACAGGGCCGAAAAGCCTATGGAAACAATGAGATACATCCCGATCTTCTTCAGATTGTACGGAACAGCATAATTGCGCTGCCCAAGCACGTATGAAATGATCATCATACTGCCATAAGCCGCCAGGGTGGCAATTGCCGAGCCCTTATAGCTTATCAGCGGTATTAGGGCGAGGTTGAGACCCAGTGTAATGATCGCGCCAACCACGGAGATGATCGCGCCGTAGCGGGTTTTGTCGGTGATCTTGTACCAGACGGATAAATTGTGATAAAGACCCAGGCAGAGGTTTGCCAAAAGGATCACAGGCACAATGACCAGTGCCTCCCAGAACTTCGGGTCGGGGATGAGAACCCGTTTGAACAGGTTGATGTACACAATGACGAACAGCAGGATTGCACTCCCGAAAATGGCAAAATACTTGGTTATGGCTGCGTAGGTCTGTTTGGCGTTCTCGCTTTTCGCATGGTTGAAGAAAAAAGGTTCGATCCCGAGACGGAAAGCAGTCGCAAACAGGGTCATGAACACGCCAAGCTTATAGCAGGCAGCATAAACCCCCACTTCGGCCTCGGCGATATCCGGACGCAGGAGGTAGTTCAGTAATATCTTATCGAAAGCCTCATTGATGGAAAAAGCGACGCCGGCGATCAGTACAGGGATCGCATATCGCATCATTCCCTTCCAAAGTCCCTTGCTGAACCTGAAACCGATCCTGAAATAAAGCGGTAAAACGATCAGCAGAGTGATAGCGCTGGCGATCAGGTTTGCAATGAACACATAGGCTACACGAGTATCGGTGAGCAATATCGATTCCCAGAAGGATCCCGGGGATTTCTCGGCCAGTGAAGGCAATGCCAGGAAGAAGAACAAATTAAGCCCTAGGTTGATCACTACGTTGAAAATTTTGATCGCAGCATACCTCATCGGCCTTTCGTTGGCCCGGAACCAAGCGAACGGCAGTACAGCCAGGGCGTCAAGAGCGAGTATCAACAACCCGTAGGTGATGAATTCCACCCGGAAATCAAGAAACTCAGCTATATGTTCACGCATTAGCAGGGTAAGGGCAAGAAAAAGCAAAGTACTGACGGTAAGCGATGACAGAGCCGTGGATTGAACAATGGACTTCTTCTCTTCGTGCTTGTTTATAAATCTGAAAAAGGCCGTTTCCATCCCGTAGGAGAGCACAACATTTCCTAGAATAAGGAAGGCCATCAGGGTAGCGTAAACACCGTATTGTTCTTTCCCTAATACCGAAACATAAAGCGGTACCAGGACGATCCCCAGGGCGCGGGGTAAGACCGTCGCCAATCCGTAGATAAAGGTTTGCCTGAAGAGTTTTCTGTATACGCTCAACGCAGTTATTGGCTAGTTTTCGTCATTAGGTTTTGTAGAGGGATATGCGAGCATTTCCTTTACCCGAATATTCTTTACCCGCGTATATTTGGCTTGATCACCTTCCAGATAACTCAGGATGGCTTCCCCATCACCCAGGGTAAAAGGAAATTTGGGTTCAGGATGGTTCTGCGCCTCTTTTACCGGGTCGATATCCATGATAACATCACGCTTTACATCGTTTTTGAAATATGCAACGTACTGGTTCCTGGTTTGTGGAGATATCTGCATTTTGGTGACCTTTCCGTTGAAATACAACTGCTGAATCACCACATCCCCGGTAAAATTTCCCAAGGTTATGTGGACATTAGTGCCGGAGCCACCCTCCGGGATCCCGGCAACCCAGTCCTGGGAATAGGCATCAATAATTTCAAATGGCGGATTTTTTTCCACAATATAGTTCTCTTCGGAAGCGGCCTTCTCTCCCCCGCATTGGGCAAAAAGCAGGACAACGGATATAACTACCAGTGATTTCATGAGTAAAGGAATTTCTTTCATAAACAGTAAGATCAAAAGCCCTGCCATAAAGGTACTAAAAAAGCCTTCCGCATTACGGAAGGCTTTGTATAGCATTTGATTATTTCTGAATTAACCTGCCAGTGCTTCAGCACCACCCACGATCTCCAGGATCTCACCGGTGATCGCTGCCTGTCTGGCCTTGTTGTATTCAAGGGTGAGATTTGCTTTCAGTTCGGATGCGTTATCGGTTGCTTTGTGCATGGCCGTCATCCTTGCCCCGTGCTCACTTGCAACACTATCGCGAATAGCCTTGAACAACTGTGTTTTCAAACTCTTCGGGATCAGTTCTTCTACTATTCTCTCCTTGCTCGGCTCGAAGATATAATCGGCAACTCCTTTGCTGTCGGTAGCATCGGAATCAGGAGGAAGAATTGGCAGGAATTGCTCGTTCATCACGATCTGCGTAGCTGCATTCTTAAACTTGTTATATACCAACACGATCCTGTCGAAATTCGAATCGGCGTACTGCTTCATAAGAAATTCAGCAATAACTGAAACGTTGTCGAAAGTAAGGTCGTCGAATATTTGGTTATTATTCTGAACAACCTTCGCACCTTTTTTCAGGATATCATTTCCTTTCTTACCGATGGTCACAAAGCTCACTTCCTTACCCGCATAATCTTCGGCAGCGGTACGCTTTGCTTCCTTGATGATATTACTGTTGAAAGCTCCGGCCAGACCACGGTTTGATGTGATCGCAACAACCAACACTTTCTTTACCTCGCGCTGATCGGCATACGCACTCCCGCTATCCCCGTCCAGTGTGGCGCTGAGATTCTGCAGAAGTTCGGTAAGCTTATTGGCATATGGCCTCATGGCCGTAATAGCGTCCTGGGCCTTCTTCAACTTCGCAGCAGACACCATCTTCATGGCGCTGGTGATCTGCATGGTTGAGCCTACAGACGATATCCTATTACGTATTTCCTTAAGATTTGCCATCGTTCAGGTTATAAATTCGAAATTATTAGTACTTGGCAGCCAGGTCCTTCGCTACATTGGTAAGGGTGTCGATCACCTCATCGGTAAGCTTTCCTTGTTTCAATGTGTCCAGGGTTCCCCTGTGCTTCGCATTCAGCAATTCAAGATAATCTCTCTCGAATTCTTTTACTTTTTCAACCGGCACATTACGCAGCAGGTTCTTGGATCCTGCATAGATGATAGCTACCTGGTCTTCAACGGTGAACGGATCGTTCTGAGCCTGCTTCAGGATCTCAACGTTTCGCTTACCTTTTTCAATCACGTTCATGGTTGCAGCATCAAGGTCACTACCAAACTTGGCGAAAGCTTCCAGTTCACGGAACTGAGCCTGGTCGAGCTTCAGTGTACCGGCTACCTTCTTCATGGATTTGATCTGTGCACTACCTCCTACACGAGATACTGAGATACCTACGTTGATCGCAGGACGCACCCCGGAGTTAAACAGATCCGATTCAAGGAAGATCTGTCCGTCCGTGATCGAGATCACGTTTGTAGGGATATACGCAGATACGTCACCCGCCTGGGTCTCGATTATAGGAAGGGCGGTCAATGACCCTCCTCCTTTTACTTTATCTCTCAGTGTCTCCGGAAGGTCGTTCATATTCTTCGCGATCGCATCATCATTGATCACCTTGGCAGCACGTTCCAACAATCTTGAGTGAAGGTAGAAAACGTCTCCAGGGTAGGCCTCACGTCCCGGTGGACGACGAAGAAGCAGGGATACCTCGCGGTAAGCGACCGCTTGCTTCGAAAGGTCATCATAGATGATCAGGGCTGGCCTTCCTGTATCGCGGAAGTACTCACCGATCGCTGCTCCTGCGAATGGAGCATATACCTGCATCGGCGCAGGGTCTGATGCATTAGCTGCCACAATTGTGGTATAAGCAAGGGCTCCTTTTTCTTCCAGTACCCTTGCGATGTTTGCTACCGTTGAGGCCTTTTGCCCAACTGCAACATAGATACAATACACAGGCTCTCCTGCGTCGTAGAATTCTTTCTGGTTGATGATCGTATCGATACAAACTGTGGTCTTACCTGTTTGGCGGTCACCAATTACAAGCTCACGCTGTCCTCTACCGATCGGGATCATGGCGTCTACCGACTTGATACCCGTCTGAAGTGGTTCATTTACCGGCTGGCGATAAATTACCCCCGGTGCTTTTCTTTCCAATGGCATCTCGTAAGTTTCCCCGGCTACAGGTCCTTTACCATCAATCGGTTCACCCAGTGTGTTCACGACACGACCAACGATACCTTCACCTACATTGATGGAGGCGATTCGCTGTGTACGCTTTACTGTGGCTCCCTCTTTGATCTCTTTCGAAGGCCCTAGCAATACCACCCCAACGTTATCTTCTTCGAGGTTAAGTACAATTCCTTCCAATCCGTTTTCAAACTCCACCAATTCTCCGTATTGAGCGTTTGAAAGTCCGTATACACGGGCAATACCATCTCCTACGGTAAGCACCGTTCCTACTTCATCAAGGGAAGCGGTAGCTTCAAATCCTGAGAGTTGTTTTTTTAAGATTGCTGAAACTTCAGCTGGTTTTACTTCTGCCATTTTATTTCGGTTTTAGACGGCCCCCTGCGGGCATATCCTTAATTTATTGTGAATTCTCTTTTAAGTTTATTCAAATTGTTTGCGATACTCGCATTGTACTGAAGGTCTCCCACACGAAGGATAAACCCTCCGATGATGGATTCATCGATCGTATTTTCAAGCGTTACCGTATTGCTGCCGGTAAGCTCTTTCACTTTGGCCAGTACCTGGTTCTCGATCTCTGCCGTTAACGGTACTGCTGTGATCACGTTTGCAACCTTCACGCCTTTGGCCTCATTGTGAAGCCGTACATAGCTGGTTGCAACTTCGCCCAATGAAGCGATTCGCTGATTGTCCACCAATACACTTATAAGGTTGCGTGTGTGATCGGAGGTCGAAGCAAAGATCTCCAGCAAGGCTGCCTTCTTGTCCGAGGCTTTGATCACCGGGCTTTGGAGTGCCGAACGCAATTCCTTGCTCTCGTTCAGTGTTTCTGAAACAAGATGCATATCACCAAAGACAGTATCCGCCACTTTGGCCTCACGTGCCTGGTCTAGCACTGCTTTCGCATATCGTATTGCTGCCTTAGTACTTTTCATTCGATCTTAGTTTAGCTTTGCGTCACCCAGCATGCTCTCTACCAGTTTCAGTTGCTTGTCCTTATCTGCCAGTTCGGTTTTAACAACCTTTTCAGCGATATCGACGGACAGCTCTGCTACCTGGCTTTTCAGTTCGGCGATTGCTGCTTTCTTCTCGGTTTCAATAGCTGCCTGGGCATTAGCGATGATCTTATCGGCTTTCACCTTGGCATCATCCTCAGCTTCGGAGATCATCTTAGCTTTGATCTCGCGAGCCTCTTTCAGCATAGCTTCACGCTCTACTCTTGCCTCTTTGAGAATTCTCTCGTTATCGGCGGTAAGGTTTTCCATTTCCTTCTTGGCAGCCTCGGCTGACGCAAGGGCCTCACGAATTGATTGCTCCCTGTCGTTAACAGTTCCCACGATCGGTTTCCATGCGAAACGCTTCAGAAGGATAAACAAAACAAGGAACGAGATGAACGTCCAAAAAATTAAACCTACGTCTGGAGTTACTAAATCCATTTTTTATACTTTTTTCAATCTTTAATTAAACTGAAAGAAACCGGCGCAACCAACCGTTGCGCCGTGTTTCTTACTTAGCAATAAGTGCTACTACCACCGCGAAAAGTGCTACCGCCTCAACGAAGGCAAGAAGTACAATCGCAGAAGCTTGAATCTTTCCTTGCATCTCTGGCTGGCGCGCGATGGCGTCCATTGCGGATCCACCAATTCTACCAATACCGATACCGGCACCGATAGCTGCTAAACCTGCTCCGATAGCTGCAAAAGGAACGTAACTTACCGCTTCCTGAATTAATGCTAAACTACTCATAGTGTTTATTGATTAAAGATTAAATTAATGTGCATGTTCGTGTTCTTCCATGGCTCCACCTATATATAGGGCGGACAGCATGGTGAAAATATACGCCTGAATGGCTACTACCAATACCTCGATCACACTGATGAACACCGAGAAGAAAATCGACACAGGCGACATCCAAACGGTTCCAAAAATGAAGATCAGGGAAATAAGGCTCAAAACGATAATGTGGCCCGCCGTGATGTTCGCGAACAAACGAATCATCAGGGAAACAGGCTTGATGAAGATTCCCGCAAACTCGATAAGCGCGAGGAATGGCTTCAGGAATACCGGTACCCCTGGCATCCAGAAAATGTGTACCCAGTAATCTTTATTTCCTTTAACAGTAGTGATGACGAAAGTGATCACCGCCAGTACCATTGTAAATGCTATGTTACCACTCAGGTTCGCACTGAATGGGAAGAATGGGATCAGACCCATTAAGTTGTTGATCCAGATAAAGAAGAAAAGTGTAAGCAGGAAAGGCATGAACCTGGCATAGTGCTTTTCGCCAATGTTCGGGATCGCTACCTCATCACGAATGAACACAACCAGTGGTTCGGTGAATTTGGCAATGCCTCTAGGTACTCCGGCCGTATCGTATTTCCTTGCTGATAGTCCGAAGATAAGTAACAGTAGGAATATCGAAAGGAACATGGAGAACACCAGTTTGGTGATCGAGAAGTCCATTGGGTGGGCGTTCGAGGGATGATCTCCCTCGCCCATCGTTATATACGTTCCCTGGGCATTGGCCGATTCGGAGGCGTAGTAGATCTCTTCGTGGTATTTTACGAATTTCTGACCGCCTTTTTCAACAACTACCGATCCGCTGTCGTCGTGGTGGAACTCACTGGACATAAAAGTAACCAGCCCATTGTCCGTCCAAAGGATCACGGGAAGCGGAAAAGAAACCGCGTGTCCATCCCAGTCCATAATGTGAAAATCATGCGAGTCCTTGATGTGGTGCATGATCATTTCAGTTACATTAAATTCCTCATCTTCACCTGCATCCGACTTACTGGCCGAAGCATCTGAAGCTGCAAAAACCGGGTTGATTGAAAGGAGGAAAATCAGGCCTAGAATCAGGCTCCTTACAGTAGTTAATTTCGTAGTTTTCAATATCGTTCTTTTGCGGTTCTGAAATTCGCTGCAAATGTACTAATAGTAAATGAATTGACAAATTATCTGTTAGTTTGTTTCCTCCTTTTTGAAAAAAATGTTCAGCTGGAAAATTTCGAAACCTAAAAACAGGAAATACGGGATGAAAAAATTGACCACATCAATGATCGTATTCTCCGATTTCCCCGCAAACAACGGCAGTAAGAACACTATGGCAAGAGCCATCTTGGATATGGTGAGTATGAGGAAGAGGTTGTAGGTTTTCGTATATCCCCTGGCCATCTGAAAACGCACGATCAGAAACACCAGCAATACCAGGCCGGCATTGAATAGGTAGATCGTCCAAATAGGGAAGTAAAGTGAGATGTCGGACAGGAAGGTTTCAAAAATATAGTAATGCACCCCACATAGTAAAACCGTGAAGCCTATCCATTTCAGCAAGAAATACGGAAGATCCTGTTTCATTTGTCCTTGTCCTGTCTTTTAGAAAAATCTGTGACCTGTTTGATCACAAAATACATGGCGATACCTACGGATAACAGGCTGCAAATTACCGTGAAGAGTGAATATTCGTTGGGATACCGCTCATCGAGCTTCATTCCCCCGTAGGTACCCAGCAATATGATCACGATCATTTGGAAAGCGATACCCGAAAACCGGGCATAGCTGTTAATTCTGCTGTTCCGTTTTTGTTTTTTGGATTCTTTGGGTTCGGTCAAAAGGATGATTTTGAGCTTTCACATTCTCATTCATGGCCTCTTTCAGGGCCTCCGACTTTTTTTCAGATCCTTTCATCACACAGGAAGCATTGAAAGTAGCGCCCGGCTCCACAGCCAGTTTTCCCACCACTACATCACCTGTGATGGTTGCAGTTGCCTTTAAGGTTAGTGTACCCGTTACGTCAAGTTTTCCGTCGAAGGTTCCTTCAATATCGGCATTTTCACATACCAGGGTTCCGGTGATCACCCCCGATTTGCCCAATACCACTTTGGATGGAGTGCTTACATTACCGTCGATCTCACCGTCGATCCTGAAAAATCCTTTGGACTGGATATCTCCTTTAAGTTTAGTTCCTTCGTTAATTCTGTTTTGGCTTGCTGTTGGTTCCATATGCTTTTTGTCTTTTTTGTCTGAAAACATAGTTAGTTTTATTAGAGGGGATTAACGTTTTCTATTCGACAGTATCAGCTTTCAAGTAATCATCGAGGTTCTTGTGTATCTGAACGATCTTGTAATTAGGCGATGATATTTCGAAAAATGGTTTTCTGATCTTGTACTTCTTATCTTCTTCCAGTACTTGCGCCATACCCCTGGCTCCCAACTTAGTGTTAAGGCCGTGAATGATCACAAGTCGTGTATCGGGGTCGTAATAATCTATAGATGTGGACATCTCGGTGTCGTAGCGTCTTTCAGCGAGGAACTTATCAAGTTTTTTCACCAATTCATCCATAGCCTCCTGCTCGTCCGGACCAAATTGGTAAACAACCTTCCATTCGTTACTGGCGTTCTCTTCAACGAAATCCTTCACAGATAGTTTTGGCAACACCTTCGAATATATCTCCTGTGCCTTTTTCCCTTCATCGCTGTTCGGGTAATTAAGGGAAATGAAATTAAGGGCCTTCTTGTAAGCCTCAAAACCATCCTTTCGGGCAAGTGCAGTAGCTTTCAGCATTTCGAGCTTTGGAACTATATCATTGCCGTTGTAAATGGTAATGTATTCCTCTGCTGTATCTATTACCTGCTGGTAATTGTGCGCTTCGTACTCCTTGTATAATGCCTTGTATTTGAATTCCGGACTGGACTCGTCTGTTGCCAGCATCGCGTTTGGATTCCGCAGGATCTCCGCATAACGTGAGTCGGGATGATTGTTTACGATATCGTTCCTGTACTTGTCGGCCAATGCCGGACGTTCCAGTTGCTGGTAGATCTTGTACAGGTTGTATTTCGATGGTAAAACTAGCCTCTCCTCAGGATTGTAAGTGAGCAGGGTCTCAAGGCGATCTGCCGCCAGGCCGTATTCTTTGAATTTCTCCTTATAGATCAGCCCAAGTTGGTAGTAGGCAAAATCCCTGTCCTTGGTAAGGCTGTCGATGACTTTCTGATCCTTCGGAATAAGTTTTATATAAGTTTCAGGCTTGAATCGTTCGTTCTCGGCAATTGGTGTATTATCCTCAACAGCGATCTCTTCTGTGATCCCTGCCTGTTTTTTGTCGGACCTTCTCCAGTTGTCTTCCAACTTGCGATCTCCCCATATTCTGCGGAACTCTTGTTTTCCGTAGGCCACCGTACTGGAGTTGTAGAAATAGAATCTTCCCCCGGTTTGCTCTTTGTTGTTCCCCGAAGAATTCTTTTTATAAAACTCGTTGTTTGCGATCTCCTTCTCGAGTTTCACCGCCGCAATAGAATCTTCGATTGCCTTATCCTTAAGCTTCTGAGTATACTCTGTGAAATAGGCCAGCAGTTGTCCTTCCGACATATTTGCCAGGCGGAGTACACTGTCGTTAAGGGTTGCGATATCTTCGTACTTGATCACATCGTCCAGGTTCTCCCGTTTCTTCTTGATCCGTCTCCAGGTTCTTGTATTTGGCTCCAGGAATGTAAGTGTGCTGTCGTAGTATAGTCCTGCCGACTTGTATTCCGCATTGTCGAATTCAATCTCGGCCAGCGTCGAATAGTTCACAGACTGCATCACACGGTCGTCCTTGTAATTCTTAATCGATTTGTTGTAGTAGATAACCGCGGTATCGATATTATCAGTACTGCGGTAGTACTCACCGATCTGGTTGTAGATACGATCCAGGAAAGGCCGGTTCTCACGATTCTTCTCCAGGTCGAACAGTAACTCCAGGAATGCCACACGATCTTCCTTCTCGTAATTGAAATTTCTCGCTTTCTCAATATAGGCATTGATCATATATACCCTCGGTGACTTGCGATTCAATTCGATCACCTCATCGAATGCCATATTCGCGCTGTCTTTGAACTCGAGACGGTTGTATATCTGTCCTTTGATATAGGCATATCGCCCTTTCAGTTCGTTGTCCCTTGTGTATTCCGAAGCAAGCTTGATATATGGCAACGCCCCATCTATGGAATCAAGGTTTACAAAAGCCTGGGCCAGGATGGCGGAGGCATCTGCCAACTCTTCCTCTTCAAGGTCCTCGCGCTCCATCATTTCCTGAAGGTCCTCGATGGCAATGTCCTCGTTGTTCAATCGGATATTCGCCTTGGCCTTCCACACCTTGGCCCGATTGATACTATTGCTGGTAGGATATCTGTTCAGAATAAAATTGAAGGCATCAAGCGATGGGATAAACCTCTGATCGTAGTAGCGAGCTTTCCCAAGCATCATATATGCTTCATCAATCTGCGGATTGTGCTCCTTCCCGTCTATGTAGATGGAGTGTTTCTGAATGGCCTTGGCAGCTTTCTCCTCAGCCCTTTCGAATTCGGGATTCTTGGTTTCTCCCGGCAAACTCATACTCTCTTCAAGTTCCAGCCTTTCCACGGGGAGGATTTCCCAGAAATTGTCGCGGTAAGTCTGAGCAAGCTCCCTCTTACCGTTTTCCAGCGCCACTCCACCATTGTACAAGGCATTGTACTCGGCGGTGACCGCGTGATAATTTCTACTTAAAAATGTATTTTTCTTTCGCGAACAGGAAGCGACAAGGACCAACGCGAGTAGTAATATGGTAATTTTTTGAACGCCCTTCAAAATTGTTTCGGTTTATATGATATTCTAACTTAAAACCTTCGCTTTTAGTATGTAAAACTGAAAGCGGATGGTAAAAATACATTTCTTTTTCATAACAGTACCTTTAAATCACGGAAAATTCAGTGATATTGCAGCTTCACACCTAGCTATTTAAAGTTCAGGATTTGTATTTTTGCCAAAATATTTTCTATGTCGAACTTCCATACGCTAACCGTTTCAGAAGTACAAAAACTCACCCCGAATTCGGTCCGAATCTCCTTCGATATCCCGGATGATCTCCGAGACACCTTCCAATTTGCGGCGGGGCAGTATATTACGATCCGGTATTTTGCCGGTGGTGAAGAAATGAGAAGACCTTATTCCCTGTGCAGCAGTACGGGAAGCGGGAATTTGAGCGTAGGCGTGAAAAAGGTAAAAGATGGTGCCTTTTCGGTCTATGCTAATGAGCGGCTCAAGACCGGTGACAAACTGGAAGTTATGCCTCCAGAAGGTAAATTTACCCTGACTCCCGATACGGGTAAAGCTGGCAGATACCTGGCCTTTGCTGCAGGCAGTGGCATCACCCCCGTGCTATCGATCGTCAAGACTGTACTGGAAGAAGAACCGCTTAGCACTTTTGCCTTAGTGTATGGTAACCAGTCCATGGAAGAGACCATGTTCTCAGGTGAGCTACATGAGCTGGAGGTCCGTTATCCGGATCGATTCGCCCTGGAGTTTGTTTTCAGCAGACGCAAAGAGGAAAAGGGACTGTTTGGCAGGATAGACCGGTCCAATATAAATTACCTGCTGAAAAACAGATTTACCAATGTTGATTTCGACACCTACTTTCTCTGCGGGCCCGAGCCTATGATCCGAACTGTTGAAGAACTTCTACTGGAACGTGGTGTTTCCGAAGAAAACATCCGGTTCGAACTTTTTACACCTCCTGCGAAAGATAAGAAGGAGGTTGTGGCCGAAGGCCAGTCGGAGATAACCGTGATCCTGGACGGAGACACCGAAACTTTTATCATGAAGCGGGATCAGCCTGTGCTTAATGCCTGTCTTGACCACGGCCTGGATGCACCCTACAGTTGCCAGGGAGGGATATGCAGCACGTGTATTGCGAGAATAACCGACGGAAAGGCCGAAATGAGACAGAACCAGATCCTGACAGATGATGAGATTGATGAAGGCCTGATCCTTACCTGCCAGGCGCACCCGCTGACTTCAAGACTTACGGTAGACTACGACGACGTTTAATTCAGAGGAAGCTGGATATCTTATCCACTACCCGTTGTACAGGAATTGATTCCATGGCGTTCTCATAACCAACAGGATAGGAATTACCATAGACTGAAGTAGGTATCAGTGGGAATTTATCACGATCGGTAAGCAGTTGATTCTCTTCCGGCTGGCCAAACGGTTTGAAACCCAGGCAAGGATGAGTAACACCCCATAGAGTGATAACAGGAACCCCGAACTGGGCGGCCAGGTGCCCGTTACTGCTGTCCATAGACACCATGAGGTCCAGGTTGGATATCAGCGAGAGTTCTTCTTCGAAGGTGAGTTGATCGGCCAGGTTTTCCACATTATTGAATTCCGCAGCAACGGACTTAAGCAGTTCCGTTTCTTCTGCGCCTGCTCCAAGCAAAAAGATCTTGCAGCGATCTTCTTCGTCCAACTTTTGGATCACTTCCCTGGTCATCTCAAGTGGATACATCTTACTGGAATAGGCGGCAAAGGGAGCAATGCCAACTGCTTTCCTGGGTTCGGGGCCAAAGAAATGCTGAATCCTTGGCGACACATCCATGCGTTTGGGGAAGGAGTGTTTTGCAAGGTCTATTTTGAACCCAAGCATTCGGAAGACATCCGCGTATCGCTCATGGGTGGATTTGAGCTGAGGTAATTCCTTCCTATTCCCGGAAGTAAGCATTTTTTTCTCGGAACGTCCTTTGTCTATGTACGCCACGGCCAGTCCCTTCATCCTCAGGGAAGTCCGTATAACCTTCGAACGGATCACGTTATGAAGATCTGCAACAGCGTCGATTCCCTGGGCCCTGGCCTCTGCGGCCAGCTTGAACAGGCCTAGCCCTTTGTGCTTTCCGTAAACATCCGCCTCGAGAAAACTAACTCCCGGAACTTCAGCAAACAGGGGGGCAAATCTTTTCCGGGATAAAACAGTGACCTTCAATTTGGGGTAATTTGAAGTAAGTACTCGAAGTACAGGGACCATCATGGCAACATCGCCAAGAGCCGATAGTCGGATTACAAGTATGTGTTTTGGCAGTGCCATAGTTGAATTCAGGACGTAAAACCTAATAAGAAGATCTCAGCACTGTGATTTAGTTCGCCGTTACTTCTGGTTGCGGAGTACCGGGTTCATCTCATCGTCGTTATACATCTTCATCTGCTTGTATACTTTCATATACTTCTTCCCCTTTGAAATATCGTCCAGTAGCTGGTCGATCGCACTGCTCAGATCCACTCGTTGTTCGAGCAGCACATCCAGCTTCGCCTTACATGCGGCAATATGTTCCGGGCTGGCATCCGTCCGGCTTGCCTCTTCGTCCATATGATAGATCTTCAGGGCGAGAATTGACAGGCGGTCGATCCCCCATGCCGGACTTTCAGTATTAATCGTGGCATTTTCCGAAGGAACAACATCCCTGTATTTCTCTAGGAAATAACTGTCTATATATTCCACGGTATCTGTACGATCCTGGTTGGAAGCATCGATCTGGCGTTTCAGACTAAGGGCAGCAACCGGATCAATATTCGGGTCACGTATAATGTCCTCGTAATGCCATTGAACGGTGTCGATCCAGCATTTTCGATAGAGCAGGTGTTCGATCAATTCATCTTCATTGTTGTATGGATTGGTGAAGGGCTGATCTACACTATCTTCAATATGATAGGTTTCTATTACCTTCTGAAAAATACGGTTCGCTTTCTCACTGAACATGTGACTCCAATTTTAATCGTTATGTAAACAAGGTATTCCGGCTGCAAAGGTATTACATTTCATCTGTTTACGTGCAACCTAAACCTAAAGAAAGACTAGGATAACAGGAAGTGACAGCGCGCACCACAGGACCAACTCTCCCAGGAAGGAGGAATCGCTGTTCTCAATATAATCTGCAATCCCAATTGCTAAAGGGGGTATTATGAAATACAACTCGCTCCCGTCCTTGATGGGAGCGGCCAGGGCGACCCCAAGTGACGATAGCAGGATGACGATCAGGACCACAAAATTGGGGCGCTCCTTCCGCATCATGCTCGACACCTTGAACAGGCGGTAGAAGATTATCCAAACGATTCCGGTAAGGATTAGGCTGGCGGGGATAAGCAGTTTCCATTGATTGTATGCAGGCGCCTCGAGACCAATGGATAGAGAGATATCACTAAACCAATTCAGGGTATCGTTCCACAATAGGGAAATACTGGTGGTAATGCTTACAACCCCTACGGCAGCGATAAGAGGAATGAACAGTTGCCTGAACTTTGTGTTTGGGCTTCTCAGGATGGCAAAGTAGACAGCAACAAAGAAAAGCAGGCAATAGAAGTAAAAAAAAGAAGCCACCAGTATCCACAGCGAAGCGTCCAGGATCTTTTTTTCCAAATTCCGTTCCGAAGTAAAACTAAAAACCCTCCTCAATGCGAACAGGCAAAAGGTGTTGGCAATGATCAGGTCTGAATTCTCAAAAATGGAAGGCACCATCAGGGTGAGGGTGGCAAAGAAGAAAACCGCCAGAGTGTTCTTCCTTGTGAGGTTGTTCTTCCGAACTATGAAATCGAGCAATAGAGTTGTGAAAACAAGGAGGACAGGAATTCCGATAAGCTTAATGATACTTGCCGTGTCCCATCCGGGCTGTAAAACGTATAAATGATACCCCGCATAGCTCAGACCCAGTGCCGCTCCCAGGATCAGGAAGTTTACCGGATTAGATTTCCCAAAAAATCTTGTCAGCATCGAGGTTAATTTATATTTTTGCCGTATAAAGATACAGTTATGAGTGACTTATTTTACGGAATTGAAACGCTATTTGTAGATTATCTGTTCTACCCCTATGATGCACTGCGCAGTTTGGAATATGACAGTTGGTGGGGTTCTAACGTTATTAGCTGGACGTTTATGGCGATCGGATTTATAGCTTTTATCTACTGGATGCGAAAACTGGCAGAGGTCAATTCCAAAGGAGAGGAAGATCGTTCTTCCACGTCACATTCCTTCCTGGGATAGATCAAAACCGATATCGGTTCTATAATACATCCTGTCGAACGATAGTTTTTCTACGTTCTGATAGGATTTTTTTAGTGCCATTCTGAAATCATCTCCCAGGGAAGTTATCGCGATAACACGTCCTCCATTGGTCACTACCTGTCCATCCTTAATAGCTGTTCCTGCGTGAAAGACGACAGATCCTGAAATGTCCGAAATCCCGGATATCTTTTTCCCCTTTTCATATGCTTCCGGATATCCGCCGGAGACTACCATAACCGTTGTCGCAGATCGCGGATCAATTTCGAGTTTCAGGCGGTTAAGTTCTTGCCTGGAGGTTGCTTTAAGAAGTTCAACCAGGTCTGTTTTTATCCTTGGAAGCACTACTTCTGTTTCGGGGTCACCCATTCTCACGTTGTATTCGATAACATAAGGTTCGTTGTTCACCTTGATCAGCCCGATGAAAATAAAGCCTTTGTAATCGATACCTTCCTCCTTAATTCCATTCACTGTAGGGAGTACTATTCGCGATTCGATCTTTTTCATGAGATCCTCATCGGCAAATGGAACAGGTGAAATAGCTCCCATTCCACCGGTATTTAAACCAGTATCACCTTCTCCTATTCGCTTGTAATCCTTGGCTGTCGGCAAGACCTTGTAGTTCATCCCATCAGTAAGCACGAATACGCTCAATTCTATCCCGTCCAGGAATTCTTCGATCACCACCTTGGCGCTCGCTGCCCCGAATTTGCTATGGGCCAGCATATTCTCTAGCTCCTGTTTGGCCTCCTCCAGCGAATCCAGGATGAGAACACCCTTCCCGGCTGCCAGTCCATCGGCCTTGAGTACGTAGGGTGGTTCCAGGGTTTCGAGGAACTTCTTTCCGGCATCCAGGCTATCCCGGTCAAAGCTGGCATAAGCCGCCGTGGGTATGTTGTGCCTGGACATGAATTCCTTGGCGCGTTCCTTACTGCCTTCAAGTTCCGCTCCTTCTGCCGAGGGACCAATGATCATGACATTTTTCAAATCGGGATCGGCTTTGAAGTAATCCACAATCCCATTCACCAGGGGATCCTCGGGTCCAACTACAACCATGTCTATTTTGTGCTCGAGCACCGCCTGGCGGATCGCGTCAAAATCATTCACCGAGATCGCTAAGTTTGTCGCTATAGCTCCTGTTCCGGCATTACCGGGGGCAACGAAGAGATTTGTGCATTTCTCGCTTTTGGCTACCTGGTGTGCAAAGGTGTGTTCGCGGCCTCCTGATCCGAGGATAAGAATATTCATAGGTGTGGTTTTGTTTCGACTTCAAAAATAATTGTTTGTAAATTGAAGCCCTAATTATTTGTGTTGAATTTATTCGAACTTTCCCTCCGTTTCAGTGGTTTCCCGATCAGGGAGGCAAAGCGTAGCCTGGCAGAGATCCAGGCCATTCCCGAAGCGGATTACGAGGGATATGTTCAGTCACGCCTTGAGAATATCCTATCCTTTCACCTAGCTGAAAATCCATTTTACCAATCCTTCGCACCGGGAGCTTCCGCATCCAGCTGGCACCGTGTGCCGGTAATGCAGAAAGGTGATCTTCAAAGGCCTTTGTCGGACAGGCTCAGCAACGGTTTTACGCCAAAAACCGTCTATGTGAATAAGACCTCCGGGTCCAGTGGCCATCCGTTCATCTTCGCCAAGGACAAGTTCTGCCACGCGCTTACCTGGGCAGAGATCTACGATAGGTTCGGGTGGTACGGGATAGATTTTCACCATTCATACCAAGCGAGGTTCTACGGAATTCCACTGGACGGCAGTGGCTATCGGAAGGAGCGACTGAAGGACTGGCTGGGTAAGCGGTATCGTTTCCCCATCTTCGATCTTTCCGAAGAAAAATTGAAACAGTTCCTGGAACACTTCCGAAGGAAAAAATTCGATCATATCAATGGCTACACAAGCTCCATAGTTCTATTTGCAAAATATGTAAGCTCCAAGGGTTTGATCCTGAAAAACATTTGCCCTACCCTGAAGTATTGCATTGTGACCTCCGAGATGTTGTACGATAGTGATAAATCTCTTATGGAAAAAGCCTTTGGTGTGCCGGTGATCAATGAATACGGGGCCAGTGAACTGGATCTCATCGCCTTTACGAATTCACTCGATGAGTTCGTGCTGAACAGTGAAACGCTGTACGTGGAAGTTGTGGATGAGAATGATCATCCCGTCCCGAAGGGAGAAGCGGGTCGCATTGTGATCACTTCACTTTACAACAAGGCCCACCCGATGATCCGCTACGACATTGGTGACACGGGCATCATTCACCCGGACAGCACCCTGAAGAAACCAATACTCCGGAAACTGATAGGGCGTACCAATGATGTGGCTAAATTACCGGGGGGTAAGACGGTTCCGGGGCTTACGTTCTACTATGTTACCAAAAGCGTGATCGAGGATGATGGAAATGTGAAGGAGTTTGTGGTGGAACAAACCGCTCCGGACAAGTTCAGGATAATTTATGTTTCTGAACGGGAACTCACCGAACCCGAAATTCAAACCATCCGAAAAGCATTGTTTACCTACCTGGAAAATGACCTTACCCTCGAATTCGAGCGACAGGATGTGCTGGATCGAAGCAGTAGAGGAAAACTGAAGCAGTTTACTTCCTTGCTATAATTTCTGAATGTATTTCGGCCTGACAAAGAAGTACTCAGCAAAGAAGGTCAATAGGCTCCATGCAGATCTCAGTGAGGAATATCCCAGGTGTTGCCTGTAAAATCGATAGTTGTACTTAACCAGTTTCATTTTGTCCGAACTGATGGAGTGCTTCCTAACCCTGTAAAAGGCAAGGTCCTCCTGTATCCCCATTGCCGGTTTACCACTTCGTTTGATAGCTTCAAGCCAAACCGCCCAGTCCTGGCGTTTGCGAATGGCGGGAGAAGGGATCTTCCCAATGAGCCCGGCACAATACATCCCGGTAAGGTTACCGATGTAATTATTCTTGTGTTGTTTGCCATAGCTGAGCACAGGCATGGCCACGATCCGCTTCTTCAAGGGTTTTCCCTGCTCATCAATGTGTAAGTAACTCGTAAAGGACACATCGCATTGATTTTTTTTCATGAAAGCGAGTTGTCGCTCCAGTTTCTCTGGATGCCAGAGGTCGTCCGAATCCAGGAAGGCAATAAAGCTGCCTTGTGCCATTTCCGCAGCCCTGTTCCTGCAATAAGCCGCTCCCTTGTTTTCGGAAAGAGATTCTATCCTGATCCTGGGTTCTTTCGCTGCGAGCTCCAGCGCGATAGCCAGGGAATTATCCGAAGAGGCATCATCCACGATAAGCTGTTCCCAGTTGGTATAGGTTTGCTTCATAACGCTGCCAATGGTTTCGGCAATAAAAGCTTCGGCATTATAAAGTGGTGTTATAATGGAAACAAGTGGAGTGGTTTCTCCGCTAGTAGGCTCTTTTGTCTCCTTTGATAGCATTGTATACGGTTTGGAAGACGATCTTGATATCGAGGAACAACGACCAGTTCTCGAGGTAGAAGATGTCGTACTTCACCCGGTTGATGATATGATTCTGGTCTTCCACCTCACCCCGATAGCCACTCACCTGGGCAAGACCGGTGATTCCGGGTTTCACGAAGTGTCGCACCATGAATTTATCCACGCGCTCCGCGTACATATGAGTGTGGCTAACCATATGTGGTCTCGGGCCTACCACGCTCATTTCTCCTTTCAGCACATTAATGAACTGAGGCAGTTCGTCGATACTTGTCTTTCTAATGATTCGGCCAATACGTGTTACCCGCGGATCGTTCTTCTGAACCTGGTGGAGGTGTGCCATAGGGTTGGGGCGCATGGACCGGAACTTATAGCAGTAAAACTCCTGGTAATCGAGTCCGTTTCGTTTTTGTTTGAAAAAGATAGGGCCCTTGGATTCAAGCTTGATGATCAGGCCGAGCAGGGGCGTGAGCCAGGAAAGTATCCCTACGATGATCACTAGCGAAAGTACAATGTCGAACCCTCTCTTGATAAACTTGTTGAACGGCTCTTCGATAGGGATCTTTCTCATGGAGAGGATAGGAAGGTAGCCGTAATAGGTAAAATCCAGTTTCTTACTGTAGATTTCCTTGTTATCCGGAAGGAATTTGAGGATCTTCAGGTTGTTGTCGGCATAATCGATCAGTTGCTGTAATTCTTCATTGCTCAGTTCTCCCACCGAGGAATAGATCTCGTCTATATTATTGGTGTGGATGTAATCGATACAATCCTGTATGGTTTGCTTGTCCGGACCACTCACATCGAAGATCCGCAACAGTTTGTATCCGTACTCCGGGTTGTCGTCGAAGAATTTTCGTAGCTGATCCGTCTTCTGGTTAAGTCCGACGATCACAACCCTTCGCAGGTTTCCCCTAAGAATAACGCGGTACTTTTTCAGTAAATAATAAACACCAACCTTCACAATGGTGATATACAGTATAGCCAGCAGCACATACCTGAATATCTGCAAGGGGTCTACCTGGAGTTCGCGGTAGAACCCAAAAAACGAAAACACCAGTAAGGCAAATAATACGCCCTGTTTACCCACCAGCGAGAAGATGGTGGAAAGGCTTGTATAGCGATATATTTCGTAAAAATGTGAGCGCAGCGAGAAGATGATCCAGGCGATGGTAATGAATACCATATAGTTGATGAAATGAAAACTCGCACTAAAGAAATGATAGGCCAGGAAATGAATAATGCCCAAATCGATCATATACGATATGGGTCTTAAATATCCGGAGTATCTTCCTGTCCTGTATATCATCCTTAAAGCCTGTTGTGCTTTGAAAAGTCTTTATGTTCGCTGTTGTACAGTTCCTCTTCTGTTAGATTCCTGAAGTATTCATAAGTATTCTTCATCCCGGTTTCCCTGGTAACCTTTGGTTCCCAGCCCAAGATCTCTTTCGCCCTGCTAATATCCGGCTGCCGCTGAAGCGGGTCGTCTTTCGGCAGTTCCTTATAGACTATCTTCTGGTCTGTTCCTGTAAGTTTAATAATCTCTTTGGCAAAATCCAGGATAGAGATCTCATCGGGGTTCCCAATATTGACCGGCAGCGAATAATCACTGAGCAGGAGTCGGTACAGCCCTTCCACCTGGTCGTCTACGTAGCAGAAGGAACGAGTTTGGGAACCATCCCCGAATACGGTAATATCCTCACCGCGTAACGCCTGGCCCATAAAGGCAGGGATCACACGGCCGTCATTCAGTCTCATCCTTGGTCCATAGGTGTTGAAAATACGGGCGATGCGTGTTTCGAGTCCATGAAAACGGTGGTACGCCATGGTGATGGATTCCTGGAATCGCTTGGCCTCGTCGTACACTCCCCTGGGGCCAATAGTATTCACGTTTCCGTAGTACTCCTCACTCTGCGGGTGCACAAGCGGATCGCCGTATACTTCCGAAGTTGAAGCGATCAGAATACGGGCCTGTTTTTGCTTTGCAAGCCCCAGTAAGTTATGTGTGCCAAGTGAGCCCACCTTCAGGGTTTGGATCGGGATCTTAAGGTAGTCTATCGGACTTGCGGGCGATGCAAAATGCATGATATAATCCACTTTGCCCGGAACGTGAACGAATTTGGTCACATCGTGATGGTAGAATTCGAAGTCTTCCAGTTTGAAAAGATGTGAGATATTCTTTAGGTCGCCGGTGATCAGGTTGTCCATCCCTACCACGCGATATCCCTCCTTCAAAAACCTGTCGCAAAGATGCGACCCCAGGAAACCCGCAGCCCCGGTGATCAGTACAACTTTTTTCTTTGACTCTTTCATGATTAAAATTTTGATTCCGGCCTCCCGATGGAAACATATTTAAATCCTTCGTTCGCTGTGTCCTCCACGGCATAGATATTTCTCCCGTCAAAGATCATCGGAGAATTCATCAACGACTTCATCTTTGGGAAACTAGGCGACCTGAATATGCTCCATTCGGTACAGATAACCAGTGCATCCGCCTTCTCTATTGCTTCATACATCCCGTTGGCGTAGGTCAAACGGTCTCCGAATTTCCTACGGATGTTAGGCATGGCTTCCGGATCGAACACGGTTAGCTTCGCCCCCAGTTCCAGTAATTCATTCATAATGGTTATGGAGGGTGCTTCCCGTATGTCGTCGGTTTCCGGTTTGAAGGCCAGACCCCAGATGGCAATGTTCTTCCCTTTTAGGTTATTATCGAAATGTGCTCGAATTCTCGGGATGAGTATTTTTTTCTGAAGTTGATTTATATGAACAACAGCATCTAGTATCCTGAAATCATATTCGGCCTGGTTCCCGGCATGGATCAGGGCTTTTACATCTTTTGGAAAGCAGGAGCCACCGTAGCCGATCCCCGGAAAAAGGAATCGCTTCCCGATTCGAGAATCCGTCCCCATCCCTACGCGAACTTTGTCCACATCGGCACCTACCTTCTCACAGTAGTTAGCGATCTCGTTCATGAACGTGATCTTGGTAGCCAAAAATGAGTTTGCTGCGTATTTTGTAAGTTCCGCAGACTTCTCATCCATCGTAATTATCGGGTTTCCGGATCTCACAAAAGGTTTGTAAAGCTTTTCCATCAGGCGAGTGGCTCTTTCACTGCTGGAGCCTATCACTATCCTTTCCGGTTTGAGGAAGTCGTCCACCGCGAATCCTTCACGAAGGAATTCGGGATTGGAAACCACGTCGAAATCGGTATCGGTTTGTGCCGAAATCACCTCTCTAACCTTATCTGCTGTTCCTACCGGCACCGTACTTTTATCGACTATCACCTTATAGGATCTGATCTTCTTCCCGATCTCTTCTGAAACATTCAGCACATAAGAAAGATCTGCAGAACCATCTTCGTCTTCGGGAGTTGGCAGGGCAAGGAAAATGATCTCTCCATGCTCCAGTCCTTCGTCCAGGGAGGTGGTGAATTGTAGTCTGCCAGCCTTTATATTTCGTTCAAACAGCACGTCCAGGTGAGGTTCGTAGATCGGTACTTCGCCATTGCGCATTTTTTCCACCTTCGCCTCGTCAATGTCCACGCAAACGACCTCGTTACCTGTCTCTGCCAGGCAGGTCCCGGTTACCAATCCTACATATCCAGTTCCTATTACTGCTATCTTCATATTTCAGAAATAAAATTCATTCATCCTTTTTAAACGAGGGCAAAAATACAATTTGCCCGTGTATTAGCTCTCCTTTTCCTCATTGTTTCCATGCATAAAATTCCTGGACATGAGAACTATAAGCATGAACCCGATATAATACGCTCCGATCTGACGATGGAAGACATTTTCAACCATCAGGTACCCGATCATGGTCACCAGGACCGACAAGGTGAAATGGTGTTTATAGTTCTTTAGGAAAGTCACTACCAGGAAGACCACCAACAGTACCAGTCCGATCAGCCCAAAACTCAGGTAAGTATCCAGGAACTGGTTGTGGGCATTATACTCCATGGCAACATACCTGTTCCTTTTCCAGTTCCCTTCTATGGTCTCTTGATAACACTCAACCAGCGATTCCCTGGTTTTTTTGGTTCCAAGCCCGTCGATCAGCAGTCCTTCGGAAGAGGCGATATTCACCGCACATTGCCAAACAGTTGTTCTCAGTTCCCAGGTCACCGTATTCTGAAGGAATGAACTTTCCATCTGGTCCTTATTCTCCAGGGCGCTGCTTTCCTTTTTCAAATTGATATAGGAAATGGCCAGTACACTTACACAGATCACCGAAACAGCCACAGCCATGATCCTGGAAACCCTGTATTTACTGAATAACATTCTCACGATAAAGATCGCGGCCAGTATGATGATGGCGATCTTGGAGACCATCAGGAATACAAAAAGTATGTTGACTATTATATTTACCAGGTGATACTGGTTGTTGGGGTGGTATTCTTTGGTGATCATCCGGATGGACACCAGCACACTCATTATACTGAGCATCCCAAGGTAAAGACGATCGATAAGCAATGATTCTATGACTTCCCTCGAATAGCCCAGGGCGATATCTTCGGAAATATTGATGATCACAATGATCTTGATCACAGAAAAGATGATCGCAGCCAGGGAGGAGAATATGATGGCTGTACCAACTTTCCGGCTGTCTTCAACGGGAATATAGAGCAGGGCCAGGCCGAATGCCAGGGCGATCTTCTTGATCACCACCACATCTTCCATAAACCGGTCGTAAAAAAAAGAATTCAATCCCAGATATACCAGGAAAACAAAAAAAGCAATAACCGGCCCTCTTCTGATCTTTTCCAGGTCCGACCGCTTCAGAACAATAGGAAACAACGCCAGTAAGGCGATCAACAGGATATTAGGTAACGCCCTAATATAATTGTCGAATGGTATTGTTAAAAACAACACCATATAGATATAGGGATAGATCGCTCTTAGTAAGACTTTCATTGCTGAATATACCTCCGGTTAGTTCCTTTTTACTTAAAAATTACGGGAGCCCGGTCCACAAATCACGTTTGATGGCTTAAAGGTATCTCTTTTATTTGAATGATGCCGGAACGGCCATACAGTTGCTTTAAATGTGTTTCGTATATTTGGCTCTCCCGAATATACTCGTACGAGATCAGTTCCGGGAAAGTGAAAAACATCTATGAGAATTCTTGTCACAGGCGGCGCCGGCTTTGTAGGATCAGCATTGTGTTTACGATTGAAGGAACAGTACCCTGAATACTCGATAATTGCCTTCGATAACCTGAAGCGCAGGGGTTCCGAATTGAACCTGGCCGATTTCAAGGCACACGGTATTACCTTCATACACGGGGATATTCGCAATGTAGAAGATTTTGATGAGGTAGGCCCCGTAGATGTACTCATTGAAGCCTCGGCAGAACCTTCGGTGATGGCCGGACTGGATTCCAATCCCTATTACGTGATCAATAATAATCTCATCGGTTCGGTGAACTGTTTTAATTATTGCCTCAAACACCGGGCGAAGATCGTTTTCCTCTCGACAAGCAGGGTATATCCAATTAATCGAATTGAAAACGCCAATTTTATCGAAGAGGACACCCGGTTTTCCTTCCTGGACGAACAGCGGGAGGATGGGATTTCATCCAAAGGTGTTTCAGAAAAACTAAGCCTGGACGGTCCACGATCTTTTTATGGAACCACCAAGCTTTCTTCCGAGTTGCTTATTCAGGAATACGCCGAGTTCTACGGTCTGAAAGCAGCGATAACAAGATTTGGCGTGATCGCAGGCCCCCGCCAGATGGGTAAAACAGACCAGGGCGTGGTAACACTTTGGATGGCTAAACACTTCTGGAAACAACCTTTAAAATACATTGGATACGGCGGACTTGGGAAACAGGTTCGCGATATGTTGCACATTGACGACCTCATCGATCTTATCGATCTTCAGATCCACGATATCGACAAGTTCAATGGCACCATTTACAATGCCGGAGGAGGAGCAAAAACCTCTGCCTCATTACAGGAGATGACAAAAATATGTGAAGAGATCACCGGCAACAGCATTACTATTGGTCGTGAGCTGGATACCCGGCCCGCGGATCTGCGAATATATATTTCGGATAATTCAAAGATCGAATCGGAGATAGGTTGGAAGCCTTCCAGGGATGTAAAAACCATCTTTGCGGATATCTACACCTGGATCAGGGAGAATGAACAGCAATTGGAACGAATACTAAAATAACAGGATAGCGTATGAAAAGTGTTTGTTTAGTAACTGGTTCATCCGGCCTGATTGGAAGTGAATCTGTTGAATTTTTCAAAGATAAATTTGATACGGTTGTTGGGATCGACAATGATATGAGGGCCTATTTCTTCGGAAAAGGGGCTTCAACCGAATGGAACGCCAATAAGTTGATGAACAATATAGACAATTTCGAACATCACTCCATCGATATCAGAAATGTCGAGGACCTTGATCAACTTTTCGGCAAATACGGAAAGGCGATCGAACTTATTGTTCATACGGCCGCTCAACCAAGTCATGATTGGGCCGCGAAGGAGCCTTTTACCGATTTCAGTGTGAATGCAACAGGCACCCTGAACCTATTGGAAATGACTCGCAAACACTGCCCTGAAGCGACCTTTATCTTCACCTCAACCAACAAAGTATACGGGGATACCCCAAATTACCTGCCGTTGGTAGAATTGGAGAAGCGATGGGAGATCGATGAAAGTCATCCATACTACAAAGAGGGGATCGATGAAAACATGACCATCGATCAAAGCAAGCATTCTTTATTTGGTGCTTCTAAAGTTGCAGCCGACGTTCTCGTACAGGAATACGGCAAATATTTCAATATGAATACAGGCATATTCAGGGGTGGCTGCCTAACAGGCCCGAATCATTCCGGGGCACAACTTCACGGTTTTCTTTCCTACCTGATGAAATGTGCCATGACGGGTGACAAGTATACAATTTTCGGTTATGAAGGTAAGCAGGTGCGGGATAATATCCATAGCTGGGACCTCGTGAACATGTTCTGGCATTTCCACCAAAACCCCAGGCAGGGAGAAGTTTACAATGCCGGGGGAGGAAGGTTTTCCAATTGTTCTATGGCTGAAGCCATCGAAATGTGTGAGGAAATCACCGGAAAGAAGATGAATTATGAATATTCGGAAACAAACCGAATAGGAGATCATATCTGGTGGATCAGTGATGTTTCCAAATTCAAAAAACACTACCCCGGTTGGAATCACACCTATAATGTTCACGATATACTTACCCAGATCCACACGGCCTTTGCCGAACGAACCTCAGCATGAAATTAAGTGTTGTAATTCCCGCATATAACGAGTCCGAATCTATTCCACAAACCCTTACCGAACTGGCCGAGGTATTGAAAAGAGAGGGAATAGAGAACGAACTATTTGTTGTCAATGATAACTCGAAAGACAATACCCTAGAGGTTTTGCAAGGACTACAACAATCGATCCCGTCCCTTTATTTTGAAACCAACGAAGGGCCAAACGGCTTTGGGTATGCCGTTCGCTATGGCCTGGAACGATTTTCAGGGGATTGCGTAGCTGTGATGATGGCAGATATGTCGGATTCTCCCGAAGACCTGGTGAAATTTTACAAGGCTATGCAGAAGGGTGATTTCGATTGTGTCTTCGGTAGTAGATTTATGAAAGGCGGAAAGTTGATCGATTATCCTTTCGTAAAAAAGGTCTTAAACCGTATGGCCAATAAAATAATCCAAATGGTGATGGGCATTCGATATAACGACACAACAAATGCGTTCAAGTTATACCGAAAAGAGACCATCGAAGGGATTAAGCCTTTCCTGGCTCCTCATTTCAATCTCACCATCGAACTTCCGCTTAAGGCGATAATACGAGGTTATAGCTATACTGTTATCCCGAATTCTTGGACGAATCGTAAATACGGAGTATCTAAACTAAAAATAAGGGAAATGGGTAGTCGTTATTTCTTTATCCTGATGTACTGCTTCATCGAGAAATACTTTTCCAAAGGCGACTTTAAGAAGAAGTGGTAATTAGAGAGAATCCTTCACTTTTTTGATCTTCTCATACTTAATGATGCGAGCATCGGCAACATTGCCTTTATTGTGCATATCTTCTGAAAACACCTGTTCATATCCATCCAGTACCGGGATACTATCCTTATATTCCGGAACCTGGGCCCTCAGGTGAGTGAGCACATAATATGTGTCCGGGTAATTATCCTGCTTCATCAGATTTTCGAATGGTCCAAAGTCTTCCTTCGCACGACTCATGTTCTTTAGTCGCAGGTAGTAATTCCAATACCTTCGGTCCCTGGATAAATACCAGACATATGGATTTCGGTCCAATTCGTATAATTTATCCACCGTTTCTCTCCACGCGGTACTATTTGCATAGTATGGATTCAATTTGCTGAATAATACATAAACACTCCAGCCGCAGATCAGTAAGTAAAAACTGTTTCGAATGACGATTCCGGGAATCCAACTGATGAAAAATGCAAGGATCAGAACCACGGGAACTACCAGAGGGACAAAATAGCGATTGACCATCATCGAAGCTTCAAAATTCGATCGAATGTATGGAATGAAGAAATAGACCAGTATCCAGATCATAAGAATTGAAATTCCGAAACTCGCCTGCTTATCAAAACCGGTAAACCATTCCTGCTTGATCAATTTTCGACTAGCCAGGTAAACCAAAGAAGCTGCTAAAACCAAGCAGGCCAATATCATCAATATTCTATCGTTAAAGAAAATCTCGAGGTATTCGAGTATGACCCCGGGACTCGCGGGATCACGCCACGCTTCAAAGGGTTTGTCGGCGCGCTTCAGTATAAACTGTATCCAATAGATAAATAAAATGTTTGGCAGTGCGAAGGTGATAATGTAATGCCACAATTTCTCCTTGAACCGCTTCCAATCCATAAAGAACAGAAATCCGACAAATTGAGAGGCAATAACAAACACCGCAAAATAGTGGGTGTACAACATTGCCGCGGTACTCAACACATAATATATCGCATTTTTCCTATCGTATTCATTGCGGATCAGCCTGGCGAAATAAAGAAATGATAAATTGGCGAATACCGACAACTGGGCATAGGACCTGGCTTCCTGGCTATACCGGATCAGGAAGGAATTCAAAACCAGTAAGCCTAAAGCATAATAAGCAACCTTTTTACTGAATAACTCCCTGGCCAGGAGAAAACCGGCATAAACACCCCAGACACCAAGTAAAACATTGATCAGCCTTACTGTGAGATCGTTATGCCCGAATATTTTACCAAAAATATTGGTCAGGATCGGGTGTAATGGCGGATGCACATCACCTTTCAGCATCACAACAACGTCCCGGATGGAGTTCTCGGGGTGAGAAACAACTGCCGTCAGTATTTCATCATTCCATAAACCATCGTAGTTCAGGTTGATCAGCCTCAATACCAATGCGACCAAAATGGCAAAAAGTACTACAAAATTTATCTTCACACAGACTCTCATCAGTGAATTGATTTTTTTGGGGTGTGGGATAACAGTAAACAGTACAGGATCAGGAAATGATACAAGCCGCGCTGTCTCCAAATATAAGTTTCTGTAATGAAAATTACGATCGCGAGCAGAAAGAAACTTAAAACAAGGATGTCGCGTGTCTGAAAATACTTCACTAGTAAAGCCCCAAGCAAAGCGAGGACAAAGAGAAGGCCAAACACTCCCAGTTCGGCGAAGGTTTGGATATACTGGTTGTGGAAATTATAATCGTAGTACCCCTGCCACAAATTGTAATGTTTTTGTTTTTCAATGATCTTAGCCTTGGAATTGTTGATACCGTATCCGCTGAGGTAGGCCCCGTCCTCGTCCATCATTTCCTTGAAAATTCGCGCCTGGAACAAACGAAGCGTAGTTCCGGTCCAGTCGTAAACTTTGTTGAATCGCTCACACTCCATCACCTCTTTGACATTGGAGACATTGATCTCACGCTCGAATCGTTCCCTAACCGGGTTCGAAGTGGTCATCAATAGCGCGATCCCGGCTACAAGTACCGACAACAATATCCATCGCTTCTTCCGGTTATAGGACCGAATCACCCCGAATAGTGCGATCAGCGCTGTAATAACGATCACGATCTTAGATGAAAGCAATACCAGGAATACGGCGTGAACTATAAGCAACCCGATCGTGAACAGGGATTTCCGCTGTGTAAACAATAGGAACAAGCCACTGAAGGACACAAATACAGAAACGTAGATGGCGTTCAAATCCATCGGACTTACCAGTGCATGGTAGAAGAACCGACTAAAGACACGGAACTGGAAAAAGTGGATCGCTGCCAGTCCGATCAGGAATATGGCCAGGATAGATAGCGCAACAGCAAAGGCGTAAAATATCCTGTTCCTGGTTCTTGTATCGATCTCGGGCATGAGTCCGAATGCCAGCGGGATCAGCACCAGGGCCAGTTGCCTTTCCAGGCCCCTTAAGGAATTATCCATATTATCCGTCCACAATAATGAAACTGCCATCAGGGCAAAGAACAAAATGGGGATATAATAAGATCGTGGAAAACTGACCTTATGAAATTTTACTGAAGCCAGGGATGCTGCCAGGAGAACAATGAGCATTGTTGTGCTGAAGCCATACTGAAGTGGGATCGAGATCAGGAAGGCCGCTATCAGGACACCGAAGGTGCGCCGGGAGCTCAGTATGTTAGTTAAATTCGGCAAATTTCTCTTCGAAATAATCCAGGTAGTCCGTATTGATCCGGTCCCAGCTGTATTTCTCTTTTATTTTTTCGGCGTTGTTTTGTAGTATTTCTGAAAACTCCTGTTTGTCTGTTACTCGCTTGATGATATCTGCAACCTCTTCTTCATTTCTGAAATAAAACCCGTCCTTCTCCAGGATAGCGGCATTGAACTGGTTGTTATGAGCTACAATGAGGGCATTACTTCCCATAGCTTCAAGCAAAGACGGATTTGTGCCGCCTACGGTATGGCCGTGAAAGTATAACTTCGAATAATAGCGAAGATTGTTCAGTGCCTGGAAGTCGTAGATCCCGCCCAGGAATCGTATCCCGGGGCAGTCTTTGAACTTCTCTTTGAGATACCCCCCGAATTTGTTCACGTCGTGCTTCCCCACAACAAGAAAAGGTGTTTGAGTACCGCTGCGAACATATCCGTCCAGTATGGTCTCAATACTGTTTTCGGGTTCCATCCGCGCAATCAGCATATGATAGGCATAGGGTTTCACATCATAACTCGTGAGGGTGGATTCATCAGGAGCGTTAAAAACTACAGAGCCATAGGGAATGTATCTCGATTCGACTCCATAGTTCTTTTTAAGGTAATCCTGTATACCCACGGAATCCGCAATTAGGTGATGACTGCCTTTTACGGCAAGGGATTCGGCATATTTCAGGAACTTCTGTACCCGTTTTGAGAACTTGGTTCTTTTCCATTCCAGTCCGTCCATATTCGTTACGATCATCGATCGCCGGGGCAGGTATCGCCGCCAGATGGAACTACTGGTATAGCCCAGCTGTAGGATGATATCGAATTTTCGTTTGCGGGCATCGTGAATACAATTGAAATCATAAATGAACTGCCCTACCGTTCCTATTTTGTGTTCAGGGTCCTTACAGTGGAGAATATGCACGCCTTTGTATGTCTTTTCCTGGTAGGAATGCGTACTGGAGGAGTAAACATATACCTCATGCCCTCTTTCCTTCAGAAAAACAGAAAAGTACTCCGCGAATTGTTCGAATCCGCCGTAATTATTAGGAATTCCCCTAGTTCCCAGTATCGCTATCTTCACTAGTTCTCAATTGTTTATATGCAAATGCCCCGCCAATCAGTAACATGGCCATATCGTAGGGCTTGAATATTCCTGTCACCACAAAGGTTGTGATCAAAATGTAAAATGTAGTTGCTACCAGTATGTTGTTGCCCATATCGGCCAGATCTCCTTTCCTGGGCGAATACGAAAACAGGTAGAGGTATAGGACCGCCAAAAAGTAAATGAGCATCCCCAGTGCTCCCGTCTTCATAAAAATATAGGCAAATCCGTTATGAGTAAGGGACAAATGCTGGGTTAATTCGCCATCCAGCCTGGCCTCAAAACCTATGTCCACGGTGGATCCAAAGCCCTGTCCGGCAAACCAGGCATTCTGATTTTCGGCTTCCTCATATACCTTTAATGCTTCATAGGCGCGCCAGTGTTGCCACAAGGTACGCCGGTCGAAATCCCTGGAATCCACGTCTTCCACCGAGAAGCTCTCGTCCACAGAATTCTTGATCTTCAGCAGGAATCCATCCACGATCCCTGCATCCTCGGTCGCAGGCTCGTAATTCTTCAGAAACAGAGCGAATGCACCTCCCAGGATGCCGATGACCACAAGGGCGATCACACCCCTTCGATTGAGTTTTAGGTAACCATAATACGCAAGAGTTGCCAATCCCACTACCATGATCATAGTCCTGGAGAAGTACAAAATGAACGACAATATCAAACAAGCAAGGAAGGCCTGGTAGATCAATTTGTAGCGTGTCTTTTTAACTGGCAGGTCGCGTATACACAGTATCAGGAAAAGGGCCACCGTTTCCACGTGGTTATATCGGCCGAAGATGTTCCTGATCCCACTGGTGTGGCTTGGAATTATGCTGAAATAGATCACAAAGCTAAGCAGGTGCATAAATGCGAAATAGAACCCCATCAAAACCAGTATGTTCAGAAAAGTCATACTGTTCCTGAATCGCATGACAAGGAAATACCCTGCCATGAGGACAATCAGCGGCCTTGTGAAATAGATGAGGTCTTTGATGTATAGGTAGTAGTCGTTCTCGGGGTTGAGAATGGTTCGCGCACCAATAATGATCAGCAGGAAAAGTATTGACATGAGCAAGGCAGCCTGCTTTGAAATCTTTCTCCTGAACGATATAAATGCAACGAAAGTCGCAACGGCAAAGGACAATTCGATATTTGCCTTCTGAAGCGACCAGACAAGCAAAACAAGGCATATGTTATAGATCCATTGTCCCATCATCAGAGATTCTTGTCGTACACTTCCAGGAAGGAATGATACATCTTTTGCGTTGTAAATTCGGTTTTAGCCACCTGAAGAGCCTCAGTTTCCATTTTCTGTTTAAGCCTGTTGTCGTCAAGCAATTTTTTTACAGCCCTTTTGTACGACTCTTTGTCTTTGGGATCGAATAGCAGGCCAGTACGGTTGGGATCGATTATGGTAGAAATCCCGCCTATGTCCGATCCCACCACGGCCTTACCCGAGAGCATAGCCTCAACAACCACCAGCCCGAACGACTCCGGCTCTGTTGATGGTACCACCACGAGGTCCATGGCTTCCATCAAAGGGAACACATTTTCCCGGAAATCTACGATCTGAACCCTGTTTCCTGCTTCCATTGAGTCGATCCGCTCTCGCAAGTTAACCAAAAAATGTTCCTGGTTGGGCGGGGGTGATCCTACGAATCGAATGCACAATTCCGGGTACTCCACAACCAGTTCTTCAAAGATGTCCAGGGTGATATCGTGTCCTTTTAGCCTGTTGATTCGGCCTACCAGCCCAATTATCACGTCGCCTGGCCCAGCATTGTACAGGTCCCTCCTGATGTCTTCCCGCTCACTTTCGGAGATCGGAACTCCGGTTCTGTCCACCCCGTTGATTATAGTTGTCGACTTCTTCCTCAGGGAAGGTGCCAGTTTATTGTAATAGGCCGCAGTCGCTTCAGAATTATACACAACCATTTCGCTCCCGAATTTCAACATATACTTGAAAAACAACGCGGCTAACTTAGGCCGGTCCATGATCTCATGCACGTGTATGATGTGCTTTGTCCTTCGGAACTTACAGTAGATCGACCCGAATACCGTGGCCAGGGTATTGGACTGAATGCAATAGATATCCATCCCGCTCGTCTCCCTTCGGAATATACGCTTCGCCCTGAAATACTCGCTAAGCAGGCCGAAGATGGCGAACGATTTCAGCATAGACCTTGTAAGCTTTACAACCGGCATCTCGATGATTCGGACACCCGCCTCCTTAAGCCTATCTCTCAATGGCCCGTCTTCCGGTGGTAAACATACCACGGGTTCATATTTTGAGCTTTTTTGTTTCATCTGAAGCACAAGCGAGAGCAATACCTTTGACGACCCGTACAGGTCGCAGGAAATACTTACAAATACGATTTTCTTTTTATCGCTCATACTGAAACTTCTCGAAATCCTTTGAGTACATCATGTACACCAGTTCTTTTTCTTCAGGGGTCAATTCCTTCTTTTTCTTTGCCGAAAACAACCTGCCGGGGGTGAACTTTGTCCAAAGTTTTGGGGATTTCACCAAAGCCGCGATCCCTCGCTTCAGGCCTTTTTCGGATTTATTCACATGGGGAATCTCATGACCGGACAAACCTGTTTTCTCAAGCACATATTGCATATCTGCATTCAGGTTTTCAAGCTTTCCCACATAGTCCACCAGCAGTTGTTCTCCGCTATACAGGTAGTCGTACTGCGAAATAAAGAAGAAGTGTCTATCCTCCAGTTTCCCCGAGACCACGTGCTTCATAAAGGTCTCAAATGATATGATCTTCGAATAGCCGAGGTAATTGTAAGCAGACAATAGTCGTTTGTAGGGGTTTCTGACGAATGAAAAGGTGAAATAATCATCGAAGGTCTTCTTATCGGTATAACCGAACTGCGTATACTCCACCGCCCTGAGGTGCGCAAGCCTGTCCGGGCCTTTTTCCCCCGCTTTCTTTTTACGCAACAACAACTCTCCCCGCGATTGCCAGTTGAGTCCCAGGTCCTTCAGAAAAATAGTCTCAATACTCTGTCCCGCTACTTTCGGGATATGCACGAAGATCGTATTATGTTTCTCACTTATCATTGCACCGTATCTGTTTGCCAGTATTTTTTCAGGTCTATTCCTGTAAGCTGCGATGTTTGCTCGATATCTTTTTCATAACTCCGCATAAGCCTTTCATAGGTGTCGGGATCAATGGCTACTTTTTCGCCTTCCTTGTAAAACAACCGATCTTTCAGCTTTTCCTTAGTTTGCTCCGGAAGCAGCCATTTGATAGGTTTCTTTATCCCTTCCAACCGCAGCACATCCAGCAGGCCTTTGTTCTTTATTTTCCTGGATGCGTTCTGATCGACTGATCCATCGTCTATTCGGCCGTATTCGATTCCGAGGAAATCAAAGATCTCGTTCAGGGCATCTCCATTTCGGGATGTCCAGTCCTCCGCAATAAGCACCTTGATCTGCTCCCTGTTAAAAAGTTCGAAATACGGTTTTAATTGCTCGTAATACCGTCCCATTTCGAGATACATATTTCCCCCTCCCCATATCTCCCTTTTTGGTGCGGTGAGTGCCTCTTCGAAGGACGCCGACTTGTCATGCCCTGTCTGGAAGTGCAACAGGTAATGGCTATGAGCCCGTTTCACAGGGTTGCGCAGGCTCACAAGGATCTTTGCTTCCGGGTTATAATCATGAATTCGGGCGGCAGCATTTTTATCCCAGAGATAGGAAGGACTCACATCTCCTCTTAGCTGGTCATTTTCAGCATCGTTGAACAAACCCTGATAGATCTTTTCGTCTCGTATGATCTTCTGATGATAGTCTTTTCCAGGCTGAGGGTCTTTGTAGGCCTCCTTGTCCAGGGTGTCCACTTCGGAAAAGTAATTACACTCCTTAACCCTTGGCAGAAAGATCCTGGGGTGTTGCTGCAGGTAATTGTACAGGGAAGTGGTTCCCCCGCGGGCAACACCGATCACAAAGAAATCCACCAACCTTTTCATCTTTTCAGGTTTAAAAATATTCTAATCCTGTCCTTTCTATACACGTAATACACTGCGGCAATATTCCATAAGATAACACTGAAGGCAGTTGCTATAGCCGCTCCGTTCATTCCGTATTCCGGTATCAGAATGAAATTAAGTGCGACGTTTATCGCCAGTGCCGATAGGAGTATCACCTGGAATATCTTTTGCTTTCCGGTCATATTCAGGTAAACACCTACAGAGCCACAGAGGGTGTTCACCGCCTGGCCGGCCAACAAAATTACAAGGGCCCAGTTGGCCGCCTCATAGCCTTCTCCAAATATCTTCAATATGGTGATCCCAAAAATTCCCAATACCAGGATCATTGGTGCCGTGATCACAAATACAAGCTGGGTGGCCTTTTGGATCGTGGTATTCAAAGCTTCCCTGTTCCGGGCAGTGAAGAATTCGGCGATCCTTGGAGCAATAACTGCGTTCACCGAAGTGAGCACTATGGACACCAGGGTAGTTAACTTTACTGCCACACCGTAATAGGCCACCGTTTCATAGTTACTAAGGCTACTCAACATAAGGATATCGAGACTCTGGATCAATAAGAACGCCACAGCACTGACAGCCATGGGTGCCGATCGCCTCAGAATGTCCCGCGACCTGAAGATCTCCTCTTCTTCTGTTAATCCTTCCTTCGGAAAGTAAAAGAAAAGCACAAAAGTGGATAAAACGGCAAGTATCGCGAAGTTCCACAGGAATACATCGACCAGTTTTTCCGGCTGATCCATCATGTTGATCGCTATCACAGCAAGGAAGAACAAAAGATAACGGAGGATGTTCCTTTGAATTTCGGATAGGTAGATCTTGTTTACGGCCCTGAACGCGTCAATATTCAGCATTGTCAGGGCGTAAAAAAAAAGTGCCGTAATGGTCTTCAGGGCTGTGTCGCTTATTTCAAAAGAAGTAATGGCAACGATATACTCGAGGTTCATCAATCGCCCTATTACAAAAACGAGTGCCGACAATCCGAACACCAGGACAACCATTTTCAGGTAGATCTTCTTCAGATGCCCCAGACGCTTCCTCGCGCTCAGGTATCCGGAAAAGTAAATGATCGATTGTTGCATCCCGAATAAAGCGACCGCGCCCAGGAATATTAGCAAGGACCGGCTGAAATCGTATTGCCCAACTCCTTCAGGATCGAAGTTATTGGTAATATACAAGGTGGTTACAAAGAACAGTACAACCCCCATAACCCTTATCATAAGCACATTAAGGCTACTCCCCACCAGGGAAGAGCCCATTAATGATCTGATTTTGGAAAATAGGGTCATTGTGCCGTATCCATTCGCTTTATCATCCCAGGGGCCAGCTCAAAATGTCGTCCACACTCAAAAGAACGGGGCCCTGAACTTAAATGTGAGTTAGGAATTTTCCGCCTCCGAAAGCGCTATTCTTCTCATTCCAAGATAGATATACCTTACAAAGGCAAGGAAGAAAAAGATTCCCAGGAACAACACTACATATTTCACTGCACTGTTTTTGAAGAAACCAACCTTGTCGTGCAGGGCCGGGTTGTTCACGTTGATCACCACGTCCTTGGCATACACATATTCCTTTTTGAGCTGGTCCAGGTTCCGCACAAGATCGATCTTTGTCACAAATATCCTTGAGATGTCAAAATTCTCAACCACATATAACTGAGAATCTTCCGGGCTTCCCGATTCACTCTGAAGCTTGTACTTCTTCATGATGTCATCTATCTGATCTATGGATTTCTGCGTTTGATCGATACGAACAGCCATGCTCTCCATTGCAGAGGTTTTTAGCTCAACGATCAAAGGCGTGGAATTAATATACTCGAGTAGCGCATCGATCGTGGCTTCTGTTGCATGAGGTGCAGCCGAGATGTCCAGGTAGTGGTAATAGTATTCACTTCGGAAGGTTTCTGAAATAGCCGAGAACTCTCCTTCTTCTTCGAACACGAATTCCACATTCCTAAGGAAGTTCTCCAGCCTGCGGTCGTCTTCGCTGTATCTATCGAGTATGTCTTTTACGTCGATCACAGGTTCCATTTGTATGGAACTGATCTTTGAAAGCTCCTTCTGTATGTTCTTATCTTCAGAAAATACCGCATCACGTTCCGGGAACTTGCCGTTCAGGCTTTCTACGATCCCGTACACATAGTTGACCGCGTCGAAATTCACCCGTATCAACACCCGTGCCTGCTTGGGAGCACTTGTAGTACTATCTACATATAAACCGTAACCAATTCCGGCCGCGATAAGTATAACAGCAATGATCCACGTTTTCCTAATGAACCTCAGCGCCTCAAAACCAAGTACGATCATCCTGTTAAAGGCCTTCTGTATCTTACCGGTTAGGTAAAACAGATCTAATTCTTCCTGATTGTTCTCTGCCATTATCTTCTATTTATGATTATTATTTTCTACAAACAAGGTTTTCAGGCTTTCCCTCCAGTGAATGGGAGTGATGCCGAATTCCCCATAAATCTCTGTATTATCCAATATACTGTACGCCGGCCTTTCCGCAAAAGTACGGTAATGGTCGGTTTTGGCAAGGTCTGTACTCGCTAATTGTCCCGATTCTTCAAGTATGGCTTCAGCAAAATCATACCAGGTGGCTTCTCCTTCGTTGCTGAAATGATACACCCCATAGGCATTGGACCCACTGTTTGCGATAGTAAGCAGCGCTACGGCAAGGTCATTGGCGTTTGTTGGCGACCCCAGTTGTTCCGTAGTAATGGTAAGCGGATTCCCGGCGTTAGCATGCTTCAGAATGGTCTTAAAGAAATTATGACCGTATTCCGAATACAACCAGGACGTTCGTACGATAAAATACCTGCTGCACAGTTCCTGAACGTATTGTTCCCCGGCCAGTTTCGATGCCCCATATACATTGATGGGGTTAACCGGGTCCGTCACTTGATACGGACTGGTCTTGGTCCCGTCGAAAACATAGTCGGTTGAAACATGGATAAGCGGAATATTATTCGATGCGCAGGACCCAGCCAATGCCTTTACCGCTGAAGCATTCACCGCAAAGGCCTGTTCCTTCTCACTTTCGGCCTTATCTACGGCAGTGTAGGCCGCTGTATTGATGCAGATGTCGATACCATGCTCCCGCAGATAATTGAGAATTGCGTCCTGGTCTTCAATATCCAGTATTTCTCGTGAGGCCATATGCAATGCCAGCTCCGGAAAGGCGGAAGCTGCTTTCTCAATGCATCTTGCTAATTGCCCGTTTGCCCCTGTTACCAGTACGTTTTTCATGAAATTGCCTCCTCAAATCCGGGAAGTTGCAGGTCTTTTTCTGAAATAATAAAATCTTCCTCAGGAAGATGCCAGTCCAGTGCTAAGGTTGCGTCGTTGTATATGATGCCGCCTTCCGATTCCTTATCGTAATAATTGTCGCATTTGTAGCAAAAAACTGCTTCGGGGGACAGGACGATAAATCCATGTGCGAATCCCCTGGGTACAAATAACTGGTAGTTGTTCTCGTCATTCAATTCAACCCCGTAGGATTCACCGAAAGTTGGAGATCCCTTCCGAATATCCACCACAACATCATATACCCGACCCATTGCAACGCGGACCAGCTTTGCCTGGGCCATCTCACCTCGTTGAAAATGGAGCCCTCTCAATACCCCGTAAGTAGAAAGCGACTGGTTGTCCTGAACATAGTCCACGTCAAAGCCCGTCACTGCTTTGAATGTTCGCGAGTTGAAAGTTTCAGAAAAGGAACCCCGCGCATCTGAAAAAACACGTGGTTTCAGTATAAAACAACCTTCCAGGTGGGTATTGATCTTTTCCAAACTGCTATCGATGAAGTAAGTGTTTTCCATAACCGCTTTTCAATAACGGTTCGGCCAATTCCTTTAATTGTTTTCCTTCTATATAGCCCATATCGTAGGCCGCTTCCTCGATCGCGCCGATCTTTAGCCCTTGTCGCTCTTCGATCACTTCCACGAATTGCGCCGCCTGCATCAGGGAAGCAAAGGTCCCGGTGTCCAGCCAGGCTGTTCCCTTATCCAGTATACTCACATTGAGCTTACCCGCCTTGAGAAAAGCATTGTTCACATCGGTGATCTCTAGCTCTCCCCTTGCGCTGGGTTTGATCCCCGCGGCGATCTCGACAACAGAATTATCGTAAAAGTAGATCCCGGGCACAGCGTAATTGGATTTTGGGTTCTTCGGTTTCTCCTCTATGGACAGCACCTTACCGGATTTGTCGAATTCAACAACACCATAACGTTCGGGGTCGTGCACGTGATAGGCATAGATGACACCGCCGTCCGGATCGTTATTCGATAGTAAAAGTTCTTTGAGGCCAGTTCCGTAGAAAATATTATCCCCAAGGATCAGGGCAACCTTATCCTCCCCTATGAATTCTTTCCCAATAATGAAAGCTTCCGCCAGTCCCCTGGGTTCTTCCTGTACGGCATATTCGAATGTGCAACCATATTTACTTCCATCTCCAAGCAACTTCTGAAACAAGGGCAGGTCCTGCGGTGTTGAAATGATCAGAATCTCCCGGATACCCGAATACATCAGCGTGGACAAGGGATAATAGATCATCGGTTTATCGTATACAGGCATCAGTTGCTTGCTCACTGCAAGGGTTATAGGGTGCAACCTTGTTCCTGATCCTCCGGCTAAAATGATTCCTTTCATATCAATGTAGTCTTTCTCGGTGTTCAAGGTACCACGCTATGGTCTTGGTGATCCCTGTTTCAAAGTTCTCATCGGCCTTCCAGCCTAATTCGTCTTCAATTTTTGATGCGTCTATCGCATACCTGAAATCGTGCCCCGGACGGTCGGTGACATAAGTGATCTGATCCTTGTATGGGGATTCTGAAGGTTCCAACTCATCAAGGATCTCACAGATCTTCTCTGCAATATAGATGTTCTGTCGCTCATTTCGCCCTCCAATGTTATAGGTTTCCCCCAATTTACCCGTTTCAACCGCCAGCTTGATCCCTTTACAATGATCCAGGACATAAAGCCAGTCTCTCACGTTGGTGCCGTCACCGTAGATAGGTATAGGTTCACGAGTAAGTGCTTTGCGAATGATGGTGGGGATTAGTTTTTCCTTGTGTTGGTTCGGACCGTAATTGTTCGAGCAATTTGTGGTGACAACAGGCAACTGATAGGTATGAAAGTAACTCCGCACGATAAAATCGGATGACGCCTTGGATGCGCTATAGGGACTGTTCGGGGCATATGGAGTGGTTTCAGTAAAAAGACCGGTTTCCCCCAGTGTGCCGTATACTTCATCTGTAGACACATGCAGAAAGCGAGCGTGCTCAAATCCGGGTTTCGTTTTGCCCGGGCCTTCCATCCAGGTAGTATACGCGGCCTGTAGCAGGTTAAATGTGCCCACGATATTCGTTTCTATGAATGCGGCTGGTCCGCTTATCGAATTATCCACGTGTGACTCCGCGGCAAAATGCACCACCTGGTCAAACTGGTGTTTCGTAAACATTTCTCCTAAAAAATCCTTGTCGCAGATATCCCCCTGTATGAAATGACAATTGGGAAGGGCAGAAACCGATTCCAGGTTCCGCATATCACCCGCATATGTAAGCTTGTCCAGCACATATACGTTGGCTTTTGTGGATTCCATCAAATATGCCACATAGTTGGATCCTATGAACCCTGCGCCCCCGGTAATCAGTATATTATCGTTTCTCAAAATAAATTTTTAGATTAGGCTAAAATCTGATTTAACATTTTTTCAGTGATCGCATAGGTCGGTTTAACCCCTGCAGTCCCCAGTCCTCCCTGGGCCAGAGTGCTTCCGGTTTCCAGAGGGTTGTCCGAGGCATAATACGCATAGCGTACAGCTACTTTCGGACTGATACTTCCCCTGATCTTCGAAGCCGATTGTATTGCCTTCTGGTAATGTGCTCCTTCCATTTCCAGCCCGATCACATCCCAGGTGGAGTTGTGGAAGAACTTAAGTATATCCCTGTTCTGCAGAGAGGTTCCGAGTACGGTGATCATGGTTCCCGTACAAACATCTATGCTGATATCATCGAAATGCGATTTCTTTAGTTTGTTCTTAAATGGGTAATTATCTGCTGTTCCTTCGAAAACATGCGCCGTAGGTATCATGATATCCCCTTTCTTACCACTAAGAATACCGGCTTTTCCCATTATCGAGATGGATTCAACATTCAGAAATTCTCGTTTTCCTTCTGAATTTAGCGGCTTCAGGAGCTCATCCATGGTCTCGTAAGCTTGTTCCCCAAATGCATAGTCCATCACCACGATCACAGGCATATCCTCAGTGGGAAGTTCTACTGCGGGCTCATAGAAGAAGGCCGAATCAAAGATCTGAACGTTGATATTGGCCCCGGAATCGTCCTCAATGTAGGTCAATCCATTGGCGAGGGCGTACTTCTTTACTTTTTGCTGAAGCTTCAGACTCCGAGAGTCGCTCAGCTTTTCGTAGATGGCAATGGCCTCGGTGTTCTTGAATTCGGTTGTAAGCGCCTTAGCCGCGAACAGGCTGTTCAGTACGCTGTGCATATTCGCACTGATGATGTGCAATGGCCGCTGAAGCAAACCTTTATCCTTAAGGGTTTGTTTTACCTTCCTGGCCCACTGCTCACCATGAATATGATGCCCCAGCCTCTCTCGGAGCACAGGGCTGAAGGTGATCAATCTCTGGGTGTCGGTCATAACCTCCTCCATGGCAAGCTTTCCGAGGTAATAGATGATGTTGAGGAACCTGTTCTTTATCTCCGCACATTCAAAGAGCGGATAGATGGCATTGACCTCCTCGAAGGTCCTTCCCAGGAAGTTTGCCGTGTGGGTGAGGGCGATCTCCTTGTCTTTTTGAGAAAGCTCTTTTTTCACGGTTACCGCCTCCTCCAGCTTCTTCCAATCCCGGATCACGTCTCCCGCCTCATTGATCATCACCTGCTTCATGATCTTGTGGGATTCGATGTACAGGAAGGTCAGGTGAGTGAGTATATCGTAAATTTCCGACCTACCCCTGGTGATCTCAATATTCATCTGCTCCTCGTCGATACGGTAGCAGTTTCGGCGTCTTTTGGCAGGGATGATCGGTTTGAAATGTGAGTTTTTGTACCCTTCGTCTGAAGTCAGATTGATGAAGCGGCACTCTTCGATCCCATAAGGAAGCCTGTCTATTACATACAATAGTCCTTCGAGTTCGATCTTCTCTTCAGTAATAGATCCATATATCTCAGGACTTAGAATTAACAGCGATTCACGAAGGGTTTCTCCGGAAATTCCCATAGGTTTATAGAATCCCCTGTTGAACAAATGCCTCATGGTGATGTACATCCGTTCAATGGCTCCTGAACTCTCCTGTGCTCTCGTTCGTTTATGGGCTGTCAATGGGCTCATTTGCGTGCAAAGATAGCACTTATTTATGGTTGTAAATTGTACAAGCCATCTGCAATTTTACGATCATTGGACAGCCTTGGCACCTTATTCTGCCCACCAAGCTTACCCTGTTGTTTCATCAGTAAGTTGAAGCTGCCTTTTTCGAGGGATTTAATCTGAAGCGGTTGCAATATCTTGCCGGCGATAAGATCGAAATAATAGCTGTTCTGGGCCTGCATGTGGCGATCGATACTTCCGGCAACAACATTCAGATCCTCCGGGGGTTTGTCGAACTCGACCAGCCACTCATGATAGGGTAGCTGACCTACGCCCGGGTTTGTTTGAGGCGCAACCGTGAACTCCGTAATACTGAAGTTGTGCTCTTCCATAGCAGACTGCATCGCCTGTTCTACCTCTTTTCCTATTACGTGTTCGCCAAATGCCGAGATAAAATGCTTGATCCTGCCTGAAACGATCACTCGATAAGGGTCTGTGGAGGTGAACTGTATGGTATCGCCTATATTATATCCCCACAATCCGGCGTTGGTGGAAATGATCATGACATAGTTGACTCCTGTTTCCACTTCGGAGATCGTGAGTCTAGGCGGATCCTCATCGAAGAATCGGCTGGCCTCAACAAACTCATAGAACATCCCTGAATTCAGCAATAACAACATCCCGCGCTCGTCCTGCTTATCCTGGTAGGCAAAGAATCCTTCGCTGGCAGGATACAACTCTATACTATCAACCTTTCTGCCGATAAGAGCCTCAAACTTGGAGCGATATGGTTCGTAATTCACTCCTCCGTAGATGAACAGGTTGAAATTTTGGAACAATTCCCCCACTTTCTTCCCCGAGGCCTCGATCAATCTCTCGAAGTACATTTGAACCCAGGAAGGAATACCGCTGATCACCGTCATATCCTCCTTTATGGTCTCTTCAACGATTGCATCAACCTTGGTCTCCCAGTCTTCAATACAGTTTGTTTCCCAGCTTGGAAGGCGATTCTTCTGAAGGTAACCCGGCACGTAGTGCGCCACGATACCCGACAATCTTCCCAATTTGATCCCGTTCTTCTCCTTGAGGCCGGGATTTCCCTGGAGGAAGATCATTTTTCCGTTAACAAACTCCGAGCTGCCTGTTTCGTGTATGTAGGTGAGTATGGCATCACGTGCCGCCCGTATATGAGCAGGCATGGAATCCTTCGTAAGTGGAATGAATTTAGCCCCCGAAGTTGTGCCCGATGTCTTGGCAAAGTAAAGTGGTTTTCCCGGCCAGAGTATATCCGGTTCGCCTGCGACCATTCGGTCCACATAGTCCCTTAATCCCTCGTAATCCCTTATAGGTACGCGTTTAACAAAATCCTGGTGGGTGCGTATCTCATCAAACCCATGGTCTTTTCCGAAATGGGTCTTCGTACCTTGCTTAATAAGTGATTGAAACACTCTCCGCTGGGTCTCAACAGGCTTGGACGACCACCGTTTATTGCGTTTAGCTATCCTGGTGGCAAATATCCTGGCGGCAACAGCTTTTAGTGTCATGGCTAGTCGAAATCTATAAAATTTGCAGGATCGATAGGGTATCCCTCACTCCAGATCTCAAAATGCAGATGGGGTCCGGTGGAAAGTTCCCCCGTATTTCCAGCGGTTGCGATCACTTCCCCTGCCTTTACCAACTCACCCTGCTCTTTGGCAAGGGAAGCATTGTGCTTGTATACGGAGATCAGGCTGTTCTTGTGTTCCAGGATGATCACATAGCCTGTTTCGGCGGTCCATTCGGCAAAAATGACGGTGCCGTCGGCAGTGGCTTTCACAGGTGCGTCCTTGGCGGTGACAATATCTATGGCGTAATGTTTTTCCTTCGGATTGTATGCTTCGGAAACGGTTCCCTTTACAGGTGGGAATAGTACGATTGTCCTGGACTCCGAATCTATTAACGGATTGTACTTATCTTCTCTCAGCACCTTTTCTCTCAGAAGCGAATCCTCCCTTGAGGGAGAAAAATTTACTTCAGAAGGTCGAATGCTCGCCAATTCCAGTACAGAGTCCTTGTTGAATTCCACTGTTTTAACATCCCCGGACAGGACTTTGCGGATGGAGGCCAGATAGCTCTCATTAACACTAATTACCTGTTGCAGGGAGTCTGTTTTATACGTCAGATCTGTTGCCTTTTGCTTCAGTGCGGTAGAAGAATATCCGGGAATATACTCGCGAAGCGGCGTGAAAGCGATCAGCAGGGTCGTTATTGCGATAAGGAATACAGCAAATATCGTACTGAATACAAATACGTTAAGCCGGTTGAGTTTGAATGAGAACCTCTCTTCGAAAGTGTCCTCGTTGAGTACCACCAGCCGATACTTGTGCAGCAGTTTTTTCTTAATTCTTCCTGTTCGTTTCTTCTTCTCGGCCATTTCGTCCCTGTTCCTGGATTGCAAATATAAATAAACCCCTATCGAGTATGCTAAACTTACCCTGAAAACGTTGTATCTAAGGAATTCTTGTTACCTTTGTCTTATAAATTTCTTAAAGATGACTGCACTACTTTTACCCCTTGCAATCGGCCCGTGGCAAATTGTACTTATAGTATTGATCGTTTTACTTCTCTTTGGTGGAAGAAAGATCCCGGAACTGATGCGCGGTCTGGGAAGTGGTATCAAAGAATTCAAGGATGCGTCGAAAGAAGATCCCAAAGACAAGAAAATAGAAGAATAACTTCTAATATTTAGTATAGATCAACCGGGTAGTTTTTGCTTCCCGGTTTTTTTATTATTGAAAAGTCGCCGACCGCAAGATCGCTTCCAGCTCGAACTGAAGATCCCGCTTACTGGTAGCGGGGGCATACACAAATCCCTCCAATATGACATAGCGGTTATTTACCGAATCACGCAGCGCATAGTTAATGAACGGACCGCCCATAAACTGCGTCTTTACTTCCCAAATTCCCTTTGTTTCATAGGCAAAATGATCGTCTATCTTGGTCCTGAAAATATACGGTGCGTAGGCAGCTTCAGTGATGAAACGCCCTCCTTCTTCAACGGGTACCAGGTCCCCGCCTATCGAGTCCCGGATCTGGATGATATCGCCCACACTTGTGCTGTCGCTACGAATCATTCCCAAAGGCACTTCATAAACAATAATGTTGGTCTCACCGGATTTCAAAGGCTTTCGGTACCAGATAAAATCTTCATTCTCAGTTGCAGAACGATAGGCAGATGGTATTTTCATGTTTATTCCAAAGAATTTCTTCAGAGAATCTGTTTTTTTCAGGGATATCTTTATTCTGCGCTGCTTCTCTATTAATTCCGAAGCCTTGAAGGCAGATATGATCTGCTGGTAATTCTTTTCTAACAGTCTTTTGATATCAGCTGCATCCTTCCCAACAATAAAGGCCCCGGTTTGAGGCTTGGCGTATGGATTATTCTTAATGGCGACGCCTGTGGTATCTCCTATGGTAACATGAAGGAAGGTCCTGTATTTCCTGGCAAAATCTGTATAAGTTGAAGGAGGCATTTGGTTCATGGAGAACAGCGGTTCGTCCTGTGGCAGGCCGTCAACTGGAGCGGCAAAATAATTGCGGATCTCCTCTCCAACTTCCCCGTTCCAAAGATCATTCTCAATGATCACCTGCAAGGTGTTAATGTTCCCAAGCGACTTCAGCAAATAGGGTTTTTGCTCTCCCGAATTCTCACAGGAGGTAAATACCAAAAGCAACCCGATAAAGGCGTAGCGTATAAATTTCATCCGATAAAATTTTCGGGATTATCCTTTCTGGATCTTAAGTTTCATCCCCGGTTTCAACTTATTACCGCTAATATCGTTCCATTTTCTGATATTTTCCACGCTAACACCGGGAAATTTTTGGGAAATGCTCCAGAGCGAGTCACCACTTTTGACGGTGTAAGTGTGAACGTCCTTGTTAGTGGAGTTTTCCGCCGATGCAGCAGAAGACGATGATGATGTCGTTTTGGAAGGTGCATTCCGCCTTGGGTGAATGGTAAGTCTTTGTCCGATCCTGAGGCGATTGCTCCTCAGTCCGTTCCATCGCTTGATCTGGCTAACAGTTACCCCGTATTTGTTGGCAATCTTTCCAAGGTAGTCGCCGCTTCGCACCCTGTAGCGGATACGATCCGATTGTTCGAAAAACTGAGGAAGTGCCTTCTCTCTTTGGTCGAATTCCGCCTTGGCGTAGGCATAAACCGCCTCTTCATTTGCCACGAATTTCCCCATGGCATCTACCGGAAGACGAAGCATATACTTTTCATCTTTAACTACCGGGATTATGGCGTTCTTGTATGATGGATTTAAAAAGGTCAATTCCTCAAGGTCGAGGTTGGTCACCTTAGCTACATGCTCCAACGCGATCATGTTCTTAACTCGTACAGTATCTGTCGCTATATAAGGGTATTTTGGACCATTGCTCTTAAATCCGTGCTCTTCAGCGTACTCGAATATATACATGGTGGCCAGGAATGCGGGTACATACCCTGCTGTTTCCCGCGGAAGATGGTGACGGATGTTCCAGTAATTTCTGTGTCCGCCCGCGCGTCGTAATGCTTTGGCAACATTCCCGGGGCCGGAATTATAGGCGGCGAGTGCAAGGTCCCAGTCGCCAAGGCTTTCTTCCAGGCTTTTCAGGTATTGACAGGCGGCATCTGTAGCCATGATCGGGTCTGAACGTTCATCTACATAGGAATTCACTTCCAGTCCGAATAACTTACCGGTACTGTACATGAATTGCCAGAGGCCGGTGGCACCCACTCTTGACTTTGCCCGAGGATCCAGGGCCGATTCAACAATAGCAAGATATTTCATCTCGAGCGGCAGGCCGTGCCTGTCCAGGTGTTCTTCGAACATCGGAAAGTAGTAGTCGCTCAATGCCATGAGCCTGGCCATGGTCTTCCTGCGGTTCTTCAGGTATCCTTTGATCACGCTTTCGAGAGAAGGATTATACTCAACGTTGAAGGGAGTACGTGCGTTTAATTCCGCAAGCCTTTGCTTTAATACTTCCGTAGGGAGTTCTTCGTATTCTACCGGTTCGTAATCCTCATTTAGGATAGCCCCGTACATCTCATCGAATCTCCCGGTAGCATACAATTCCTTAAGCCACAGGCTATCGATCATTCGAGCCGATTCCATGTCTTCAAGCGCAAATACAACCGTATCCTTGACGTTGGTTACCAGCGTATTATGAGTCAGGTCTCCCACTTTCACAGGGATCGTGATCGAATCCGTGCGCTGTACCGTCTTAGTTTTTAGCTCCTTGGATTGTGCCCCTTCCTGGGCAGATATAGTTACTATTCCGAAGTAAAATGCTAATATGAAGATTATTGCAGGTCTCATGTTCTTTAGATAGGGCTTTGAGAAAAAACGCTTAAAATTACTGAAAGATGTGATTTGGGCAAATTTTTAACATCATCGTAACAGCAATAACGGCTCGAACTCCTCATTTATTTCAGTAATGCATCAATTCCGGGAAGTTGTTTGCCCTCAAGCATCTCCAGCATAGCTCCGCCTCCTGTTGAGACATAACTAACACGGTCATCCAGTTGGAATCGCTTAACAGCGGCCACCGAATCTCCTCCTCCAACGAGGGAATAAGCCCCATTCTCGGTCGCTTCAGCAATGGCCAGGCCAAGTTTTATCGTGCCTTGGGCAAAATTTTCCATTTCGAACACTCCAACCGGGCCGTTCCAAAGTATGGTTTGCGATCGCCCAATCACATCTGCAAAGACACGGTTTGTCTCCGGGCCGGTGTCCAGACCCATCCAGCCGTTCGGGATATTATTAACTGCTGCGATATCTGTTGCAGCTTCATTACTGAAACTATCCGCAATAATCGCATCGGAAGGCAAATGAACCTCAACATTCTTAGCTTTTGCCTGTTTCAGAATATCCAGCGCCACATCCTGCTTGTCTTCCTCAACCAGGGAACTCCCTACTGCGCCACCCTGGGCTTTAATAAACGTAAAAGCCATCCCTCCGCCTATGATCAGATGATCGATCTTATCGAGGATATTTTCAATTACTGTGATCTTTGATGAGACCTTGGCTCCCCCAATAATAGCGGTTACCGGTGGTTGGCCCGTGGTAAGCACCTTGTTCAGGTTCTCAACTTCGGAAGCGAGCAGCAGCCCGAAGCATTTGTTTTCAGGAAAGAAATCGGCTATTACAGCAGTGGAGGCATGGGCCCTGTGAGCCGTTCCGAAGGCATCATTGACATAATAATCGGCCAGATCAGCAAGTTTTTTGGCGAACTCCCAGTCTCCCAACTTTTCCTCCTCATGGTAACGAAGATTTTCCAGTAAAAGGATCTCCCCGGGTTGTAGCTCGGCCACAGCTTCTTCTACTTTCTCACCCACACAGTCTTCTACAAACTTGACCTGCACTCCAAGTACCTCGGTGGCACACTTCACAATATGTTTCAGCGAAAACTCTTCTTCCCTGTTCTTTGGGCGACCCAGGTGAGACATAAGGATACAGCTACCTTCCTTTTCGAGTACACTGATGATAGTGGGTTTAGCCGCCCTGATTCGAGTATCGTCCGTAACCTCCATCTTCGCGTTCAGTGGAACGTTGAAATCTACCCTTATCAGGACTTTTTTATCTTTAAAATCTATATCGTTTACTGTTTTCATTCGTTACAATTTTCCGAACAAAGATAGTTCTTTAGCGGGTTATATTCCGAAGTAAAAAAAGTGTAGTTTTGTGTATGGACTTCAGTGAAGTTATCGGGCAAAATCACCTTAAATCCTTTTTGAGTAAAACTACCGAAAACGGCAGGGTCCCACATGCTCAATTGTTTGTAGGACGAACCGGAAGCGGGCTGCTTCCCATGGCAATTGCCTATGCTCGGTCACTGCTCTGCTCCAGGCATGTAAACGATCCGGCAGCACTTCAGGCCTGTGGCAACATGGTCGATAAACTTTCCCACCCAGACCTCCATTTTGTCTTTCCTGTGAACACAAACAGTACAGTTAAGAAACACGCCGTCTCCGACCTGTTCCTTGATGAGTGGCGCAATTTTGTGTCCTCCAATCCTTATGGTTCGATGTTCGAATGGTTACAGCAACTTGGGATCGAGAACAAGCAGGGGATCATTAATGTCGATGAGGCGGCAGATATAGTGAAGAAACTGGCGCTAAAGTCCTACGAAGGAGGATATAAGATCATGATCATCTGGAAGGCAGAGAAGATGAATACTGCCTGCGCGAACAAGATCCTGAAGATCGTTGAGGAACCGCCCGACAAGACTGTGCTGCTACTGCTCTCGGAAAACGAAGAGGCGTTGCTTACAACCATTCGGTCGCGCTGCCAGACGCTATATTTCCCATTGCTTTCCGAAGAAGATATTTCGACACAACTTATTGATTATAAAGGTGTTGAAGATAAAATTGCCCGAAGAATCGCGCACAGGGCGGCAGGCGACTTCAACACTGCCCTGCACATCCTGGAACAAAATGCCGACGACCTTGAATTTGAACAATGGTTTGTCGATTGGGTGCGAATGGCGTTTCGAGCCAAAGGAAATAAGAGCGCAATAAACGATCTGTTGAAATGGAGTGAGGAACTTGCCGGTGGGGGAAGGGAGACTCAGAAAAAATTCCTTTCCTACTGCATCGAACTATTCAGGCAAGCCATGTTGCAAAATTACACGGCGGAATCATTGCTCTATTTTGAAGCCGAAGACCCCTCCTTCGATCTTTCTAAATTTGCTCCCTTTGTTCATCAGAACAATATTTTCGACATTACCCGAGAACTTGAAGACGCAATTTATCACATCGAGCGAAACGGGAATGCCAAAATCATCTTCAGCGATCTTTCCATTCAATTGACCCGGCTTATTCACCGCAAGGAGCTTGTATAAATTTTATTTATTAAAAAACACCTATTCAATTTACCGAATCTATTTTTCAGGGGCTTGTTTTGGCCGCTCTAACGCGTGCTTCGGGTTTTTCCAGGCAAAGTGTTGTTTGGTGTCTGAAAAGGCGTTAAATCGAAGGAAAACGGCCTAATTCTTCTTTTTTAGCACATAAATGTGCGAAGAGTATTCTTTGGTTGAAATTCCCTTCAGATTTGACACCAGTCCGACCCAAAAAGCCTTAAGCGAAAATGATCTGTTGTTTTTGTATTTCTCGGAAAGTAATGCGACGTAAAAAGAATCAAAAAGCATAGGGTAGTTTCCTTCGTATTCCAGTTTGCCCCTAAATAGTGTTTGAATGGATTTTTTCGAAAAATGCCACAGGTGTCTTGGGACATCATAGGCTGCCCAGAATTCTTTGTAATGAAGTGCATCGTAAGATTTGAAATTCGGAACGGCGATAACCAGGCTTCCTCCGGGCTTCAATAAATTCACCAGCAAGGAAACGGTTTCTTCCAGATTGGGAATGTGTTCCAGCACATGCCACAAAGTAACGACGTCGAACTGCTGGCCCGAAAAGTCGTCTATAGATTTCTTAAGATTGACCCCGCGTTCATCGGCTATTTTTCTTGCACCTGGATTCGGCTCGGTTCCTGAGATTTCCCAACCTCTCTGTTTTGCTGAATCAAGAAATGCTCCTGTCCCGGCCCCAACATCGAGTAGTGACCCCACACCTACATTGTGTTTGCGAACAAACTTTACCTTCTTCCGAAGTGCTCGCTTTTTTACAAGCTGGTATAGGAAAGCCATTAAACCCTTTCCGGAGTCGGTATGAGATATGTAAGCGTCGCTTTCATAATAACGGGCTAGATCATCTGCATCCGGCGCCGGATCTGTTCTCAGCATATCGATCTTTTCGTCATGCAACAGATCAAAAGACTCTCCCGAAACGAGATGATCCCTGGCGGTTAGATAATGACTAAATCCATCCTTACTCACAAGATATTGAATAAAATTGTTTCACGTGGAACATTTAGCGACCCATATAGACCAATAACACAGAAATATCATTTGGGGACACCCCACTGATCCTGCTCGCCTGGGAAACCGTAGCCGGTTGGATCTCCGTTAATTTCTCCATGGCCTCAAACGATAGCGACTTCAGCCTGGTATAATCGAAATTCGAAGGGATCTTTATTCCTTCCAGTCGGTTTAGTTTATCGGCATTATTCTTTTCCTTTTCGATATACCCCGCATATTTGATCTGAATCTCCGCCTGTTGAAGCACTTCACTGTCCAGTTCATTTGTGCTAATATATTCTGAAACCGCTTCGATCTTTCGCATATCTTCCATCTCAATTTCCGGACGGGAAAACATCTTGAACATCTTGTCGCTTTGCTTCACCGGGGCAGACCCGTTGGCCTCAAGAATTTCGTTTGCGATTTCAGGAGCAACACTCGTCTCTTTAAAAAATCTAACGAAGGCGTCCGAGGCTTCTTTCTTTCGCTCCATTGTTCGCATTCGCTCTTCTGTGGCGAGTCCTAATTCATAAGATTTAGGGGTTAGCCTGAAATCGGCATTGTCCTGTCGAAGCAGTGTCCTGTACTCGGCCCTGGAAGTGAACATCCTGTAGGGCTCTTCCGTGCCTTTGGTGATCAGGTCGTCTATGAGCACCCCGATATAGGCCTCATTCCGTTTAAGGATAAATGGTTCCTTCTCCTGTATTTTCAGGTGTGCATTCATCCCGGCAATCAACCCCTGGGATGCTGCTTCCTCGTAACCGGTGGTCCCGTTAATCTGACCGGCAAAATAAAGCCCGGTCACCAGCTTGGTCTCGAGAGTGTGCTTAAGTTGGGTAGGAGGGAAGTAGTCGTACTCTATTGCATACCCCGGTCTGAAAAACTTGACATTTTCAAACCCATCACAGGCTTTTAGCGCCCTGAATTGCACATCTTCTGGCAGCGAAGTTGAAAAGCCATTCACGTAGTATTCTACCGTATTCCACCCCTCCGGCTCAACAAATAACTGATGCCTGTCCTTGTCTGCAAACCTATGGATCTTATCTTCAATAGACGGACAATAACGAGGGCCGATGCTCTTTATCCTTCCGTTGAACATCGGAGACCTGTCAAAGCCTTCCCGTAACAGGTTGTGCACCTCTTCGGAAGTATAGGACATATGACACGGTAGTTGCTTTTCCAGTGGTTTTGTGCTGTCCAGGTAAGAAAACTTTTGCGGATCTTCGTCTCCAGGCTGTATGATCATTTTAGAGAAATCGAGTGATCTTCCATCTACCCTTGGAGGGGTTCCGGTTTTCATTCTTCCGGAATCGAATCCTAAATCAACAAGGTCCGCTGTAATTCCTGTCGCGGCTTTCTCCCCAGCTCTTCCCCCTCCGAATTGCTTTTCGCCAATATGTATTAGCCCGTTGAGAAAAGTCCCATTTGTCAATACAACGGTCTTTCCTCTAACCTCAAGTCCAAGGGACGTCTTTACACCAGCTATGCGATCTCCTTCAACCAATATGCCCGAAACCATTTCCTGGTAAAAATCGAGATTTGGAGTTTGCTCGAGCATAAGCCTCCAGGTCTCTGCAAAACGCATCCTGTCACTCTGAACTCTCGGACTCCACATCGCAGGTCCTTTGGACTTGTTCAGCATTTTGAATTGAATAGCTGTTTTGTCCGAAACGACCCCGCTGTATCCCCCAAGAGCATCAATTTCCCGAACGATCTGCCCTTTAGCGATTCCTCCCATAGCAGGGTTACATGACATCTGCGCAATGTTCTGCAGATTCATGGTAATAAGCAGCGTCTTTGAGCCCATATTAGCCGCAGCCGCAGCCGCTTCAGAGCCGGCATGTCCGCCACCTACTACTATAACATCATATTCTTTTTCGAACATAATCACTCGTTTTGTTCCACGTGGAACACTTATTCTTAAAAAATAGTGCGCAAAGTTACGTAAAACTCTATTAATCAGGAAGTTAAGATTATAAAATATTGAGAATCAATGCACTATGCGAAATCCCTGCTCAAAAGCGCTTCATTTTCTTTGGCTCGCATTGTGCTTTTCTCTGTGCGATCCTTATCCGAATACCCACAAAGATGAAGGATCCCGTGGATGATCACACGATGAAGTTCATCTGTAAACGAACAATTAAATGTGCTGGCATTTTCAGCAACCCTTTCAGTAGAAATATATATTTCAGAATTGATCTGCTTTCCAAGGTTGTAGTCGAAGGTGATGATGTCGGTATAATCGTCGTGGTCAAGAAATTTCTGGTTTATTTCCAGCAAATAATCATCATTACAGAACACCACCGAAACCTCTCCTAATTCGTAATCCTCGCCCTCTACAATCTTCCTTATCCAATTATTTAGCTCTTCTGGATGTTCGGGCGTGAAGTCATTTTCAGAATAAAAACTAACCATTATCCTTCTTAAAATAGGTTTGCACTTTTTCCTTGAATTCGGGTTTCAAAGGTAAGGCTTCCCTGTTGAGGATCTCTGTAGTGTTGAAGTATTTTTTCACATCTTCAGGAGTTAAACGAAGTGTGTTCTGGTACTTATTTCGGTTTGTCTGAGACTCTCTCCTGCTCTCCTGTCCTTGTTCAAAATCGGCTTTGTCCAGCTTTAACAGCTCGTAGTTCAGATTAAGCATTTGCTGAAGGGTCCTTTGATTGAAGCCTTTGTCCAAAAGCTGCTGCTCCACTGCCTCCATTCTCTTCAGGATATCACCGCCCTTACCCTTGAGTCCTTCTTTACTTAGTTTGTCCTCAAGTTGATTCCTGAGCTGTTGCTGCTGTTTGTAGATCTCGTACAAGAGACCATTCATATCCTCGCTATCCCCGCTTCTGTTGTTCTCTCCATCACCATTTCCTCTGCCGCCATTTCCTCCTTCGCCACCATCGCCGTCGCCTCCTTCACCGCCTTTATCTCCTTTTCCTTTGTTTCCTTCCTTACCTTCATTGCCCTCATTTCCGTTCTCACCTTCGCCCTCTTTGCCTTCCTGTCCTTCGCCTCCTTCACCGCCCTGACCGGATTGCTGACCCATACCTTGCTCCATTTTCTCGCTCAAACTCTTTTGTTTCTGAATGATGTCCGGCAACTGGAAGCCTCTTCCGCCTCCACCTTCACCCTGGCCCTGCCCTTGACCCTGGCCCTGGCCCGATCCGGGCATCATCATTTGGTTCTGCATGTTGCCGAGCAGTTCGCTCAGCAAAATGGCAAGCTCGTTGGCTCCTGTTACGCTGTATTGCTGATTAGAGATTCCCTGTCGCATCTGGTTCTCTGCCAGTCGCTCCATAGCCTTGTCGATATTGTACTGTACTTCCGTGATCGATTCGTTGATCGGCTCACTTATCATAGGCTGGCGCAGCGAAAGTGCAAAAAGGCTGTCGTCAATATGGCGGAAATTCTGCTTGAGGTCGTTCTGTTTATTCAACTTTTTTCCAAACACCGGGTTCCCGTAATCAGTTACTTTGAAATCTTCCATCAGCGCCTCTTGTTCAAACGAAAATACCACAAGGTTGTCCAGTATCTGTCGCAACATTTCTACATCCTCCTGAATGGTCTCCATATTCCCCTGCATCATCATGGACTGCATCTTCTGGCCCATTTGTTTCATCTTCTGACCGGCCTTCTTTTGGTTCTTCTTTGCGTCCGATTGTTTTTGTTGCTGAAGATTCTCGGTCGCCTTCTGCTGCTCTCCATCCACCTTCTTCTCACCTTCCTTGTCTTCCGGGATCTCCATGGGGGATTTCAGCCCTTCATTTTCCTTTTGAAGCTCCTCCATCTCCTTTTTATATTCCTCGAACTTCTCATTCATCTCCTCCTGGGCCTCTTTAGTGTTCTTGTCTTCTGGCTCATCGGCGAGCTTTTCCTGCTCTTCGCCCATCTTGTAGATTTCCTCCGCAAGCTTCTCGGCTTTCTTGCTCACATAATACCTCTTGGTGAGTTCCAGCAGTTGCTCCAGGTTCTTCTCCTGGTTCTTGTTCTGCTTAGCCAATCGTTCCAGCTTTTCCGTGAGTTCTTCTTTTTCTATTTTATCCTGAAGTCGTTCCAGCTCATCCAGCAGTTCTTCATTTTCCTTCAACCGTTCCTCGTTCTCGTCCAGGCGTTTTTCAAGTTGTTCTTTGAATGGGTCGCTCTGTTCGTTCTCAGGCTGGAAGTTCTGAAGGTTTTCCTTCATCTCTTTGGAGAAGTTCTTCATCATCTCCTCCTGCTGCTTCTGTCGCTTGATGAAGTTCTCAAGCTTCTTCTTGTCGTTCCAGTTGAGTTCTTTTTTCTCCTTCTGAAGCTTGCTGAGCTCCTCCAGGGTCTTGTCCTGCTTCTTTAGTTCATCCAGCGTTTTGTCCAGGTCCTTTATGGTGTTCTCCTGGTTCTGAAGCTGTTCGTTCTCCAGTTCATCACTGGTAAGCTTCCTGAAAGTGAACACGCCCGATTTTGTTGACTTGAAATTATGAATGGCGTCGTTGTCGAACACTTCAAAATAATATTCATAGGCCACGCCCTCCTCCAGCTGAATTTCTCCCGGGAAAGTGTGCACAAACTGATCTACCGTGGTTTTGTTTACAGGCAACGTAGATTCGGCCGCTTTTTCCTCCTCCCCGATCGGGTAATAGATCAGGCGAAGTTTGGTCAGGCCATAATCATCACTTACCCTTCCCAAAAAATATACGATCTGTGAATCGGTGCTGTCCTGTCTGGACTCCACGTCAATCTCCGGATACTCGTCTTTGATCACCCCTAGAGTAAAGGACAGGTTTTCGTACTCCCTGAGGTTTTCGTTTGAAGTAGTGATCGCATAGTCCAGTTTTCGGAATAGTCGTTTGTTCAGTTGAAACGATCTTGAGTTTGCGTTGGATGCATCTGCTTCTTCGAAGATATAGGTAGAGTCGGCTGTTTTCAAACCAACTTCTGTTGTGTTCAGTGCGCTTACGCTCCAGGAGACCAGGGTTCCTTCTGGAATAGTGGCATTTCCGCTGCTTTTTAACACCTCATCCCTTTTGCCGGTGTATGCCGGGTAATCCAGAACCATTTCAAAGGCACGCATGGAGGGTGTCTTCACCACATCAATGGTATATTCACGCGATTGCACTTTATTCGCTTCCAGTCTGAAGGATATCTCCTCCGAGGGCTGTAAGAACGTATACTCAAACAACCCGGGGGCTTTCTGTTGCAGATAATAGGTTTCGTCCTTATACCGAATACTGGCGTTTTCCGGTATCAATTCGCCCTCGGTTCGCACCCTCAGGGTAAAGGGCTTGTTCTCTATGGCGTTCAGGTTTTCATTAACAATAAAAAAAGTAAACGGCGCCGGTGGTTCATACGCTGTGTCGTAGTTCACAACGCGCTCATAGCTGCTGGAGAAGATGTTCATGTCGCCCAGCACACTTACCAGTGCGATGATGGCCACCGGTATGGCTGCGTATTTCAGATACTTTGCATTCTTCCGGAAATCGATGGCGTGTTTAAAAGGAATGGGTTGCAGCTGCGATGCCTTTTGGTCAATACTGGCCATGAGTAGTTCGGATTCCCTTTGGTTCTGATTCAGCTGTATAACGTTAAGCAACTTATCGCTGACCTGGGGAAAGTGATTCCCGATGATCCTCGACGCTTCTTCGTGCCCGATCCCTTTTTGCAGGTTGAACAGTTTTGCCAGGGGAAAGGCAATAAACCTTACAAACAGTGCCGCTTCAACGATCACAAACATCCAGAAGAGTACGGTTCGCCCGCCTGTGTCCAGCCAAAGGAAATACTCTACAAGCAGCGTGAGGATAAAGTAAAGCAGCCCAATAGCGAAAAAGAGTATCGCCCCCTTGATCAATTCATTGGTGTAATACTTCTTTATAAACTGTTCCAGCTTCCGCTGTATAAGCCCAAACGTACTCATAATGCCTGCTTCCTAGGTTCAGAAACTCCTAAAATACAATTTTATTTCTTAAAGAAATATCAAAAATTAGTCCAAACTCTCACTTCGGAATTGCCCGGCTAGATTGTATCTTTGCAGCCAAACTCTGATAACGAAATGGCCCAGAAAGTACGTGTCCGCTTTGCTCCCAGTCCAACAGGACCCCTTCATATCGGCGGTGTAAGAACCGCTCTGTTCAACTATCTATTCGCAAAGAAGAATAATGGTGATTTCATTCTTCGGATCGAAGACACCGATCAGAACCGGTTCGTGCCAGGTGCCGAAGAATATATCGTGGATTCCCTGGCCTGGCTGAACATCCCATTCGATGAAGGCCCCGGCAAGGACGGGGGATTTGGCCCTTACAGGCAAAGCGAGCGCAAACATCTCTATCGCCAATATGCCGATAAATTGGTTTCGGAAGGAAAGGCTTACCTCGCCTTCGATACGGCCGAGGAGCTCGACAATCACAGGAAAGACCACGAGGCCAAAGGAAAGACCTTCATTTACAATTGGCATAACCGGGAAAAGCTCAATAATACCCTGGTGCTATCTGCAAAGGAGGTTCAGGAAAGAATTGATAACGGTGAGCCTTATGTGATTCGCTTTAAATCTCCTCAGGACACGGCCATACACCTGGAGGATATCATTCGTGGGAATATCGAGATCGACTCGAACACCCTGGATGATAAAGTGCTCTTCAAAAGCGACGGAATGCCAACTTACCACCTTGCAAATATCGTGGACGATCACCTCATGGAGATCTCACATGTGATCCGAGGCGAAGAGTGGTTACCTTCCCTGGCTCTACACAAGTTGCTCTACGAGGCCTTTGAATGGCAAGCACCACAGTTTGCGCACTTGCCGCTTATCATGAAGCCGGTAGGGAAGGGAAAGCTGAGTAAGCGTGACGGCGAAAAGCTAGGGTTTCCCGTATTTCCCCTGGAGTGGAATACTTCGGAAGGTGACAATTATGCCGGCTACCGGGAAGATGGCTACCTGCCCGAAGCGGTGGTGAATATGCTGGCCCTTCTTGGCTGGAACCCGGGAACCGAGCAAGAGATCTTCAGCCTGGATGAATTGGTTGAAGCCTTCGACCTTGCCAAAGTGCACAAAGGCGGTGCGAAGTTCGATCCTGAAAAGACAAAATGGTTTCAGCATCATTATCTGCAAACTTTGTCGGACACTGTTCTGGCGGAGCAATTTAAATCTGAAGTCCTGGATCCCAATGGTGTTGATTGTAGCAATACCGATGTAGTGGCGATCGTGTCTATGATCAAGGAGCGGGCAACTTTTGTAGAAGACCTGTGGGAGCAGGGCAGTTTCTTTTTCCAGGCTCCTTCGGAATATGATGAAAAAGCCTCGGGGAAAGCCTTCAGGGAAGGTACCCCGGAGTTGTTGTCGACGGTGAAGGAAATAATGGCTTCCCTGGATGATTTCAGTTCAGGAAAACTGTCGGAGAAAGTAAAAGGCTGGATCACTTCCGAAGGAATTGGATTTGGTAAGGTGATGATGCCATTGCGACTTGCGCTTGTTGGTGAAATGAAAGGCCCCGATGTGTTCGATATCGCCGCAACCCTCGGAAAGGAAGAAACCACGCACAGGATCACGCGTGCGATCCAATATATTTCCTAGAAATAAAAAACAGCGCCAAAGATCATGGTGCTGCTGTTTCCTTTAAAGTCGGATTTACCCAGGTCCTTATCGTTCAGGTTCTTGAGCATGTTCGTAACTCCGTACTGGTACTGTGCCCACACCCTGAAACTCTCCAGGCCTGCAGTAAGTCCGCCCATCAGACGGAAGTTTACCTTTGAGATATCCTGAATTTCACTTGCACGAAGGATGTGGTTGTCCACCTTCAGGATGTATTGTCCGTATTGATCTTCATCGCTTAGCTTGAGCTTGCCGTTAACATTCAGTATCGGCCCGAATTCGAGGCTGAAATGGTGTTTTACGATATTGAGACTTCCCAGGAAGTTTATCTGTACGGCGTTGATGCTGTAATCAAGGTATTCCTGAATGGTCTGGTTGCTCGCGTCCCCCGTATTTATCGCCAGGATCTCAATTTCATTTCCGAAGAAACTAATGCCATAAATAAGGTCGAAAGGCCCTCGAAAAGCACCCCTGGTAGTAAAGCCTCCCATGAAACCTGTTGTTTGCCGTGTGGTAAAATCGGAAGTATTGATGTCGAACAAAGTCACCCCTCCCTGGAGTCCAAGTCGGTTATAGTGTTCGAAGTTTCTTTGAGCGTGTAGGTTGAGTGTTAGGAAGAATAGAAAAGTAACAAACGTGAGGTTTCTCAGACTCATATTTTGATATCGGGTTTGGTAACAAAAGTAGCGCTAAATTCGTATCTTCAACGGTGATTTTAATTTAATATTTCAATTAATTATGGGTGGTGGTACTTTTCTATTAGTGATTCCTATTGGAATTCTTCTCTTCTTTCTAATGTTCGGAGTCTTTTTTATTGTGAAACAACAAACATCGGCTGTTATTGAAACATTCGGGCGATTCAGCAGTATCCGGAATTCCGGTTTACAATTGAAGATCCCTATTGTTCAGCGAATTGCAGGACGGATAAACCTGAAGATACAGCAGCTGGATGTTCTCGTGGAGACCAAGACAAAGGACGATGTGTTCGTCCGGCTCAAGATCTCTGTTCAATTCCAGGTGATCCGTGATAAGGTTTATGATGCCTTCTATAAACTTCAGAGTCCGCAGGACCAGATCACCTCCTATGTCTTTGACGTGGTGCGTGCTGAAGTGCCAAAAATGAAGCTGGATGATGTTTTCGAGCGAAAGGATGATATAGCGATCGCGGTGAAAAGCGAACTGAATGACGCAATGATCGATTACGGATACGACATCATTAAAACCCTGGTAACCGATATCGACCCTGATGTTCAGGTAAAGGCTGCTATGAACCGTATCAATGCAGCGGAACGAGAAAAGGTAGCCGCCGAGTATGAGGCTGAAGCCGAGCGGATCAAGATCGTTGCCAAGGCAAGGGCCGAGGCGGAAAGCAAGCGATTACAGGGACAGGGTATTGCCGATCAAAGACGTGAGATCGCGCGCGGACTCGAAGAAAGCGTTGATGTGCTGAACAATGTTGGGATCAATTCCCAGGAAGCATCTGCCTTGATCGTTGTGACACAACACTACGACACCCTTCAGTCCATCGGTGAGGAAACCAACACAAACCTCATCCTTCTTCCAAATTCGCCCCAGGCGGGAAGCAACATGCTGAATGATATGATCGCCTCTTTCGTTGCCAGTAATAAGATAGGCGAAGAAATGCGCAAGAAGAACGAGTCCGACCCTCGAATGGGTAACACCCGCTCGAAGTCCAAGCGCCGACCTCCGGAAGAGGATCCTGACGTAACGTTTTAATGTTGAAAGCCCCGATTCAGGGGCTTTTTTCTGCTATTGAATTTCTATATCGAGCAGGTCCAGCAGGGTTGGGTAGAGCACATCCATGGTGGTCGGTTCGTCGCTTAATTCTTCCAGGGCCTTCACTTTGAATGGGTAGTTTATCCTGAAAGATTCAGAAAACCATAAAATATATCCGGGGTTCTTCAGCGCATCATCTTCCTGGGCATGCAGCCATTTGCCTCCCTCACCCAGCAATTCACCATGATCCGAAGCATAGATCATAAACGACGGTGTTTCCTCCTTCTCGAGCCTTGTAATGATGTCGTTCAAAAACTCGTCCAGGTAAATAATGGTGTTGTCGTAGGAATTTACCAGCTGATCCCTGGTAAGCGACGGGATATATTTACTGTCGATCACAGGTGTAAATACCCGGTGCTGATCTTCGTAACGGTTCTCGTACCACCAGTGGCTCCCGATCATATGAAGGGTAATGAGTTGTTTGCCGGATGTCTTCAGAATTGAATCCATAGGCTTTAACATAACCCCGTCCAATTCTTTATCGAAACTAAATACAGACCTGTATTTATCCACGAGCATAACTTCCCCATTCGTTTCAGCAATTGGAAGATAGGATTTCTCCATAGTTTGATTGCCTATCCAGGTGGTTTTGAATCCGGCGGTATTCGCAACCGAATACACCGAAGTAAATGGTCGGTTCGAATCTTCCAGTTTCTGATCGGTCAGCATTTGGGGTACACTGGTTGCGGTTATCGTCTTGGAGGTGAATAACTTCGAATAACTAATAACGTCATTTCTTTCGGAAAGCAGAGGTGTGGTGTTTCGGCTATATCCGTTCAGCCCAAGATGATCCGCCCTGAGGGTTTCACCAAGGACGAACACCGCCTTTATGGAATCTGATCTTGAAACTACTCCTTTTGGATCCAGGTTCAGTTCCAGGGGGGCTTTTTCAAAATATTCCTCAACTGCAACCGCAACATTATAAGGCAGCCTGAACTTAAAGAACCCGAATTGTCGTCTTTCTAAAACGTAAAACATTATGATCAGCGCAAGAGCCGGTGCTACAAAAACTTTTAGCCCCCTTCGCTTTGGTAATCTACTGTGCCATTTCAGAAGAAAGACAAGTGCAGTAACCGCTGCCAGGTAGAACATGAAATAAGGAATGGTAACCAGGTCCACGGCTATATCGGGCTTGGTTTCCAGCACGCCCTGAATGAGGGAGGGCGTAATTGAAATATCCTGCGAGTAAGCCCAAAATGAAAATCCGCAGTAGGCAAGGAAAAGGATAGAAAACAGGATCCTGAACGGCCATTTGAACAGGCTCAGAAAATACAAGAAGCCGGCAACTGTTCCCTGCAGCGCACATAGGTGAAGGAAATAAATCGCATGATCTTTAAATCCTTCCAGGGGTACGTGATAATAGGAAGCGCCGGTGATGAACAGCACTATGGTTGCATTCAACACCAGGTGAAAGTAAATAATGGGTTTAAGCTTTTTTAACCTTTCCATCCAGAATGGGAACAAATTTATTTACGAGCCAGATCACGGGAATCACCATAATTACCTGTGCTAGGGAAACGATTAATTTCTCCACTTCAGAAAATTCGAATACCGTGACCCCAAAAATAAAGAATGCTACTATCTTTATTAGGGTGAGCATGCGAATATGTGTGGCTAAAAGCACAATGGTGTGCTTGCCGAGATAAGACAGAAAGCCGAAAACGGGTATGAGCTTGAACAATAGGATAGCTGCCAACGCCCCGCCAATGCCGCTTACCACGAAAAATAGCGGATTTCCGTAAATGGAACGATACATATCTACTTTTTCCGGGTTCAGAGCATATCCGCCCAGGTTTAAGGCCAGGCACACCAAAAGCAATATGACGGTGTTCACTGCGGATAATTTCACCAGAAGCGGCTTGATCAATTCGCCGAGGGTGTAGAATATTAATGCAACCATCGCCACATCTATGCTCCACGGCAGGGAAAAGCCCAGGTAAGTCGGAACAATGAATCCTACAGCCGCCAGAGTTATCGTGACAAGTGCTTGAATAGGTTTGTTGTTGATCCTCCGTACTGCCGCCCTCAGTAAATACACAACAAATATGCATGGCAGAAACCAAAGGGGTATGCCCCATTCCATATATTCACTGCCTCCCTGGGCGTAAAAAATTCCGATTAAGTTCTTAATCGGCGAGGCGTCCATTGCAGCACTATCTCCGTAGTTTCTGCCAAGAAAAAACCAAAACAGGTAAAGTGCTGCTGCCCAGAAAAAATAGGGGATAAGTATCATTCTCGCCCGGCGGACGATACCGTTGAGATCAACCTTGTTCGGGTGAAACATCCCTGCGATCAGGAAAAAAAGAGGGACGTGAAAACTGTAGATATAGGGTTCGTTGGAAGGAAAATTGTGTCCGTATACCACTAAGAATATCGAAAGCCCCCTGGCCTGGTCTACCCACTTTAAACGTTTTTGCATTGCTGATATACGACTTCTGATGCCTTAAGGCTTCCCGGATAAAGATAGAGTTTTTCCACAACAGCGCAGATAGGCTGATATGCCTGGGGTGATACCCGACACGAAATTCATGAAATCCAACCAGTACCCGAACATTCCGCCTTGTTTCAATGATTTTTAATTCTGCCATCACCATAAACAGTTTTTTTGGGCGGATCCTGGAAGACGTTTTGTTCAGGGCGTTCTTACAATCCCGGATGGATTCAATCCTGAAACACAACTATCCGTGGATATCAATAGTGGTTACAGAAGCAATGTTTGCGCTGTTTCATTTCCAGTATTCTCCATTTGAATTGTTGTACATTTTTGCGGTTGGGATTTTTCTGTCGCTGATGCGATGGAAAACGGGCTCGCTATGGTTTCCCATTGTTTACCCCGTAGCCGACAACCTTTACGCTGTCGTAACGATCGTACTATAAGTCGGCCAATTTGGCCCAGGAATCCCTTAGTGGAACCGTCCTGTTAAATACTTTCCTTGCATCGGTCGAGTCGCGATCCACGGTAAAATATCCCAGTCTCTGGAATTGTACTTTGTCCTCAACTTCCAGATCATCCAGGCTGGGTTCGCCAAAAGCGGTAATGGTATTCAGGGAGTCGGGGTTAATAAACTCCATGAAGTCCTTTTCCTTGTGGCCGTCAGGCGCGGGGTCCGTAAACAGGCGGTCATACAGCCTCACTTCGATGGGAAGGGCGTGTTTAACCGAAACCCAATGTAACGTTCCTTTCACTTTTCGCATTGATGCTTCGGTCCCGCTACCGCTGCGGCTATCCGGATCATACGTACAATGGATCTCAAGTATATTGCCTTCATTGTCTTTAACAACTTTCTCTCCCTTGATTATGTAGGCATTCTTTAGTCTCACTTCCTTACCCAGTGTCAATCGAAAGAACTTTCGGTTCGCTTCTTCCTTGAAATCTTCACGTTCAATGTATAGTTCCCCGGAAAAAGGAATTGTGCGGTTTCCAGCTTGTTCGTCCTCGGGGTTGTTCTCTGCTTCAAGCAGTTCCTCTTGCCCTTCAGGATAGTTCGTGATCAGCACTTTTACAGGATTCAGGACTGCCATAACCCGTTTAGCTTTCTTGTTCAGGTCTTCACGAATGTTGTATTCGAGGTGAGAGACATCTATCAGGTTTTCCCTTTTGCCAACACCAATGCTATCGGCAAAGTTCCGAATCGATTCCGGCGTGTACCCTCTGCGCCTCAGGCCCGAGATCGTCGGCATCCTTGGATCGTCCCAGCCGCTGACAACCCCCTCCTCGACCAGCCGCGCGAGCTTTCTTTTACTCACAACCGTGTGGCTTAGGTTTCTTCTCGCAAATTCGCGTTGTTTCGGGCGCATTTTTCCTTCGGAATAAACCTGGTCCAAAAACCAGTCGTACAATTCACGGTGTGGCAGAAACTCAAGTGTACAAAAGGAATGTGATACCTGCTCTATATAATCACTTTCTCCATGGGTCCAGTCGTACATCGGAAAGATCTTCCAGTCTGTTCCGGTTCGGTGATGATGTTTGTGCAACACCCTGTACATTACCGGGTCCCGCATTAACATATTCCCGGAGGCCATGTCTATCTTGGCGCGCAACACATGCTCTCCCTCTCCAACTTCGCCGTTCTTCATCTTTTCGAACAACTCGAGGCTTTCCTCAACCGGCCGGTTCCTGAACGGGCTCTCCTTTCCCGGTTCGTTAGGTGTTCCTTTCTGATCGGCAATTTCCCGGGAGGTTTGCGAATCAACATAGGCCTTTCCCTCTCTGATGAACTCGACTGCCCAATCGTACAACTGCTGGAAATAATCGGAGGCATATAACTCTTCTGCCCAGACATATCCAAGCCATTCAATATCGCGCTTTATAGCGTCCACAAATTCTTGTTCCTCCTTCGTGGGGTTGGTGTCGTCAAACCGAAGGTTGACCGGGGCGTTGTACTTTTCGCCTAACCCAAAATTCAGACAAATAGCTGATGCGTGGCCAATGTGAAGATAGCCATTGGGTTCAGGCGGAAACCGAAACCTGAGATCGTTATTATTATAACCTGAATCCAGGTCCTGTTCAATAATGTGCTCGAGAAAATTCAGAGACTCTTCTTTAGACATAACATTTAATGTTTGTTCCGAAACCATCCCGGAACGGGTAACTGTGCAAACAAATATTCCTTGTCTCCTCAATGAGAAAGGACTGACAAAGGTAAAAAAAGTATCTTTGCCGAAAGCATGTTTTAATGAGCCGAATTCGATTAAAGAACATCCGTATTTTTACCAACCATGGTTGCCTTACAGAAGAGGAGAAAATAGGTAGCGACTACCTTGTGAATCTTACTGTACAAGCAGATCTTGCCGAGGCTGCAAGAACGGATCACTTAAAAGACACCGTGGATTATGTGCACCTGAATCGAATTGTAAAAGAACAAATGGCGGTTCGTTCCAAACTACTCGAACATGTCGGGCAACGAATTATCGATACGATCTTCGATGAACTTCCAAAGGTAGAATTTGTTGAGGTCACGGTCTCTAAGGTAAACCCTCCAATTGGTGGAGATGTGGCCGAGGTAAGCGTGACCATGTCCGAAGGACGGTAAATTCATAATTAACCCCTTTATTTAAAGTTTATATTTTATATTTGCCATCTGAATCCGGCATCGTGGCCGAGTGGCTAGGCAGAGGTCTGCAAAACCTTGTACAGCGGTTCGAATCCGCTCGATGCCTCAAAACCTCTTCCCTCCAGGAAGGGGTTTATTTATTTGTGGCTTTCTCGATCGGGTTTGTAACCGAAGGTATTCGTTCGAGCCCTTTCTGGACTTCATCGGGGAAGATCCCTTCAACCAAAAGTAATACGCCAAAACCAACGATCAGGATGCTGATCCACTTCTTGGTTTTGAAAACAAAACGGGGCGTAAGTCGGCTCTTGAGTTTTTTCGCCAGGGAGATCTTTAGCAGATCCGTTAAGAAGAATGTGACCAGAACCGTGGCCAGGAATACCAAAACGCCATTGTCTGATGATGTAAGGGCATTTGCCATGATAATCGTTCCGATCCAACCCGCAAGCACGCCGAAGTTGACAAAATTCAGCAGGAAGCCTTTCAGAAATAATCCTCCCAGGTCCTTTTTCACCTTCACAGCGTAATGTTCCCGAACGATCTTGATAAAGGACTTCGCTGTTCGTATGTATGAAATGACCCCATAGGCAATAAGTATCACTCCGCCGAAGATAAGAAGCCCGGGGTCGTCCCTCACTTTCTCAAGGATCTTGCTGGTTCCGTAAAGGGCAATAAGGATAAAGATTATATCGGCGGTGATCGCTCCAAGATCGAAGAACAAGCCGGCTTTGAAGCCCTTGGTAATGCTGGTCTCTATAAGCGTGAAAAAAACAGGGCCAACCATAAAAGCCAGAATAACCCCATAGAGCGCCGCATATAAAATACCGTCGAACATAGGGTAAAAATACGAATTACTTTACTCTTGTCCGACGGTAATATCCAGTAATTCAGTTTTAATTCATCACTTGAATCCTGCCTCCGGCAAAACTCTTTTTGTCTACTTTATGCGGATTCCCATAGATGTTCACATCTCCTCCGGCAGTAACCCTTACCTTAACTTTTTGGGTTGCGTATACCTCGGCTTCCCCGGCTGCGGTAACACCAATTTCGGTGTCTTCGGTTTGAAGTTCACGACCCTCAAAGATTCCCCCGGTATTCAGGGTGATCTCCTGGCTCTTGGACATCCCTGAGGCCACAACGATCCCGCCAGTAACCGCCCTAATCTTCGTGTGATTAGCGGCTAGTCCCACTTTGATCTTTCCTCCCTCCTGGGCGCGGAGTTCGATAGTGTTTTGTTCTATGGTTTCATTAGATACGATAAGGGCTCCCTCGTTCGCATCTATCACATCAATATTTGTAAAATAAAGCTCAATAAAGGTTTCATCCCCATTAAATCTTTGTTCCAGCTCCATGCGTAATTTCAACACTCCATCGTCGTTCACAACCTTTACATGGTCTCCATTCTCCCCTTTGATGACCACCCGGTTCACATCGCTTTGAATAAGATTTACCTCGATCAGGTCGAAGACCTTGAGAGTATTGAAATCACCAACATCCTTCTGAATTCTCGATTGGGCCATTACTGAAAATGAAGCGATCAATAACAGTCCAAGTATATACTTTTTCATTGTCATTTTGTTTAGTTTCTTTAAAGATATCGACAACGAAGAATTGTTACAGTTTTGGTTCAAAATCTTTTCGATGACCGAGCATGAGGAAGTCCAGGTGTTTTTTAACAAGGTCTGCATTCTTCACTTTCACATAAACTTCATCTCCCAATCGATAGGTGTTCTTCGTCCTGTCTCCAATTACTGCAAACTCATCCCTGTCGTAGCGATAGTGATCATCCTTTAGGTCCTGCAGGCGCACCATACCCTCGCATTTATTCGATATGATCTCAACATACACACCCCACTCTGTGACACCGGAAATGACTCCCAGGAAATCCTGGTCCTGGTGATCCATCATGTATTTAACCTGCATGTATTTAATGCTGTCGCGTTCTGCTGATGCGGCTAGGTATTCCATGTCGCTGGAATGGCCACATTTCTCCTCATAAAGCTCTTCTTTCGCAGATGGTTTGTTATCCAGGTAATGCTGGAGTAACCTGTGAACCATGACATCCGGATAACGTCGGATTGGAGATGTGAAGTGCGTATAATAATCAAACGCCAGCCCGTAATGGCCAATATTATTTGTGGTATACACAGCTTTACTCATGCTTCGGATGGCCAGAGTATCCACCATATTCTGTTCCTTTTTACCCTGCACATCAGTAAGTAATTTATTCAGTGACGCAGCGGTGCTTTGTCGGTCCCTGGTGTTGAGTTTATACCCGAAACGCTTTACGATGTTCTCCAGTTGGGCGATCTTCTCGTCATCCGGTTCGTCGTGAACCCTGTAAACAAAGGTTTTCTTCTCTTTCTGTTTCCCTATGAATTCGGCCACACTTCTATTGGCCAGCAGCATAAATTCTTCTATCAGCTTGTTCGAATCCTTACTTTCCTTGAAGTAAACACCTTCCGGTTCGTTGTTTTCGTCGAGTCTGAATTTAACCTCTACTTTGTCGAAGGAAATCGCTCCCTGGTGCATTCTTTTCTTCCGAAGGATCTTTGCCAGCCTGTCCATTTCAAGTATCGCCTTGGAAATATCCTCTTTTACCTCATATTTCTTTCCCGTCAATGAAATATCCTCCGGAATTATGTATGGGGTCTTTGGATTCTCAATGATGTGCTGAGCTTCTTCGTAAGCAAACCTCGCGTCGCTATAGGTTACAGTTCGCCCAAACCATTTATTGATAACATCTGCCTTGTCGTTCATTTCAAAGACAGCAGAGAAGGTGTATTTTTCCTCATTCGGTCTAAGGGAACAGGCATTATTCGAAAGAATTTCAGGCAACATAGGAACAACCCTGTCCACAAGATAAACCGAAGTTGCTCTTTCATAAGCTTCTTCATCCAGGATCGTTCCCGGTTTTACATAATGTGATACATCTGCGATATGGATCCCGATCTCGTAATTTCCGTTCTCAAGGACCTCAAATGAAAGCGCATCGTCAAAATCCTTAGCATCCTTTGGGTCTATGGTGAAAGTAAGAATTTGCCTCATATCCCGGCGCTTCTTTATTTCTGAATCCTTGATAGAGGTATCCAGGGAATTAGCATAATTCTCTACTTCTGAAGGAAACTCGTAAGGAAGTCCGTATTGTGCCAGGATGGCGTGGATCTCGGTATGATGTTCCCCTGGTTTACCAAGTACCTTTTTTACCGATCCCACCGGCGATTCGGAATGTTCCTCCCAACCATCAATTTTAACCAATACTTTGTCACCATTCTCTGCTTTTCCGATCTTGGATTTAGGAATGAAGATGTCGGTGTACATATTGTATCCGGTTGTTTCGACAAAGGCAAATTTCTCCGACACCTGTATGGTCCCAACGAATTCGGATCTCTTACGCTGAAGTATCTTGGAAACTTCTCCTTCCAATCTTCCACCCTTTCTCCTTTTGAAGACATAAACCTCAACCACATCCCCGTTCAATGCCTTGTTCAGGTTCTGATGCTTAATGTAAATATCATCATCCAGTTCATCAACTATAACATAGCCGTCACCTTTTGAGTTAACATCAGCAACACCGGTATAATAATTCACCGAAGGTGTAAGGATGTAATTTCCTCTTTCAATTTCCTGAACCGTTCCTTTTTGCTGGAGTTTCTTCAGGGTTTTTACGATCTGGTTCCTGCTACTTGGGTCGTCCACGCCTAACTTGGCGGCTATCTGCTTGTAATTGAATGGACGGTTGTGATTTTGTCGGAGTATTTTGAGTATGGTCTCGGTAAGATTCTCAATACGCTGTCTGTTCCTTCTTCGCTTCTTTCTCTTAGCCATTAGAATTTTCTATTCAGCAAAAGTACGTTTTATATAAGAATCGCATTCAGAATTAAACAAAGATTTAATACATTAGTAATAGTTGGATGAAGGATTTTGAAACCATAGCGATTTTTACCTACCCCAGTGAATATGCAGTACTTAGGTTATTACTCGAACACAACCAGATCCGGCATGTGTTTCAGAATGAGACTATGATAGGCGTACTTCCCTTTCATAGCAACGCTATCGGTGGTATCCGACTCAAAGTACATAAGGAAGATATTCCTCTTGCCGAGCAGATCATAGAAAACCTGAACAACAGTTCTCATCTTCGTATAGTGTAAAGTTCTCAACACACAAATCATTAATATTATTCTTTTTATTGAAATTAAATTAAATAGATGGATATTATTATGGCTTGTTAATTTCAGTAATAACTTTTAGGATAAAAATTTTGAAATTAAGATGTAATTCTTTTTCGCCAGGTTCTTAACAATTTATCGCAATGGATAATTCCTATAAATCATGTATTTATAGATGTAAATTAACAACTGTTAACAACGAAATTAAACAACCAACTGAAGATAAAAAACGATAACTATCTCTGTTCAAAAATTGGTCCCTGGGTTTGAAAAAGAACGTATAAAATCAAGGATTAATTTTTGGAAATAAGCAGGATTCGTGCATATGTATATTCAAATGGAATTCACAAAGAAAAGTTGAAAAAACAAATGAACAACTATCAACAGCTTTGTTAACTATATCACGAATTAATTGCTCATAATAATTAATTCCATCTTGACTATATATTGCAATCCGTCCTGCCCGCATTATTAGTATCTTTGTAAAAACCGTTTACTGTTATGAAGATCGCCATAGGAAATGACCACGCCGGAACCGATTATAAAAAAGCAATAGTATCCTACCTTGAAGGTGCAGGGTATGAAGTTCGCAATTTCGGAACCGATAGTAATGATAGCGTAGATTATCCGGATTTCATACACCCGGTGGCTGAAGCAGTTGCCAGTAATGAAGTTGATTTTGGTATAATCATCTGTGGTAGTGGTAACGGAGCTTCGATGACGGCTAATAAACACCAGGAAGTACGCTCCGCCCTGTGCTGGACAAAAGAGATAACTGCCCTGGCGCGTGAGCACAACGATGCGAATATCCTGAGCATTCCTGCAAGATTCACGAGTGAACCACAAGCCGTGGACATGGTAAAGACATTTCTCGAAACTCCGTTCGAAGGCGGAAGACATCAACGTCGAGTAGATAAGATCGCCTGTGCATAGTTGATATGGGACACGATCATTCACATCATCATCACGATCACCGCGATGTGAAGGGAAGGAACCTCCTCATTTCCATATTTCTCAATATTCTTATCACTGTTGCGCAAGTAGTTGGTGGAATCCTGTCCGGAAGCCTATCATTACTAAGTGATGCGCTTCATAATTTCAGCGATGTGCTGTCGCTGATCATCAGCTATATCGCAAATAAATATGCCAGGAAGAAGGCCTCTTTCAAACGGACCTTTGGCTACAAACGTGCGGAGATCATTGCGGCCTTTGTCAATGCCGCGACACTTCTTGTCGTTGCGGTATACCTGATATATGAAGCGATTCTCCGATTCATAAATCCGCAGGAAATAGAGAGCGGCCTGGTGATCTGGCTGGCGATTGTGGCGATTGCGGCCAACGGGTTCAGTGTGTTGCTCTTAAGGAAAAGTTCCCGTGAAAATATGAATATGCGTTCGGCCTATCTGCATCTGTTTACTGATATGTCTGCTTCTGTTGCGGTATTGGTTGGGGGATTATTGATGAAGTATTACGACTGGTTCTGGGTAGACAGTTTACTCACTATACTAATTGCCATTTATCTTATTGTGATGGGGGCTAACTTATTGAAGAGTTCATTCAATGTCCTTATGTTGTTCACACCGGACGATGTGGATCTGGAAGAGATCAGAGATGCAATTTCAACTCATTCAGAAATAAAAAATGTGCACCATATGCATATCTGGCAGCTGAACGAGCAGGAAAACCACCTTGAGGCACATATCGATTTTTACAGGGATATCACCCTGTCAGAATTTGACGAAATTCTCAACGAAGTAGAAAGGATTTTAAGCGAACAGTTTGGGATCAACCACGTTAACATACAACCCGAATTCCAGAAAGACGACCCGAAGGATATCATTGTTCAGGACTAAGATATGACAACGAGTATAAAAACATTTAAGGAATTATCTACTGAAGAACTTCACGATCTACTGCAGCTTCGCAGTGAAGTATTTGTTGTAGAACAGGATTGTGTTTACCAGGATATTGACGGTAAGGATGGAAAGGCACTTCATATCTTAGGTTACGAGGGAGAAAAGCTTGTAGCTTACAGCAGGTGCTTTGCGCCGGACATCTATTTTACTGAAGCGGCCATTGGACGAGTTGTGGTGGATGCAGCGTTCCGGGACAAAGGCTACGGCCACAAGATCCTGGATGCAGCGATCGATGCTATCCTGGAAAAATATAACACATCAAAGATCAAGCTTTCAGCTCAAACCTACCTTATAGATTTTTACACTTCTCACGGATTCATAAAAACAGGAAAAGAGTACCTGGAAGATGGGATCCCACATATTGCAATGATAAAATAATCATCAAATTATTTTGAATTTCACAAAAAACAGGGGTCTGTTTTAGGAATTATATAAATGTTAATAACATTGCATAAAAAATAAGGGGGTCTGCCCAAATAATTATATAAGTTTATCCTATATCGACCAATAAAATAAGGGGTATGGGTAGAAAATTGAATTTTATTATTCTTGCCGGGCTAGTTGTTGTTAGCCTTATTTTCAGTGTAGAATATGAATTTATTGAAGGCGCGGGAAACATAGATAGTGGCGACACGGCCTGGATGATAGTTGCCAGTGCCTTTGTATTATTGATGACGCCGGGACTTGCTTTCTTTTACGGCGGAATGGTGTCCAAGAAAAGCATGATTTCAACAATGCTCCAAAGCTTCGTTGCGCTCGGCGTGATCAGCGTGCTATGGGTGATCGTGGGATTCAGCCTCGCTTTCGGAGAAAGTATCGGTGGAATTATAGGAAATCCGCTTACTTTTTTCAACTTCAGAAATGTTACATTATCTCCAAATCCGGAGTTCTCAGAAACCATTCCATTCCTGATCTTTGCGCTGTTTCAGCTGAAGTTTGCCATCATAACCCCGGCGTTAATAACGGGAAGTTTTGCCGAGCGGATACGTTTTCGCAGCTATATCCTCTTCATGGTGTTGTTTTCATTATTCATCTATTCACCATTAGCCCACATGACCTGGCACCCTGATGGACTACTTCGGAATTGGGGGGTGCTCGACTTTGCCGGAGGAACCGTTGTGCATATGTCTGCAGGGATAGCGGCTCTGGCGGGGGCTATCTATCTCGGAAAGCGAAAAGACCGAATAGAACGGCCGGCGAATATTCCGTACGTGATCCTTGGGACCGGATTATTGTGGTTTGGGTGGTTTGGGTTTAATTCCGGTTCGGCACTTGGCGCAAATACAGATGCAGTGGCGGCCTTTGCCAATACAAACCTGGCATCGGCAGCCAGTATGATCACCTGGATCTTCCTGGACAGATTTCAAAACAGAAAAATGTCTTCCCTCGGCGCATGTATTGGGGCGATTGTTGGCCTGGTCGCTATTACCCCGGCTGCTGGATTTGTCTCACTGGGACAAAGTATCTTCATAGGATTCGTCGCCGCAATTGTGAGTAATTTTGCGATCAGACTGAATAAAAAATCCGAGATCGACGACACGCTGGATGTATTTCCAAGCCATGGAGTAGGCGGAATTGTAGGTATGATACTTACCGGGGTATTGGCTAAGGATGTCGGACTCATTTATGGCGAAACCACCACGTTCCTATATCACCTACTGGCACTGGTGCTTGTAGCCGTTTTTACCTTTTTCGGAAGCTGGATTCTATATAAGATAACCGACATGTTACTGTCCATGAGAGTACGTGAAGATCAGGAATACAGAGGACTGGATGCTTCACAGCACGGCGAGAACATCGATTAGCGCTTCGTTTTACCAACCGACCGGTCAAAAGGAATACCCAGCTGAATGCCCAGGTTCTCATCATCGCGATGATCTGCAACATCCACCCCGTATTTTATCTCCCGGAGGTCGCCGTAAACATAGGTGCCGAAGATCCTGTCCCAGACAGACAGTATATTTCCATAATTGCTGTCGGTCCAGGGCAGCTGGTAGTGGTGATGAAATTTATGCATGTTCGGGGTAACGATCAGGTAACTCAACCCCTTATCCAGCCATAGTGGCAGCGCCATGTTTGCATGGGTGAAATAGGTGAAAAGCACACTCACGATCCTGTAAAAGAAATAGAACGAGATCGGCATCCCCATGATTACAACTGTGCCAAGCGCAAATAGCTCACGAAAGAGAAAATCGATCGGGTGATGGCGTGTACCCGTGGTAACATCCACATGTTTGTCGCTGTGATGTACAATATGAAGACGCCACATCGCAGGTATTTTGTGAAGCAGGAAATGAACAGTGTATTGCGCCAACAGGTCCAGAACAAGTATCGAAAGTAATAGTTCAACCCATACAGGGGCTTCAAAAAGGTTGAGAATTCCGAATCCTGAATCGGACAGCCAGACAAACACTCCCGCTGTGGCAATTCCAAAGATCGCATTGATGCTCAACACAAATAACAGTAAAAACAAGTTTACCCTGGCGTGTCTCCACTTTCGGTATTTAAATCGAAACTGACTGTAATTACCTTCGAGTATCCAGAAAATTGCGAGAACCACAAATACCCACCCAGCCTTCATCCAGATCGGCATATGTTCAAAGAAATAGAGGAAATCCTGCATTTTTTCCTATTTCAATATTCGTTGATAACGGGCCGCATCGTTTAGAACCTTGATGGCCTCCAGTATCTCCGGGTTGTGTTTCACCTGGTAGTTGTACAATCCCTCCCTGTAAAAATAGCGCTTGAGAATCTCATCCTTAAGCAAAGAAGTGATCTCTGCTTTTTTATCTTCCAGGGCCTTTGTTTTGGCCTGGTCGATTGCAGACATCAACTGTTTGTAACTTCCTTCAATCCCTTTTTTAAGGTCGTCATCTTCGGAGCGACGCAGCGCTTCCGCAAATTCCTTTTCGGTTTCGGTTTCATAGCTGAAATCATTCAGCTTCAGAAACCTCAGAAAATCCTGGAAATCATTATCGGTAAAGCTGAATTCCGAAGAATCATTCATACTGTTTTTGTAGTAATAGTCCGTGGCATAATCGAAGATCGCGTTGTCCTTGAGCAGGGCAGTGGTGATCGGACTGAATTTCGCGGTTTCCACTTCAATATCCGGCAGAATTCCACCGCCGTCGTACACAGTTCGGCCGCCTTTTGTTTTGAAAGCATTGTATTCTTTTGGGTCCAGACGAATTGGATCACCATTCTCATCCCTGTTCCAGTAGTCCAGGGCCTGGATACAACGTCCGCTGGGCGTATAATACCTCGAAATGGTTACTTTTAGCTGAGTACCATAAGTAAGTTTTTTGGGTCGCTGAACGAGCCCTTTCCCAAAACTCCTCGCTCCTACGATGACCGCGCGGTCCAGGTCCTGCAATCCGCCCGAAACAATTTCACTGGCCGAGGCGCTCCTTCCGTTTATCAGCACTACCAGCGGGATCTCGGTATCCACAGGCTCGCTTCTCGTAATATACGTTCGATTGTATTTTTCGATAACCGATTTAGTCGTGGTGATAACTTCGCCTTTCGGAACAAACAGGTTAACAACACTAATGGCTTCATTTAATAAACCACCCGGATTTCCCCTAAGATCGAGAATGATCTTTTTTGCCCCTTCAGCCTTCAGTTCTTCCAACGCGGCTTTCGTCTCCAGGGTAGTGGTCCGGTTGAATTTGGCAAGCACGATATACCCAATATTATTATCCAGGAGCTTATGAAACGGAACGGCTTTCACCGGCATTTTTTTTCTTGTAAGAGTTGTGGTTTGCCGCTTCCCCTGTCTCAGAAAGGTTATTTCAACCTTAGTCCCGGCAGCTCCTTTTAGTAGCTCGCCGGCGTCATCATCGAAGCCGGACAGGTCAATATTTCCTATCCTGATAATCTCGTCGCCAGCCTTCAGGCCAGCCTCGTCTGCCGGATACCCTTCGTAAGGCTCCATCACGATTATTTTGTCATTCAGCGTCTGAACAGACGCGCCTATACCTGTGTAAGTCCCCGAATTTTTTATCCGGGCATCTTCAACCTCCTGTTCGTTCCAGTAAACAGTATAAGGATCGAGATCCTCCAGCATTCCTTTAATAGCCTTGTCCATTAAGATGGCCGGGGTAACTTCATCCACATAGTTCATGTTCAGTTCCTTGAACATGGTGGTAAAGATCTCTATCTGTTTTGCGATCTCGAAGAAATCACTTTTGAAGCTCATAGTTGAAACAAACACCGTGAGCGCCAGGACCGGTATGATTATTCGCTTTTTCATAATAATTACTTGAATGTATTCTTCGGAATAAGCCGCTGCCTGTTATTCCGGGAGTTTCTGGAGTAGTGTTGCCATTGCGTTCTCAACAGATTTATAATCACAACTCTCTTTGCCAATATACAAAAACAAGAACGCAAAATGATCGCCGTTATTAGGCTTTAACGTGTTTTTATGTAATCGAAAAGCTTCTCTCATCAGGCGCTTTAATCGATTTCTGTCCACTGCCTTTCCGAAAGTCTTTTTAGGAACAGAAAACCCGGCCTTGTTATTTTCCAGGCCTTCCATGCTTAGGTAGATCATTCTTAACGGGTAATGATTCACCCGGGTCCCTTCCGAGAACAAAGCCTGGATGGTCTTGCGCGATTTTAACTTCTCGTTTTTCGGAAATCTGAAAGGCATGGCATAAATGTAACTCATTTACATAAATTTGGTTGGCCGAAAAAAAATCCCGCCAAAGGCGGGAAATAAATTATTAAACCGGCGCCGACGGATCAATTTACAGTATAAACATTGTTTTCCCGATTCACATCGGCCATTAGTCCGGAAGGATCTATGGTTACCCTGGCCACCTTTCGGCCTCTATTTATCGTTAGGGTGTAATCAGGATTTGCCCAGGACCAATCCGACAACACCGTCCAGGCGACATCGCCCTCACGAGGTTTCTCTGAGCGAGCCATTTGCAGCGGGATGTGAAACAGCTCTTCAGATCCATCTTCATATTCCACGAACAGGTCTATCGGCATAGGCATGAGCCCAATGCGCTCTAATTGTACTATACTTTTCTCCCCTCCTGTCTCCACGGACTTTATTCCATAATCAACGGTATTGGTTGTTTGGGTCCAGTCTGTAAGGTACCAATCGAGTTCGAATCCACTTGTTTTTTCAGCAACACGGATAAAATCATTAGGGGTTGGGTGCTTAAAGGCCCAGTCCTTGAAATACTGCTTTATCGTCTTTTCGAGGTTGTCCTGCCCGATCACATAACCCAGCTGCGAGAGGAAAACAGCCCCCTTGCTATAGGCAGCAATACCGTAGGCCCGATTTAACTGGTATCGGTCTGCATGAGTAGATAGTGGTTGTTCCGACCCGCTGTTTGCGATGAAGTTGTAAGCCCTGTAGGAACCGCCCCATCGATTTACCTTGAATTCCTCCTTATTGATTGAGGCTTTTGCCAGTGCCGAAACATAGGAAGTAAACCCTTCGTCCATCCATTCATGCTTGCTTTCGTTAGTTGCCAACACGAATTGAAACCAGCTATGGGCCAGTTCGTGGGAAGTAGTACTTAAAAGACCCTTGTATTGCTGTCCGCCAGTGATCAGGGTACACATACCGTATTCCATTCCACCATCACCACCCTGGATAACAGAGTACTGCTTATAGGGATAGGGGCCAATGTAGTCATTGAAGAAGGCCATCAGCTCAGCCGTTTTTGGTTGAATCTTTTTCCAGTTCTCAACGACCTCAGGCTTGTCATTCTTGTAAAAAAAATGTAGTGTAACCCCATTAGGTCCTTCGAGGGTGTCGTGAATATATTCATCGTCTGCAGCCCACGTGAAATCATGAACCCCGGGCGCCTTAAAATGCCAGGTGTACTTGCCGTTTTTCGGCTTCATGGACTTCATTCCTGCGGGACCATATCCATGGCCTACTTCTTCAGGATTCTGAAGGTAACCCGTTCCACCTATGGTATAATCGGAATCAATGGTGATCTTAACGTCGAAATCTCCCCAAACCCCGTGGAACTCCCTACCGATATAGGGATCGGCGTGCCATCCCTGGAAGTCGTATTCGGCGAGCTTCGGATACCATTGTGCCATGCTCAGTGCAACACCATCCCGGTTGTTACGGCCGCTTCTTCTTATTTGAACCGGCACCTGGGCATCCCACTCCATATATAAAGTGGTGCTTTGTCCGGACTGAATTGGCAAATTCAATTCAACTTCCAGAACCGTACCCACTACCTTATATTTGAGTGGCTTTCCGTTCTGGGTTAAGAGTGTTGGTTTGATAAAACCTATCTCCGATGGAGACAGTTTTGAGATCCTGTCTCGTACCCGGCTGTCGGGGTCGGCAATGGAACGTGAACGCACGTCCATATCGCTTCCCGGCTGAAAGGCATTAAAATATAGATGGTAAAACACCCGATGAAGCACATCGGGTGAGTTATTCGTATATATCGCTGTTTGCTTTCCTTTATACTGATAGGCCTCTACATCCACGTCGATTTCCATAGTATAATCGACATGCTGCTGCCAGTATTCGGCGTTATTTTGGGCAATGCCTGAACTAAAACACAACAACAGCGAAAAGATCGCAATTACCTGCTTCATTTACGCGACATTTTATCGGCAAGGATGAGGGCATTGTACATGTTCACCATCTTACCTGACTTTGAGATATCCGGGAAGTTCTGCTGGTTAGAAGCATCACCGCCCAGGATCACGGGGCTTTTCGAAGTAAGTCCGCTATCCATGATAACCTGCTTAACCTGGACTGCGCTCAGGCTCGGGTAGTATGAACGGATAGTCGCAGCAACACCAGCAACCGCGGGCGCAGCCATTGAAGTACCCTGGAGATATTCATAGTTGTTCAGCGGAGTCGTCGACCAGATCTTTACACCAGGGGCAAAGACGTCTACATTCGACTTCCCGTAGTTGGAGAAGTTCGCGATCATTTCGCCTCCATACTTGTAGTTAAGAGCCCCCACGGTCAAAACGTTATTAGCATATTCCGCACCTGTTAGCGACTGATCATTAGGATAAACTTCGATAGTGTCCAGGTCATAGGCCTCATTTCCGGCAGCATTCACGATTAGTACATCTTTAGATGCTGCATATTTAATTGCGTCACGCACCCACTCCGGATGAGTAGAGAAGTACTTCCCGAAACTAGTATTGATCACTTTTGCACCATTATCTACTGCGTACCTGATCGCCAGGGCCACGTCCTTATCGTATTCATCCCCGTCTGGAATTGTTCGAACAACCATAATCTCGGCGTTATTTGCCACACCATTCATTCCTACGCCATTATTTCTCTGCGCAGCGATGATACCAGCAACGTGTGTTCCGTGTGTTGCATCTTCTTCTTCAGGGTCGGGCCCATCAACATCGTTGTTACCATAGACCTTGGTTGAAAAATCATCCGGGTCGTTGTTCAATACCGTACGGAATTCTTGGCCAACGTTAAAGTGTGTATTAAGACGGCCATCGAAGTACTCTATCCCGCCACTAAGCTGTTCGATAACCTCGGGCACAGAGTCACCGTAATTCAGCATTTGGTTCAACATCCCGATCTGCTGCTGCTCAGCGGGAGAAGGATTTGCGATTCCCGAAAGGTCCTTCTGGGTGTAGTTCTCTTTTCCGAGCTTCTTGGCGATGGCATCATGTGCCGGCTTTAACTGGCCGAGGATCTGTTCGTAGCGCGCTTTATTTGCCTGAGCCTCCTGGGACTCCTTTTCTAATTCGGCCTTCGCCTTTTTATAGATCGCATAATCCGCCCTGTCCGCAGCGCTAACAGAACTTTCTGATTTACCTTCGAACTTCGGACCTAGTTTCCTCACATAACGCGTGTATTCCATGTTCTCACCCACAATATCACCAAGGAAATTCCAGCCATGAACATCGTCAACAAAACCGTTGTTGTCGTCATCTATTCCATTACCGGCGATCTCATCCTCATTGGTCCAGATCACATTTCTCAGGTCTTCGTGCTCAATGTCAACACCGCTGTCGATAACACCAACGATCACTTTTTGACCTTTTCTTTTCGTTTTGTTCAGAATTTCAGCGTAAGCTTTTTCAACACTCATTCCCGGGATGGTGTCGGACAATAGGTCGCTAGCACCCCATGCTTTAGTTTGTTCTTCCGAAAGCTGTGCTGTTTTTAACGGAAGGGTATCGATATTCTCAATTGGGGTTGAAACAATTGGCGATACGCTGTTTCCACAGCTCGCCATCAAAATGGCCGCAGATGCAGCCAGGGGAAAAATTTTAGTGAATTTCATCTTTCAGTCTAATTAAATAATTCATCAAAGGAGAATGACTGGTCCAAGCGGACGCCTTTCTCGGTATGTTTAACAGTTATAATCTCATTGTGAGCATCGTGCTCGAGGAATAAATAATAATTATTGTCGGCCGCAGCATTCAAAACCTTTTCCTTTTCGGGAAGGGTGAGCAACGGACGAGTATCATATCCCATTACGTACGGCAAAGGCAAATGCCCTGCGGTGGGCAGTAAATCGGCCATAAAAACGACAGTCTTACCCTTGTATTGGATATGAGGTATCATTTGCTTTTCTGTATGACCGTCTGCAAAGAAAATGCCGAAATCCATTTCGCTGCCTTCAGAGTAATCGCCTTTTGGATCCGACACAAATTTTAATTGCCCGGATTCTTCCATGGGAATTATATTTTCTTTCAGAAAGGATGCTCGCTCGCGCCGGTTCGGGTGTACAGCCCAATCCCAGTGACGGGCATTGCTCCAGAAAGTTGCATTTCTGAAGGCCGGTTCATAACCGCTTCGGTTGTTGTTCCATTGGATGCTTCCACCGCAATGATCAAAATGTAAATGTGTAAGGAAAACATCGGTAATGTCGTCAGGGTGAAAGCCGAATTTTTTCAGCGAACCTTCGAGCGAATGATCGCCCCAGCGATAGTAATAACCGAAGAATTTTTCACTCTGTTTATTACCCATACCAGTATCTATAAGCGTAAGCCTGTTCCCGTTCTCAATAAGCAGGCATCGGGCAGCCATATCGATCATGTTGTTGTCGTCGGCAGGGTTGGTTCTCGACCAGAGTGTTTTGGGCACCACACCGAACATCGCACCACCGTCGAGCTTAAAATTTCCGGATTCAATGGGGTATATTTCCATAGGAGCCGCAAAATAATAAAACTAAGGCGATTGACCGATAATGTTAAGGTATTATTAAGATAGTGAAGGAATGATTTTTAAAAAGGCAATCTTCAGGGGTCAAATACGCTGAAATTCATCGAAAGATGAAATAAATATTTTTGGGCTACCTTGTGAATTACTATTTTCACAAAAAATAATACTACATGCTTGAACTCGCCGGAATTATAGTGTTAGGTATCCTGGCCCAATGGGTGGCCTGGAAGCTCAAGATCCCGGCGATCCTGCCACTTATCCTGATTGGCCTGTTCGTAGGGCCGGTTTCCACCCTTTTCTCTGAAGATGGATCCCAGTGGATACAACCTATCTTCAACGGCGAGAAAGGATTATTTCCCGGCCAGAACCTGTTCTATTTTGTGTCGCTGGCAATTGGTATTATCCTGTTCGAGGGGGGGCTCACACTTCGGAGAAACGAAGTAAAGAAGATCGGCCCGGTGATCATAAAACTTATCAGTCTCGGTTCTGCCGTAACTTTTATTGGCGGAGGGGTTGCTGCATATTATATTTTCGGACTTGACTGGAGAATATCTTTCCTCTTTTCTGCGCTGATCATCGTTACAGGGCCTACCGTTATTACACCCATCCTTAGGAACATTCCACTGAAAAAGGACGTTTCGGCAGTACTTAAATGGGAAGGCATCCTGATCGACCCGATCGGGGCCCTCGTCGCGGTACTCGTATTCGAGTTTATCAGTGTTGGGGGCGACGCGGGATACACTAAGCAAGCTCTGATCGAATTCGGGAAGATCGTGCTGATCGGGTTTTCCTTCGGAATTTCCGGCGGATACGCCCTTTATTATGCGATCAAGAGAAAATTTATACCTCATTACCTGCTGAATGTGGTGGCCCTGTCTGTAGTGCTGCTGATATTTGTTGAAAGTGACGTTTTCGCCCACGAATCTGGTCTGCTTGCAGTAGTTGTCATGGGAATGTTCCTGGGAAACAGCGATCTCCCCAGCCTGAAAGAATTATTGTATTTCAAGGAATCACTTAGCGTGCTTTTGATTTCTATTCTCTTCATTTTACTGGCCGCAAACATCAGCCTGGACGACCTGTTGCTGGTTTACAATTGGAAAACGGCATTATTGCTGGCGGTGATCATATTTGTTTTGCGGCCCCTGGGTGTTTTTCTCAGTACGACCAGTAGTGGTTTGAAGGTGAATGAAAAAGCATTCATAAGCTGGGTGGGACCACGAGGTATCGTGGCGGCAGGTATCGCATCACTATTCGGAACTAAGCTGGTGGAGCAAGGAGTGCCCGGCGCCGAGTACATAACGCCTTTGGTTTTTTCCGTTGTGCTGGTAACAGTATTGCTGAATGCCGCAACCGCGCGATTGATCGCCAAACTAATAGGTGTTTTTCTGAAAAGTTCAGAAGGAATTCTTATCGTAGGTGCGGCTAAGGTATCCCGACTTATCGGAAGCTATCTTACCAAGAACAATCGCCATGTGGTTCTTGTGGACACGAATACGAACAATATTGATACTGCAAAAAACCTGGGCCTGGAAGCCATGAACGCCAATATCATGACCAGCGAACTGACAGACAACATTGAACTGAACGACATTGGTTTCCTGATCGCTATGACGGGAAGTGACGACATCAATCACCAGGCACTGAAAAAGTACAGCAAAACATTGGGTGAGAATGGTGCTTATCGTCTAATGAATTCTCAGGAGGCTAATGTAGAAAGAAGCTTGTTGAACTCGAAAGGTGAGGTTTTGTCAACCACACATGATTACCTTGGTTTTACTCAGGTGGCAGCAGACTACCCGTCAATCCAGGAACTTCCCCTCGATTCGCACGAAAAATTCCTTAAGCTATTGCGCCATATCGAGCAGGACGACAATGTTGTGGCCCTATTCCTAAAGGACGAAAAAGGAAATCTCGACTTTATCCAAAACCCGGAGGAAATGGAGGCCGGACCAGGCTACCACCTCGTGTATATGGGAAAACCTATCGACGTGGAGGGGGTTGTGAATCCTGGAATCGTCAATAAGGACAGGGGAAGTAATTTAGCGTAATATTGTTCAGTTTGATTCGTTTACCTTTTAGATTCTCAAGACAATGAAACTCCCTGTTGCTATTATCATTATTTCAGTAATTGCACTGTTGATCTCCTGCAAAGGCGACGACACCGGAGGCTGTGTAACCTGTAGTGCACCACAGACACTGGACTTTTTACTTTGTGAAGAAGGGGACGGAAACGCTTCGGTCAACGGAGAGAACACCGGAACACCATACAATGTCTATTTGCAGGATCTCCAGGCAGACAGCGTGCAGTGTGGAAACTAAAAAACCCAGGCAATGACCCGGGTTTTTATATGGATATGTTGATTCGATCAATCGTTTAGTTTCAGAACTGCCATAAAAGCCTCCTGCGGGATCTCCACATTTCCAACAGCACGCATACGCTTCTTACCCTTCTTTTGTTTCTCAAGAAGCTTTCTTTTTCGGGTGATATCCCCACCGTAACACTTCGCAGTTACGTCCTTCCTCAATGCCTTCACAGTTTCGCGAGCAATGATCTTGGAGCCAATTGCAGCCTGGATCGGGATATCGAATTGTTGCCGGGGTATGAGCTGCCTCAGTTTCTCGCACATCTTTTTGCCAATATCATAGGCGTTGTCCTGGTGGATCAAAGCGGATAGCGCATCTACCGGGTTGGCATTCAGTAAGACATCAACTTTTACAAGTTTTGAAGTTCGCATGCCGATAGGCGAATAGTCAAAAGAAGCATATCCTTTGGAAACCGTTTTCAGCCTGTCGTAGAAATCAAAGACGATCTCTGCCAGCGGCATATCGAAATTCAGTTCGACGCGCTCCGGGGTCAGATAAGTTTGATTGGTGATCTGTCCTCTCTTTTCAATACAAAGCGACATCACCGGCCCGACAAAATCCGACTTTGTGATGATACTTGCCTTGATATAAGGCTCTTCAACGCGGTTTAGGGTTGAAGGATCCGGCAGGTCGGACGGGTTATTCACCAGGATTATATCGTCGGGGTTTTTGTTCGTATAGGCGTGATAGGACACATTCGGAACCGTAGTTATAACGGTCATATCGAACTCTCTTTCCAGACGCTCCTGTACTATCTCCAGGTGAAGCATTCCTAAGAACCCGCATCGAAAACCGAAACCGAGCGCTGCTGAACTTTCCGGTTGAAATACCAGGGAGGCATCGTTCAGCTGTAACTTCTCCATGGAGTTCCGCAGTTCTTCGTAATCTTCTGTGTCCACCGGGTAGATACCGGCGAATACCATCGGTTTCACATCTTCGAAACCAGCGATCATTTTGGTCGTTGGTGTTTTGGCATCGGTGATCGTGTCACCTACCTTTACTTCGCGAGCGTCTTTGATCCCAGTGATCAGATAGCCCACATCGCCAGCGTTGATCACTTGTTTGGGGTGCTGTTTCAGCTTGAGAGTACCCACTTCATCGGCATAGTAATCTTTACCGGTCGCCATGAACTTGATGTGCTGGCCCTTCCTTATTTTTCCGTTGAAGATTCGGAAATAGGTCTCTACCCCACGGAACGGATTGTAAACAGAATCAAATATCAGTGCCTGAAGCGGTTCGTCCTCATCGCCTTTCGGCGCCGGGATTCGTTCGATGATCGCTTTGAGGATCTCGTCGATCCCAATTCCCGTTTTGGCCGAAGCCGGGATCACCTCTTCGTGATCACATCCCAGGAGGTCAACAATGTCATCGGTAACTTCTTCGGGATTCGCCGAAGGTAGATCCACTTTATTCAATACCGGAATGATCTCAAGGTCGTTCTCAAGGGCGAGGTAAAGGTTCGAAATGGTCTGTGCCTGAATGCTCTGTGCCGCATCCACAACCAGCAAAGCGCCTTCGCAAGCTGCAATTGAGCGGGAAACTTCGTAAGAAAAATCCACATGCCCCGGGGTGTCGATGAGGTTCAGGATATACTTCTCTCCCTCGTACTCGTATTCCATCTGGATCGCATGGCTTTTTATAGTGATACCACGTTCGCGCTCCAGGTCCATATTGTCGAGAAGCTGAGCTTGCTGTTCCCGCACCGTCACCGACCCCGTTGCGTCCAATAGCCTGTCGGCCAGGGTGCTTTTACCATGATCGATATGGGCGATGATACAAAAGTTACGGATGTTCTTCATAGCAAGGTGCTTCCTGTAAAATTGGATGCAAATATAACTCAAATTTCTTGTGTGCAGCGCATTCCTAACGCTATTAGCACTTTATGTGTATTTTTGCAGCAGCTATGGCAAAGATAGGCGATATAGATGTAGGGGAATTTCCCTTGTTACTGGCCCCGATGGAGGACGTCAGCGACCCTCCTTTTCGCGCCTTGTGTAAGGAACAGGGAGCGGATGTGGTTTATACCGAATTTATTTCTTCGGAAGGCCTGATCCGTGATGCAGCTAAAAGCGTCATGAAGCTCGACATTTATGAAAAAGAACGACCAGTTGGCATTCAGATCTTCGGTGCGGTTCTTGATTCTATGCTGAAGAGTGTTGAGATTGTTGAGGCCAGTGGGCCGGACATCATCGATATAAATTTCGGTTGCCCGGTGAAGAAGGTCGTTTCAAAAGGAGCCGGTGCGGGCATTTTGAAGGATATCAATCTTATGGTATCCCTTTCCGAAGCAATGGTAAAACACAGCAAGCTGCCTATTACCGTAAAAACAAGACTGGGCTGGGACCACGATTCCATACGCATTGTTGAGGTTGCCGAACGACTACAGGACGTTGGGGTTAAGGCCCTTTCGATACATGGAAGGACCCGTGCCCAAATGTATAAAGGGGAGGCGGACTGGGCTCCAATCGCCGAAGTAAAGAATAACCCGAGAATGCACATCCCTATCTTTGGGAATGGCGACGTGAATTCCCCGGAACGAGCAATGGAGATGCGGGATAAATTCGGACTTGACGGGGCTATGATTGGTCGGGCCAGTATCGGCTATCCATGGTTCTTTAAAGAAGTAAAACACTATTTCAAGACTGGTGAACATTGTCCTCCTCCTACTATGGCCGAACGTGTTGAAGCTGCTAAACGACACCTCACGATGGCTATAGACTGGAAAGGAGAGAAACTTGGAGTTTTTGAAACCCGCCGGCACTATACCAACTATTTCAAAGGAATTCCTAATTTCAAGGAGCACCGAATGAAAATGGTCACAAGCGATGATTCAGCGGATGTCTTTGCCGCATTTGACGAAGTGCTTGAAAAATTTGGAGACCACCAGTTCGCTTAGTCCAGTAAGCGAGCTTTGACTCGGGACGCCGCTATCCTGGAAGCAATTATACCAAGCAGGGCAATCGTTGCAAAGACCACCAGGATGTTAATCACTTTCAATTTTACCGGATATGGAAGGGAACTTGTGATATACACAAAGGGAGACTCCATCTGGATCCACACAACCACCACTCCTATCAAAATACCCAATGCACCGCCGAGAGAGGTCATCAATGTCCCTTGCAGGAAAAAGATATTGCGAAGTTGACGTAATGTTGCGCCCAGGTTGAACAGGGTTTTGATGTTCGCCCGTTTGTCGAGGATCATCATTATAATTGAGCCGATCACATTGAACAAAGCAATAATAAGTACAAGAGTGAAGATCAGGTACACAGCGATATTTTCGGTGTTCAGCATTTTGTAAAGCGCGTCATTCTGCTGTATCCGATTCTTGATCACGATGTCCTGGCCGCTAAAATAACTCGTAAGTCGTTCTCTCACCATTTCCTCATCGCTGTTTGGCTTCAGTTTTAGTTCAACAGACGACAAACGATCCTTGTTCATAGAAAGCAGGGATTGAGCCAATTCGTAATCGGAAAAGATGTATTTACCATTCACGTCTTCATTAACCTCATAAAAGCCGGACGCGACCACTTGTTCCCTGCGGAAAGCGTTTTCGATATTGAGCTCGGTGATCTGCCCGCTGCCGGGAGTAGGAACATAGACCTCGATGGGGTCGGTGTAATCATTGATACCCACGGAGAGTTTCAAAGCGGTAGCAGTGCCGATCACCACCTCATTCCGACCATAATCCAACCATTCACTTAGAAAAAGGATGCTGTCTACTGGGACCACTTTGACGTAGTTGGAATCAACGCCTTTGATATAAGCGATATGATTTCTGCCCTTGTATTGTAAAAAGGCCCGTTCCTCAATTACTTTAGAGAAGACCTCAATATCCTCGTCGTTTTCCAGCAATCGAAGTGTTTCTTCGGAAAATGACAGGGTCTTTCCACTGGCAGGGGTCACTTTCAGGTCGCTGTCGAAAACCGTTGTGAATTGCAGGCTGAAATCCTTCAGTCCTGAAAAGGCCGAAAGCACTATGAATAATGACATAGCACCCACAACCACCCCAATGGCCGCAATTAGGGTGATCACATTTATCGCGTTATTACTGCTCCTTGAGAACAGGTATCGTTTCGCAATATAAAAGGGGTAGTTCACTTCAGGATTTTTTGCGTTTCGGGAGGGTGTCCGGATCCAGCAATGGGTTTTCTTCTCCTTTAACGGCTTTTTCGATGTTTTCGATATACTCGAGACTATCGTCGTTGTAAAAGATCAGGTCGGGCATTTTTCGCAGCTGATCTTTGGTAAGCAACGCAATACGATGTTTGATCATTGGCTTCAGCCGGTTCAACTCGTCCACCATTGTATTGGCCTTATCCGAAGGAAATATACTAACATACACCTTTGCTATCGACAGATCCACCGTTACGCTTACTTTGGAAACGGAAATAAGGATGCCTGTTTGTCCGGCCTCCCGCAGCATGCCTTGCAATTCGTTTGCCAGATCCTCTTGCAGTACGCTTCCGATTTTCTTTTGTCTGTTGCTTTCAGTCATACTGCAAAAATAGTACATTTAAGGCGTTAATTGTTAATTTATTGAATTCTGAAGAATGACAAAAATAGAACATATTGGTATTGCAGTTAAAGATCTCTCCGCGGCCAACGAGGTGTACAGAAAATTATTTGGTTATGAGCATTACAAAACGGAAGAGGTTGCTTCTGAAGGAGTAATGACGTCCTTTTTCAAATGTGGAGAGAACAAGATCGAACTTCTCGAGGGAACGACAGAAAACAGCGCGATCACTAAGTTTATAGAGAAAAGGGGAGAAGGGATGCACCACGTGGCCTTCGCCGTGGACGACATTCGTTCGGAAATGAAACGCCTGGAAGAAGAGGGATTCATTTTATTAAATAAAGAACCCAAGCGGGGGGCGGACAATAAATGGGTGGCTTTCCTGCACCCTAAGACAGCAAACGGGGTGCTGGTTGAACTTTGCCAGGACATTGACCCCGGCTTTACGGAATAGTAATAATAATGTAAATTGTTTGCTGGAATAACAAAGTATCTTACTTTTGCAACTTATTTGGTCCCATAGCTCAGCTGGTTAGAGCACCTGACTCATAATCAGGGGGTCCTTGGTTCGAGCCCAAGTGGGACCACTATTTTATGCAAGTGAACGGTGAGGGAGAAACAATAAATGATCGGAAATTCAGTTATTTACATTCTGATAATCTGATAATTTCTTTGTTGTTTAAAAAAAATTATTACTTTAGACCCTGAATATGCGACCCCAAATCGTAGCCATACTAGCCATAGTACTTAGTTTACTAAACGGTACTGTTATGCGTGCGCAGCCGTCGGACACACCTCCGCCACCCCCTCCTACACCTCCACCAGAGTTGCCATTGGACAGTGGAATTATCATTCTTTTGCTCGCTGGTTTGATCTATGGAACTATCGTTGCTACCCGGAAAATCAGGTTGGCGAGGACCCGTTCATAAGACGCTTCACATATTTGCCGATCACGTCAAATTCGAGATTTACCGTCGTCCCCACTTCTATTTGTTTGAAGTTAGTATTTTCGTAAGTGTAAGGAATAATAGCAACGCTAAATTCATTTTCTTTTGAATTCACCACAGTAAGGCTTACTCCGTTTACCGATATAGACCCTTTTTCAATGGTAACATTATCTTTTGCTGAATCATAGCGAAAGGTATAGTACCAGCTGCCGTTCGCTTCTTCAACATGTGTACATAGCGCAGTTTCATCCACATGTCCCTGTACAATATGTCCGTCCAGCCTACCGTCCATTTTCATCGATCGCTCCAGGTTAATAAGGCTGCCGATCTCAAGTTTACCTAGATTGGTCTTGTCCAGGGTTTCTCGAATTGCGGTTACCTTATATTTTTCGGGCCAGGTCTCTACCACGGTGAGGCAAATCCCATTGTGAGAAACACTTTGATCGACGCGAAGTTCCGGACTGATGGAACTACTTATAACCAGGTGCAGGTTATCGCCTTCACGGTTCATTTCGGCTATGGTTCCAAGAGATTCAATTATTCCTGTAAACATGGATACTATTACTTACATTTGCACATACAAAAATACGAATAATAGCCCTGGCCGGATGAGCAAAAAGGAGAAAATAATCGTTGGGATATCCATAGGCGACCTGAATGGGATCGGAAGCGAGATTGTGTTGAAAACCTTCCAGGACAATCGTATGCTGGAGTTCTGTACCCCTGTGATCTTTGCGTCGGTTAAGCTCATGTCACACTTCATTAAGACCTATGAACTGGATATTAATCTGTACGGGATAGATTCTCTGGATAAGATCGCTCACAAGAAGCTCAATGTGATCAATGTATGGAAGGAGCCTGTCGAGATCAATTTTGGCGTTGAGGACAAAAAAATTGGGGAGTATGCGATCAAATCCCTGGAAGCAGCAGTAGCTGCGCTGAAACAATCCAAGGTCGATGTGCTGGTTACCGCACCTATCAATAAATCCAATGTGCAGTCGGAATCATTCAACTTTCCCGGCCACACGGATTATCTTGCCCGGGAACTCGAAGGCGAAAGCCTTATGCTTATGATCTCAAACGGGTTGCGTGTTGGGCTACTAACCGATCATGTGGCGGTGAAAGATGTCTCAAGCAAGATCACGCGCGAACTGATCGAGAAGAAGATCAATATCATCCACAAGACACTGATCAGTGATTTTGGAATTCGTAAACCAAAGATTGCTGTACTGGGGATCAATCCACACATTGGAGACCATGGTGTTATCGGGACAGAAGATGATGAGGTCGTTGAGCCCACATTAACCAACATAAGGAATAACGGGAAACTCGTTTTCGGGCCGTATGCGGCTGATAGCTTCTTCGGCTCGGGAAATTATAAGAACTTCGACGCGGTCATTGCCTCGTATCATGACCAGGGTCTTGTTCCTTTTAAAACCCTTGCCTTTGGAAAGGGGGTGAATTACACTGCTGGTTTGAGCAAGATCCGCACATCGCCGGATCATGGTACGGCCTATGATATGGCCGGCAAGAATGAGGCGAATTACGAATCGTTCAAACAGGCTGTGTTCAGGGCTATCGAGATCTTCAGAAAACGTTCGGAATACAGAGAATTATCGAGCGATCCCCTAAAGGCGAATCAGAAAAAAACATTTGCCAAAAAGAAATAGGCAAAGCTCAGGGAAATTAAATAATTTTATATCTTTGCAGCCGCCTTTTAAGTGGGGCATAGATAATTAACGGGTGCGATCATGGAGGAACTGAAAGAATTTACCATTCCTTTTATAGGATTGAAATTAGGAGAACACCGGTTTAATTTCGAAATAACTAATACGTTCTTTGAGCATTTCGAATATGAAGAGTTTGACCATTCAGATATCAAACTCGACGTGTTGCTGAATAAAAAGACAACCTTGCTTGAGATCTCCATGGAATTCAATGGTACGGTTGGGGTTCTCTGTGATATCACGAGCGAACCATTCGACCAGGAGATTTCAGGAAACTATCATTTCGTGGTGAAGTTCGGAGAGGAATTCAACGATGAGAATGAAGACCTGCTGATCCTTCCGCATGGTAGTCATGAAGTCAACATTCAGCAATACGTATACGAATCCATTGTTCTGTCTTTACCCACCCGAAGAATTCATCCGGGTGTTATTGACGGTACATTGAAAAGCGACATACTCGAGAAACTTGAAGAACTGCGACCTAAGAGCGGGGAGGATGCTTCGTCAGAAGACGACTCAACCGATCCGAGATGGGACGACTTGAAAAAACTATTAACGGACAAATAATACAGAGTAATGGCACATCCTAAAAGAAAGATCTCAAAAACAAGAAGAGATAAAAGAAGAACGCATTACAAAGCAACGACACCACAAATCGCAACAGATCCAACTACCGGAGAAGCGCATTTGTACCACAGAGCGCATTGGCACGAAGGAAAATTGTACTACAGAGGGCAGGTAGTGATCGATGCGACGGAAGAAACCGAAGCATAATTCCTGTTTATAGAAAGTCCAACTCCTGCAATTTTGCAGGAGTTTTTTATTTAACCCGTTTTTCCAAAAAATGGCAAAAACGGCTTTTTTTTAGCTAATTTTTAGTAATTTTCGCTTCTTTTAAGCCATTTTTTGCGAATTTAAGCATATACTATGAGCAAAATCTCAGCCGCGATAACAGCTGTAGGCGGATATGTTCCGGATTACGTGCTAACCAATAAGATCCTGGAAACAATGGTCGACACAAATGACGAGTGGATCACAACCAGGACAGGAATAAAAGAGCGCCGCATCCTGAAAGAAGAAGGCAAAGGCACTTCATTCCTGGCGATAAAAGCGGCTGAAGACCTCCTTCGAAAAAGCAACACAGACCCGAAAGATATTGACATGGTGATTATGGCGACAGCCACACCTGATATGCCGGTAGCGGCAACGGGCGTTTACGTAGCCACTCAGATAGGTGCCGTAAACGCTTTTTCATTCGACCTTGTCGCGGCATGTTCCAGTTTTCTATACGGCATGTCCACAGCAGCCAGGTATATAGAATCCGGCCGTTATAAAAAAGTGCTACTGCTGGGCGCCGATAAGATGTCCTCCATCATCGATTACGAAGACAGAACTACCTGCATTATTTTCGGGGATGGTGGTGGAGCAGTACTGTTCGAACCGAATACTGAAGGTTTTGGAGTGCAGGATGAATACTTGAGAAGTGATGGAATTGGACGTGAAAGTTTAAAAATAGATGCCGGGGGATCAATTTTACCACCCTCGCACGAAACAGTAGATAAGAAGCAACACTATGTTTTTCAGGATGGAAAGACCGTTTTCAAATTCGCCGTTTCGAACATGGCCGACGTAAGTGAGAAGATCATGGTTCGAAATGGAATGAGCGGAGATGATGTGGACTGGCTGGTACCTCATCAGGCAAATATGCGCATCATTGATGCCACTGCCAGGCGTATGGGCTTGCCTGAAGAAAAAGTAATGGTGAATATTCAAAAATACGGGAATACCACTTCGGCAACTCTACCCCTTTGCCTTGTGGATTATGAAAATCAACTCTCGAAGGGGGATAATTTGGTCTTCGCCTCTTTTGGCGGCGGTTTCACATGGGGAGCGATCTACGTGAAATGGGCCTACGATCCAAAAAACTAACATAACTGAAAAAAGAGAATCATGGAATTAAAAGAAATACAAAACTTGATCAAGTTTGTGGCGAAATCCGGCGCCAGTGAAGTGAAACTTGAAATGGGGGATGTAAAGATCACTATTCGAACGGGTAAGACCGATGGAAATGGTGAAACTACTTACATTCAACAGGTTCCTGCAATGCCAGTTGCGGCTCAACCACAAACCGTTCCCGCTACTCCGGCGGAAGCCCCTGCTGCTTCTCAGCCTGTTGAAAAGGCTGCCCCTGCAGAGGAAGATTCGAATCTCGTCGTCGTTAAATCACCTATTATTGGAACTTTTTACAGGAAACCGGCCCCGGACAAACCGGTTTTCAAAGAAGTTGGAGACAGTGTTGCAGTAGGAGACGTACTTTGCGTAATTGAAGCTATGAAGCTTTTCAACGAAATCGAAAGTGAAGTCTCAGGTAAGATCGTAAAGGTGCTGGTTGATGATGCCAGTCCAGTAGAATTCGATCAACCACTATTCTTAGTAGACCCGTCGTAAATTCAAATTAAAAGATTCCACGGGACGAACCGCTGAATCTTGAAATTCTAGAAGATTATGTTCAAGAAAATACTAATAGCCAACCGTGGCGAGATCGCGTTACGGGTTATACGAACCTGTAAAGAGATGGGAATTAAAACAGTTGCTGTATATTCCAAAGCCGACGAAGAAAGCCTCCACGTTAGATTTGCCGATGAGGCCGTATGTATAGGACCGGCACCCAGTAGCGAGAGTTACCTGAAGATATCAAATATCATATCGGCTGCGGAGATCACCAATGCCGATGCAATCCATCCCGGATATGGTTTTCTTTCTGAAAACGCCAAATTCTCGAAGATCTGCGAGGAGCACGATATTAAATTTATCGGGGCCTCGGCGGAAATGATAGAGAAGATGGGTGATAAGGCTACTGCCAAAGCAACCATGAAGGAAGCTGGGGTGCCATGTGTACCCGGAAGTGATGGGGTGATCGAAGATTTTGAAAGCTGTATAAAAATAGCCGAAGAGGTAGGTTATCCCGTAATGCTCAAAGCGAGTGCCGGGGGCGGAGGAAAAGGAATGCGTGCTGTTTGGAAGGAAGAAGACCTGGAAGAAGCCTGGAATTCTGCTCGTCAGGAAAGTAAGGCGGCATTTGGGAACGACGATATGTACATGGAAAAACTAATTGAAGAACCCAGACATATCGAGATACAGATCGTAGGAGATAGTTCCGGAAAAGCCTGTCACCTGAGCGAAAGGGACTGCTCTATTCAACGGAGGCACCAAAAACTCACCGAAGAAACACCAAGCCCGTTCATGACCAAAAAACTTAGGAATGATATGGGTATGGCGGCTGTAAAGGCGGCCGAATACATTAAGTATGAAGGGGCAGGAACCGTGGAATTCCTGGTCGATAAACACAGGAACTTCTACTTCATGGAAATGAATACTCGTATACAGGTGGAACACCCGATCACCGAGCAGGTAATCGATTTCGACCTTATCCGGGAACAAATACTGGTCGCGGCCGGAGTACCGATCTCGGGTAAACACTATACGCCCAACCTTCACTCCATCGAATGCAGGATCAATGCCGAAGACCCTTATAACGGCTTCCGCCCGTCACCGGGAAGAATCACGACACTTCATGCCCCGGGAGGTCATGGAGTACGCCTGGACACGCATGTTTATGCCGGTTACGTGATCCCTCCTAATTATGATTCAATGATAGCGAAGCTGATCACCACGGCTCAAACAAGGGATGAGGCGATCAACAAAATGAAGCGTGCACTGGATGAGTTCGTGATCGAAGGAATAAAAACCACAATCCCGTTCCACCGTCAATTGATGGATCACCCGGACTACGTTGCCGGAAACTATACCACGGCGTTCATGAACAGTTGGGAAATGAAAGAGCCGGAAGAGGATTAAAACAGCTCGATTTCTTATGAAATAGGGCCAGAATCATCGATTTTTAGTCAAAAAAAGATGAATTTTGGCCTTTTTTGATGAATTTTACGCAAATCGTCACATCTATGAACCTGTCTTACTGGGAGCGAAAAACCTGGCTTAGTGATATCGATTACGCTATCGTTGGAAGCGGTATTGTAGGACTTAGTTGTGCCTTATTTCTCAGGGAACGATTCCCGGATGGAAAGATCGTAATATTTGAAAAAGGAATATTACCAAGTGGCGCAAGCACTAAAAATGCCGGATTTGCTTGTTTTGGCAGTGTTTCCGAGATACTGGAAGATCTTAATACTCATTCAGAAGCAGAAGTCATCGAAATCATCAAAAACAGGATCCAGGGCCTTAGTCTTTTGCGCAGCATTCTTGGCGATGCAAAGATGGACTTCAGACAATACGGCGGGTACGAATTGTTTGCTGAAGATGATATTGAACTTTTTGAGTTTTGCCTTGAAAATATAGACTACATCAATGGCCTGGTTACAGAGGCTGATTTTGACAAAAAAGCGACGTTTTCGGTTAAAAATGACGCATTTTCGTTTAAAAATATCCAAAAACAACTTATTTTTAATCAATTTGAGGGTCAGATTGACACGGGCGCCATGATGCTCGGATTGTTATCCAAGGCCATGGAAAAGGGGATTTTGATCCTTAATTCGACGAAAATTGACAGTTTTTCGCGAAAAAACGGTCAGATTTCTATGATTTTGAACAATTCCGAAGAAATTCCGGCAAAAAATCTCATTATAGCTACGAATGGTTTTGCGCGTCAATTATTTGATGAAGATGTTGTTCCGGCTCGAGCGCAAGTTCTGATCACCAAACCAATACCGGGATTAAAGATCAAAGGAACGTTTCACCTTGACAAAGGCTATTATTATTTCAGGAATATTCATGATCGTATCCTGTTTGGAGGGGGTAGAAACCTTGATTTCAAAGCTGAACAAACTACGGAGATCGGAATTACAGAATTGGTCCAGAATAAACTGGATCAACTACTTAGCACAACAATTCTACCAGGAACCGCGTTTGAAATTGACAGCCGCTGGAGTGGGATTATGGGAGTGGGCGGTAAGAAGAAGCCTATCGTCAATCAAATAGAAGAGAATGTTTACTGCGGGGTTCGACTCGGAGGAATGGGTGTTGCAATTGGTTGCTCGATAGGGAAACAACTGGCAGCGCTAATCGATTCCAAATGATAAAGAAATTGTTCCGGTTTTTATTAAAAACAGCGATCTGGTTCGTTGTTTTAACTGTTGCCTGGGTGTTTTTGTACAAATATGTGAAGGTGCCCGCAACCCCGTTAATGGCGATCCGGACCTTCCAGTCGGATGATCCTGTCGATATTCAACATGAATGGGTCCCGATTGAGCAGATCTCCGAAGCCATGCAACTGGCTGTAATTAGTTCCGAAGACCAGAATTTCCCAGACCATAACGGTTTCGACTACGAAGCGATCAAGAAGGCCTACGAAGGCAACAAGGCGGGTAAACGCCTTAAAGGAGGCAGCACCATTTCCCAGCAAACAGCAAAGAACGTATTTCTATGGCCAGAGCGAAGCTGGCTGCGGAAGAGCCTGGAAACCTACTTCACCTTCCTTATCGAGAATATCTGGGGCAAGGAAAGAATACTGGAGGTCTATCTCAACAGTATCGAAATGGGTGAAGGGGTGTATGGTGTCCAGGCGGCAGCCAAATACTGGTTCAACAAGGATGCAAAAGATCTGACAACGCATGAAGCGGCTTCCATCGCAGTAATATTGCCAAACCCGAGAAAATATAAAGCCTCACCGAGGACCGCATTTTTAGAACAAAGGAAACAGTGGGTTTTACGACAAATGCATAACTTAGGCGAAGTAAATTTGAAGAAGAATGACCAATCAGGAAATTAAGACGATCCTATTTCATAAATGTGAAGAATATATAGACGGGCACAGGCACAGGATCAATAAAGCTCTGGACGCGGTAAAAGACTCTCTTTTCGACGAGGAGAAGAGCACGGTTGGCGATAAACACCACACGAACCGCGCGATGTTACAGTTGGAGCGGGAGAAATTCAGTAAACAACTTGCCGAAGTTGAAAGACAGGAAGCAGTCCTGAACAAGATAAATCTCGAACACATCAACGACATCGCCCACCTGGGAAGCCTTGTCATTACTGATAAAGCCACATATTTCATGAGTGTTTCGGCCGGTGCTGTTCCTATATCGGATACGAACTATTATTGTGTTTCCCTGGAATCGCCAATAGGGAAATTACTGCTGGGTAAGAAAACGGGAGAAAGCGCCACCTTCAACGGGATGAAGATCAATGTTCTTGAAATCGATTGATCTAGTTCGATTTTGGCAGATATTGTGCAGGTATTGGGTTGGATTCGGTTTCCGGAGTCCAGTAAATTGTGATCACCCACCAGCGATCCCCGTCGTTCAGTAACTGTATACTATTGATACCACGCATAAAAGGTTCCTTGTCATCCTTATTTCTGAATGACTCGTAGGTGCTGAAGAGATGGGTGATATTTCCGAATGACTCGGATTTCCTGAAAATCTCCTTTTCATAAAAACCGGTAGTCTCAAACCAATCGGTGGCTGCTTTTATATAGTCCTCCGGGATCATGGGTTGAGTGTTATAAACACCGTCAGGACCTTTCACAGTTGGGATCAAACGACTTTCTGGTTTGAACAAATATCGAAAGAGCTCCCAATTCCGTTCTTCTCCTTTTTCTCCGGAAATGACCGCATACAAAGTCTCAATGATCGCGTCTTCCGAAGCAACCTTGATTGCATATTTCTCGTTTTCCTGTGCCCGAACAGATGAAACAGAAAGAACCAGTGAACAAACAATAAGAAATAACCTGGCCATAGTCAGTTGTTTTGAACAAGATAATCAGAATTATTGATTCCTTTTGATGAAGATTTCACTGCCTTCAAGGATCTTCTGTGAATGCTCAAAGTAGATCGTTTTGTCGTTCCATTTAGCCTCGACCAGGTAATTGCTTCCGCGGAAATAATTGTTCTGAATAGTAACCTTGAGCGTTGTTTCGGTCTCTGAAACCCTTAACTGATGTGGAAAAAGCAGTAGTGTTTCCTGTTCTTCAGAATCAAACAGGGTGCCCGGCAGCTCATTCACCTCGTCGAAAAACCCTGCCTGGTAAATATTGGTTACAGAATTATAGATCACCTCTGGTTTTCCGAGTGCTTCCGTAGTGCCGTTTCTGAGTATCAGAATTTCATCGGAAAATGCCAGGGCTTCTGCCGCGTCATGTGTAGCAGTTATACAGGCGATATCATTTTCCCTGAGATAGGAATACAGCTTTCTTCGCAGTGAATTTTTTCTGAAGGTATCTATATGGCTGAATGGCTCATCAAGAAGCAGCAATTCCGGTTCTTTGGCCAATGCCTTCGCCAGCGCTACCCGCTGTTTCTGACCGCCACTAAGATTTTTGACCATGCTATCACTGAAAGGAAGCATATCCACTACTTCCAGCAGGTCGCGCACCCGTTTGGCCTCCGATTTGGGGTCGAGCCTGGGGAGGTGCTCGGCTACATTTTCAGAAACAGTTATATAGGGCATTACGTTGAATTCCTGGGCAACCAGCTTGATAAAGGACTCCCCTGGAACGATATTGTAGTTCGGGCCAAGTAATTCGGTTTGGCCCCAGTGGATCTGTCCGTGTTCCAGGTGAAGTAATCCATATATAATATGCAAAAGGGTTGACTTACCGCAACCACTCTCTCCAAGAACTGCCAGTTGCTGACCTTTTTCCAGGGCAAAAGCGATTTCCTTCAGGATCTCTGCGGAATCATAGGAAAATGAGCGGATATCGACCTTCAGCATAATATAAAAAAGCTGTCTCTGAGCAACTGGATGGTCAAAGACAGCTTTATGGGAGTTTGATTATTTCAATTATTCTTTGATCTTCTCATTCACCTTTTCGGGCAGCACTTCGTAACCCATATTGTAAAGGGTAAAACCAAAGATGTCTGCATACTGCTCGATGGTCTTGCTCACAGGAGTTCCCGCTCCATGCCCGGCATCAGTTTCGATGCGGATCAGCGTAGGATTGGTTCCGGTTTGCTTCGACTGCAATTCCGCAGCGAACTTAAAGCTATGAGCAGGAACCACCCTGTCGTCATGATCACCAGTTGTGATAAGCGTTGCGGGATATTCGACACCTTCTTTGACATTATGAACTGGGGAATAACCTTTGAGGTAATCGAACATTTCCTTGTTGTCCTCCGAAGTACCGTAGTCGTAAGCCCATCCCGCTCCGGCGGTAAAAGTATGGTATCGAAGCATATCAAGAACTCCCACTGCCGGTAGTGCGACTTTCATAAGGTCTGGTCGCTGGGTCATGGTCGCTCCAACCAATAGTCCGCCGTTAGACCCGCCACGAATAGCCAGATAGTCGGAAGAGGTGTATTTATTCTCGATAAGGTATTCCGCAGCTGCGATAAAATCGTCGAATACATTCTGCTTTTGCATTTTGGTTCCCGCGATGTGCCATTTTTTACCATATTCGCCACCACCACGGAGGTTTGGCACGGCGTAAACGCCACCTTGTTCCATCCACACTGCGTTGGTAATGCTGAAAGACGGCGTAAGGCTGATATTGAATCCTCCGTACCCATAGAGAATGGTAGGGTTCTTTCCATTGAGTTTCAGCCCTTTCTTGTGGGTTATGATCATTGGCACCTTGGTTCCGTCCTTGGAGGTATAGAAAACCTGCTTGCTTTCGTAATCGTCCGGGTTAAAATCGATCTCCGGCTTGCGATACAATTCGGATTCGCCGGACTCCATGTCGAATTTGTAGATCGACCCCGGGGTCACATAGTTGGTGAACGAATAATACAATTCCGTTTCATCCTTTTTTGCTCCGAAACCACCTGCGCTTCCCACTCCCGGAAGTTCGATCTCCCGGATCATATTGCCGTCCATGTCGTATTGGAAGACCTTGGACACGGCATCAACCATATATTCTGCGAAAATGTATTTTCCACCACTGGAAGGACTCAACACGTTCTCCGTTTCCGGGATGAAATCTACCCAGTTCTCCGGGGTTGGGTTGGCCGCATCAACGGTTACTATCTTCTGATTGGGTGCATCAAGATTAGTTCCCAGGTATAGTTTTGAGCCTTCGTTTTCCAACACGTAGGTGTCACTGTCTGTATGGTCCAATACGGTTACGAATCCGGCCGACGGATCTTCCAGGTCTTTTATAAATAACTTGTTCCCGGAAGTGGAAATACTGGCCGTCACAACCAGGTATTTGTTGTCTTCGGTCACATAACCACCTACATACCTGTGTTTTTCGGCTGGAGTACCGCCAAATACCAGTTCATCCTCACTTTGAGGTGTTCCCAGCTTGTGGAAATAGAGTTTGTGTTGGTCTGTTTTTGCAGAGAGTTCGCTTCCCTTGGGCTTATCGTAACTCGAGTAATAGAAACCTTCATTGCCTTTCCATGAGAGTCCGCTGAATTTCACATCGATCAGGGTATCTTCGATGATCTCTTTGTTTTCGGCATTCATTACCAGCACCTTGCGCCAGTCGCTACCCCCTTCAGAAATACTGTAGGCAGTAGTTTTACCGTCGTCGGAAAAGCTCAGGCCTCCCAGGGAAATGGTGCCGTCTTCCTTAAAGGTATTCGGGTCCAGGAAGACTTCGGCTGTCGATGGATCGGCACCAGTTTTATAGCGGTATACCACATATTGGTTTTGAAGGCCGTCATTCTTTCTGAAATACGTATAGTCACCTTCCTTGAACGGTGCACCTACTTTCTCGTAATTCCACAAAGTTTCCAACCGTTGTTTCAATTCTTCACGAAACGGGATGGTGTCCAGGTAACCGAATGTAACTTCGTTTTGACGCTTTACCCAGTCACCTGTTTCATCGCTCATATCATCCTCCAGCCAGCGATAAGGATCCTTTACTTCAGTTCCGAAATAGTTAGTTACCGTATCCACTTGTTTTGTTTCAGGATAGTTCACAGCAATAGGTTCTTTTTTTTCCTCCTTACAGGCAATAAACACCGTTGCCATCAGAAGAAGGATGATACTCTTTTTCATAATGAATAAAATTAGAGCATAAAGGTACTAAAAAGAGCGGTGTCTTCCTTTATGTGGGTTGGATGAATTCTAATAAATAATCTAATGGAACAGAGGCCGGTACGCCTTCCAGTATTTCATAATTAGAACCGCATTCAGCCCGGCAACAACAATGGCCTGAAGTATATCCGGCAGGTCCATGAAAATATGGAACATCAGGATATTCACCGAAATTGGCACAAGCACCAGCAGGGCGAAGGGCACCCATTTTTTCAGAAGCAGTAAAATGCCGATTCCGATCTCGAGAATACCGAGAAAATACAGCACATACCCGGTATCTACCAGGGAGCCCATAAAATCGGATGCTTCACTCGAAAGTTCAGGGGCCGGAATAAACTCCAGGAACTTATTCACACCAAAAACAAGAAGAATAAGCGCGAGAATGATACGAAGGAGAGTAGTAAAATTTGAATTCATACGCTGGGGATTAGGTTATCTTCTCTTAAATATAATGAAAAATAAAGTCCCGACACCTATCAGCATCGGGATTAAGGTTTACTTTTTCACTTAATCAGGGATCAGGAAGATGATACCGATTGACCGACCAGCTTATTGGTTACTAGATACTCGGCGATCTGTATGGCATTGGTAGCGGCACCCTTGCGAAGATTGTCACTTACCACCCACATGTTCAGGGTATTCGGCTGTGTTTCATCGCGACGGATCCTGCCTACGAAGACCTCATCCTTGTCGTGCGCGTACATCGGCATAGGATAGGTATTGGTGTCGGGGTTATCTTGAACCGTCACTCCCGGAGTTTCGTGAAGTATTCTCCTAACTTCGGAAATATCAAAATCATTGAAGAACTCTACATTAACTGCTTCGCTATGTCCGCCGGCCGTTGGAATACGCACTGCGGTTGCTGAGACCGAAAAACTCCTGTCATCAAGTATTTTCTGGGGTTCCCGTGCTAGTTTCATCTCTTCCTTGGTATACCCGTTTTCCTCGAAGACATCACAATGTGGCAATGCATTTTTGTGAATTGGGTAGGGATATGCCATTTCTCCTTTCACTCCATTGATCTCGTTCTCCAGCTGGTTAACGGCGGCTACACCGGTTCCCGAAACAGACTGGTAGGTGGAAACAACCACGCGTTTCATTCTGTATTTCCTGTGAAGAGGAGCAAGAGCCATCACCATTTGGATGGTGGAGCAATTCGGATTTGCTATTATCTTATCATCTGAAGTGAGGACATTCGCGTTAATTTCGGGCACGATAAGCTTTTTGGAAGGGTCCATTCGCCATGCTGATGAATTATCGATGACTGTTGTACCATTTTCGGCAAATGCCGGGGCCCATTCGAGGGATGTGCTTCCCCCGGCCGAAAAGATCGCGATATCCGGTTGCCTGTCGACAGCTTTCTGCAGCCCGATGATCGTATACGATTTACCCTTGAATTCAATTTTATTCCCTACCGATCGTGAAGAGGCGACAGGTAATAATTCGGTAACCGGGAAGTTTCTCTCTTCCAGTACTTTCAGCATAACGGCACCAACCATCCCGGTGGCACCAACAACAGCAACTTTCATGGGCAAATAATTTGGTTCAAAAGTAAGCGATAGAATTTTATTTTTTCAGAAGAAAAGGATAAAAAAAATACCCTCCATAGCCTTGGCGACGGAGGGTTTAGTGGTTAAAATGAGTAGCGTAGCGGCTACGGACGTTCTTATTTCTTCAAAAGGTCCCTGATCTCTGCCAGTAATTCTTCCTGGGTTGGACCCGGAGGTGGCGCAGGAGCCTCTTCCTTTTTCTTTTTGGTCTTGTTGTAGGCCTTCACGATCATGAACAGCACAAACCCAACAATGATCAGGTTGATGATGGCGTTGATCCATTTACCATACATTATGGCATTTTCCGGAGTGGTCACGGTGCCATCTTCGGCAACAACTGCGTCGTCCAGAATGTACTTCATATCGGCGAAGTCCACACCTCCTGCAAAGTGCCCAACGATCGGCATCATAATATCGGAAACAAATCCGTTTACAACCAGGCCAACGGCTCCGGCTAGGATAACGGCAACGGCAAGGTCGATCACGTTACCCGTCATAATGAAATTCCTGAATTCCTTTAACATATTGATAGGTTTATAGAGTTAACTGCCGCAAAGTTAACTAAAAACTGTTTTTATGCACTAAGAATGAACAAGATACTATCTATTTTCGGCAAACAACCCGTTTTATTCGGTGGGATAATGCGGTAAGTAGTTCGTAGGAAATCGTATTTGCGTTTTGGGCCATGGTAGTCGCAGGTTGTCCGTCGCCAAAGATCAACACCTCATCGCCTTCAGCACAATCGATCCCGCTAACATTGACCATCAGCATATCCATGCAAACATTGCCAATGATCGGTGCTTTCCTGCCTTTTATGATCACATGGCCTTTTCCTTTGCCAAGTGAACGTGGAATGCCATCAGCATGACCGATCGGGATAGTTGCGGAATATTCGGTTCCTGACGCTTTGTGTCCACGATTGTAACCAACGGATTCTCCTGGCGCTATCTCGTGGATCTGTGAGATCACGGATTTCAAACTGTGCACCGGTTTCAGTTTTTGATCTGCGGCCTTATCATTTCCATAGCCGTACAAGCCTATCCCGGTTCGGACCATATCGAATTCTGCTTCGGGATAATTCAGGATGGCGGAAGTATTGCTCTGGTGTACTAATGGCTTATAGCCTAGATTGGCGTGCATTTCCTTTACAATTGCTCGGAACTTATTGATCTGACCAATCGTGAATTCCCTCTCCCGGAGATCCTCGCTCGCCGCCAGGTGGGAGAAAAGTGATTTGATTGTTACTGAAGGTGCATTGGAAAGTTCGCCCGTAACCCATGGAATATCATCTTCCCTAAATCCGAGTCGGTTCAAACCTGAATTGAACTTCAGGTGAACAGGGTAGGCCTTTTGGGATTTTTCTGAAGCGACTGAAACAAATGCTTTAAGTATTCTTTTACTGTATAAAGCCGGTTCCAGGCAGCGATCGATCAACTCTTCAAAATTTGCAGGCTGGGGGTGTAGTACCAGTATCGGGATCTTTATGCCTGCGTCGCGAAGTTCAACTCCTTCCTTCACATAGGCAACGGCAAGGTAATCGACTCCTAGTGCCTCCAGTTCTTCCGCGATCACAGCTGCGTCACTTCCATAGCCTCCCGCCTTGACAACTCCGAGAACCTTCGTTTCTGGTTTCAGTTTCGAAGTAATGACGCGATAGTTGTGGTCTAGTGCATTGAGATCTATCTCGAGGATGGTTTCTTCGACTCGGGGCATTTGCTATGCTTGCTTTTTGGTAGGTAACTGAACAGGATCCTTTACGTCCATTTTCTTCACCTTTTCACGGAGGACGGCCTTGTAATAGGCGGCCCGGCTGAGAGGCTCATATTCTTCGGTTTCGCCCAGGAGTACTAACTCATCACTTTGGGCCTTTCTATAGCTGTAATGGGCGAGGTTGCCCGTACGCGGACAAACGGCATGTACTTTTGTTACGTATTCGGCGGTAGCCATCAAATTCGGCATGGGACCGAATGGGTTTCCTTTATAGTCCATGTCCAGGCCGGCAATAATGACACGCACCCCGTTATTTGCAAGATCGTTGCAAACCTTCACGATCTCGTCGTCGAAAAATTGCGCTTCGTCAATTCCAACCACATCACAGCCATCTGCCAGGATCGGGATATTGGCAGCAGCCGGGACAGGAGTGGACCTGATCTCGTTACTATCGTGAGAAATCACTTTGTCTTCGTCGTATCGCATATCGACAGCCGGCTTGAAGATCTCGACCTTCTGTCTGGCGAATTTAGCCCGTTTCAACCTTCGGATGAGCTCCTCGGTCTTTCCGGAAAACATCGATCCGCAGATCACTTCGATCCAGCCAAATTGCTCTTTCTGATTTACGGTATTTTCAAGAAACATAGGGTTTACCTAGAATAAAAGGGAATTCTTTGACGTTTACATATAGGTTGCGTAAATTTAACAAAACTAAAGTCAGCGAAGAACGTTTTCAATATAAAAAGTTATGAAGAAGAAACTTCAGAAAGAAATTTCAGATCTGGCGGCGGAATTAGCCCAAAGTGACGGTGATTTCAACGTAATGAGACTAAAGCAGGAGATTCGGGTGATCTATGATAAACTCACTGTGCTTGCTTACCTTGAAGGACAGTTGGAAGGGGGAGGCCAGAGCTTCGATTCCAAGTCGTTTCGAGAACAAAATTGGTTCGTAGAACCGGAACCTGTTCCAAGGCCGGAACACGAAGATGAAATTGTAGAACCCGCTATTGAAAAAATAAAGGATATCGTGGCACAAATGCCCCAGGAAAGTCAGCATGTGGACGAGATCCTGGAACATGTGCTTCCGAAGAAAATGTACACGAAGAACGACCTGGAAGAATTTGCATCTCATTACCAGGATACGCCGGTTTTCGAAAGAAAGGAAACGGAGAACATTCAACAAGGTACAGCGGTTAAAGAGACCATCGGAAATGGAACTGCGGCCAAGTCGAAATCGATCAACGACAGCCTCGGAACCAGCCTTGAGATCGGGCTTAATGATCGTCTGGCATTCATAAAACACCTTTTCAACGACAGTGCAGATGATTACACCAGGGTTCTTTCCCAGATCAATACCATGGAATCGCTGGAGGAGGCCGAGACATTTATAAAGGGTAAAGTAAAACCCGATTACAATTACTGGCTGAACAAGGAAGAATATGCCGAACGGTTCATGGCCCTGCTCGAAAAGAGGTTCAATTAACAACGGATCATGGGAAAACTCTACCTGGTTCCCACTCCTATCGGAAATTTAAAGGATATGACCTTCAGGGCCATTGAGGTGCTGAAGGAGGCAAATCTCATACTCGCCGAGGATACCCGCACCAGCGGAAAATTACTCAAGCATTACGAGATCGACACACCCATGATGTCTCATCATATGCACAACGAGCACAAAACGGTGGACAATATTGTCTCCCGGATCAAGGCTGGCGAAAATATCGCGTTGATCAGCGACGCCGGAACCCCGGCGATCAGTGATCCCGGGTTTCTTCTAACGCGGGCTTGTGTAGCAGAAGGTATCGAAGTGGAATGTTTGCCGGGAGCCACGGCTTTTGTGCCGGCACTGGTGAACAGTGGCCTGCCGAATGACCGTTTTGTTTTCGAGGGGTTTTTACCGGTGAAAAAGGGTCGGCAAACTAGGCTGCAGGCACTCGCCGAAGAAACCCGAACCATGGTCTTTTACGAATCGCCACATAAATTGCTGAAGACCCTCACCCAATTCCAGGAGATTTTTGGAGCAGAGCGGAACGCTTCGGTATCCAGGGAACTCACTAAATTACACGAAGAAACTATCCGTGGCACGTTGGCGGAATTGACGGATCACTTCGGAACACATCCTCCGAAAGGAGAGATAGTGATGGTAGTTGCAGGGAAAAAATGAAACAGCTGCTCAGTGAGATCCGAAAATGCACCATCTGTGCCGAACATCTGCCGCTGGGGCCAAGACCCGTAATTGAAGCTACCGAAAATTCGAAGATCATCATTGTAGGCCAGGCTCCGGGAACCAAGGTCCACGAAAGCGGAATTCCCTGGGACGACCAGAGCGGAAGGAAATTGAGGGAATGGCTTGGAGTATCGGATGATATATTTTATGAACCCGATAATTTCGGGATTGTTCCAATGGGTTTTTGCTACCCCGGGAAAGGGAAGAGTGGGGACCTGCCGCCACGTAAAGAATGTGCCGAAACCTGGCACGACAGGGTATTCAAAGGATTTAATAATGTTGAATTGATCCTGCTTGTTGGCACCTATGCCCAGGCATATTTTCTGAAGAACGATAACAGGAACCTGACAGATAAGGTCAGGAATCATTCTGAATACCTGCCTCAATTCTGGCCACTGCCACACCCTTCCCCGGTAAATCGATTCTGGCGCTCCAGAAACCCCTGGTTTGAAAAGGATATAGTTCCTAAACTCAAAGAAAAAATACAGCAAATACTTCTTTACTAAAACACGGACATTCTAGGGTGCCAAGATTCTAAACATGCTTCCCCTTATTCCACCCGTGCTTGCCAAGGTATTGTTCACCGCTTTCAACGGCACCACCCTCGATGGAGGTTCCCATAGAATCGTTCCATCGGTTGAGGTATCCAAACAAGGAGATCACACCAAGCATTTCTACGATCTCACCTTCGTCCCAATGTTCATAAAGCCTACTTTTAATGTCCTCATCGACAGCGTTTGGCACGAGAGAGGCAGCCAGCGAAAAATCGAGCGCTGCGCGCTCTGCATCAGAAAAAGCCGGGTGCGTCCGATAATCCCAGATATTGTCCAGCTGTTCCTGTTCGGCGCCGTAGCGCTCTGCGGCACGGATGGCGTGTGCCTGGCAATAACGACAACCGGTGGAATTGCTGCTCACCCAGGCTATCATTCGTTTTAAGGCTGATGTGACCCTGCCTTCATTGGCCATAACAGCCTTATTGAGGTTGATAAAAGCCTTGCTGATGGCGGGCCGTCGCTGCATGGTGAGCACGCTGTTCGGGCAAAATCCCAGTGTTTCGTTGAAGAATTCGGCCAGTTCTTTGGTTTCGAGGTCATGTTCGGGTGAAAGTGGTGATACTAAAGGCATAGATTATGATTTTTGAATCTCTCGAAAGTACAAAATCGAATGGCGAATCCCCAGCAAAAAACAGATTCATTAAAAGTTAATTTGTACTTTTACAATCGCTGTTCAGCTTCCCTTAAAAAAGATATCCGAATAACCATAAATTGAATCCACACCCGCTCCAGAACCCAGCGGTTTGTCATTTGATATATTGTTGTTTGGAATTTAGACAAATATGCGTTGGACCCTAAAACCAAAACCCGAACCCGAAAAAGTCAGCAAGCTTAGCCAGTCGCTGCAGGTAGAACCGATAATAGCAACTTTGCTGGTGCAGCGAGGGATTGAAACATTCGAACAGGCACGTGAATTTTTTCGCCCGGATCTGTCCCAATTGCACGATCCTTTCCTGATGAAGGATATGGACAAAGCCGTTGCTCGTATCGAAGGCGCGATCGCTTCCGAAGAAAACATTTTAATATATGGCGATTACGACGTGGACGGCACTACCAGTGTAGCACTTCTATCTTCCTTCCTGAAAACATACTACCCAAACGTTTGTACCTATATCCCGGACAGGTACGATGAAGGTTATGGGATTTCCTTCCAGGGAATTGACTTTGCCGAGGACAACGACATCACCCTTGTGATCGCCCTGGATTGTGGGATAAAGGCCATTGATAAAATAGACTATGCTTCAGAAAAAGGGATCGATTTCATCATTTGCGACCACCACAGGCCGGGAGAGAAGCTTCCCAAAGCCGCGGCTGTGCTGGACCCTAAAAGAGATGACTGTGATTATCCCTACAAAGAATTATGCGGATGCGGCGTTGGTTTTAAGCTTGTTCAGGCATTGGCATCGCGAAAAGGACAAACGATCGACGACCTCCTTCTATACCTCGATCTTGTGGTAACAGCCATCGGGGCGGATATCGTTCCTATAACGGGCGAGAATCGCATACTGGCCTATTACGGATTGAAAGTATTGAACTCTAACCCGAGGACCGGCTTCCTGGCTATCCTTCAGCAATTGAAAAAACGAGAACTTAGCATCACCGATGTGGTGTTTATCATCGCTCCCAGGATCAACGCTGCCGGACGGATGAAACACGGAAATGAAGCTGTCGCACTCCTTGCTGAGTGTGACCTGGAAACGGCCAGGGCTTATGCTGCTGAGATTGAGTCCTATAATTCAGAGCGCCGGGAAACCGACAAACAGATCACCGAACAAGCATTGCAACAAATAGCAGAGAATAATGAACAGGACCGGATGACAACCGTTGTTTTTAGTGAGGAATGGCACAAAGGGGTGATCGGCATCGTAGCCTCGAGGTTGACGGAAACCTATTACCGCCCTACACTGGTCTTTACTCGAAGCGGTGAAAAGTTGGCCGCATCGGCTCGTTCGGTTCGGGGTTTTGATGTATACAATGCCCTGGAGGGCTGTGCGGAATTCATTGAACAGTTCGGGGGGCATAAGTACGCTGCAGGACTGACAATGGCAGAAAAAGATTACGAGAATTTCAAAATGAAATTCGAACAGGTGGTTTCGGAAACCATTGACCCTAAATTGCTAAAGCCGGAATTGAAGATCGATGCGGAGCTGCCCCTGGAGCAGGTCAGTCCGAAACTTTACAGGATACTAAAGCAGTTCGCGCCCTTCGGACCCGGAAATATGGCTCCTGTCTTTATGGCTTCCGAAGTTAGAGACAACGGCTCCGGCAGGTGTGTAGGCTCGGACAAGTCACATCTTCGCCTAGTGATACAGCGAGGAAATGATCGTCCCATCACCGGCATTGGATTCGGACTGGGTGACAAGGAATCAATAGCTGTCAACGGGAATTATTTTAAAATGGCATATTCCATTGACGAGAATGAATGGAACGGGACCGTAAGCCTTCAACTTAAGATCCGGGACATCAAACCTTGATTTTTCATATCTTTAGATTAAACAAACCTGGCGAATGAAGCAAATTATCATCTTCCTTTTGATCGTGATCTTAGGCCTGATCGGATGGGGGCAATACAAAAAGTACAAACGGTTCAGCCTTGAGGAATATGCATACGAGGTTCCTGAAGCAATCAATGCTTCCACAGCCGATAAATCGATTTTACTGAACTATTACCAGGCGGTTGAAGCTGTGAATGGTTTTGTGATCACCCAATGGAGTGCCCATGGGATCGATGTTCGCAACCCGAAAAAAGACAATGAGCAGACACGGGCCGCTATTACCGAATATGGCAATCGGCTGGCAAATGCCAGGTATTTCGAGGCACAGCTATTGAATCCGCCGAAAACCCCGCAAACCGAGGAATTGTCGGCGGAAGAAGAAAAGAAACAATTGATCCGCAGGCTGTTTTATGCTAGCCCGGCTCAAAACTCTTTGAATCTGGGCGATAGGAATGCGATGGTTTATGAAATCCAGGGATTGTTGATAGCCAAGGGGCATATCCTTGATCATGATGGATTATTCCGCACGGAAACCTTCAATGCGCTGAGAGATTTTGAAGCGAAGAGTGGCCTTTTCCCGGATGGCAGGCTGGATGCAATCACCCTGGAGTTCTTGCTGAAATAGGCAAATTTATTCTTTGAATTCCAACAGTTCAAACTTAGTGCCGTCGAAGACACCATAAGAGAAGTGAGTGATCCAGTCACCAAGGTTGAAATAGGTAGATCCCGGCCCAATTTCGATCTCCATTGGCAGATGCCGGTGGCCGAAAACAAAATAATCGTAATGTTTCTCTTCGAGCTTCCTGCGTGCGTATAGGGCCAGCCATTCTTTCTCTTCACCCAGGAACTTTTTGTCCTCATCTCCTGAAATGATCTTGTTCTTTACTGAAAGGTGTTGAGCAAGTCGCATACCAAGTTCGGGGTGCAACCAGCGGAACAGCCATTTGAAGAACGGGTTGGTGAACACTTTCTTCATGCGCTTGTAACCTTTATCACCGGGGCCTTTTCCGTCGCCGTGACCAATAAAGAATGACTTACCGTTAAAGGTGAACTCCTTCGGGTCCCTGTACACGGGAATATTTAGTTCTTTTTCGAAATAATCACGCATCCACAGGTCGTGATTACCCACAAAGAAATAAATAGGGATACCACTGTCGCTGATTTCGGCCAGTTTACCTAGAACGCGAACAAACCCCCTTGGCACCACGGTTTTATATTCGAACCAAAAATCGAAAAGATCACCAAGCAGAAAGATCGCTGCGGCATCGTCTTTCACCGTGTCCAGCCAACGAACGAATTTCTTTTCACGCGGCAGGCTGGCTTCCGAAGTAGGGGCTCCCAGGTGATTATCGCTGGAAAAATAGATTTTTTTACCCTCTGGGATCTGCATGGGATAAAGATAGTTAAAAACTCACTTGGAGTTGTATGGTAAGGAACAGCTTAATTTTCAGAGGCGAACCAGGAAGCATAGCTGGTGTCGGTTTCCTGGAGTTTCAGTGAATGCAGGGCAATCGCCTTTGGTAGGCGGGCACTGATCTTTTCAGCAAAATCGATCACCATCATCTCGCTGGTTGGCTGATAGTCCACCAGTAAGACATTATGGCCCCTGGACTCCAATTCCTTCGCCAATTCTACGTGAGGAGTGTTCTTATTGAAAACCGTGGCATGGTCGAATACGTCCACGATCTCCTCTTTCACAATTTTTTTAAGGTCGCTGAAATCGATCACCATACCGTATTTCACATGATTCGGATCGTCTATGGGAGTTCCGATGACCGTCACCGAAAGTTTGTAGCTGTGACCGTGCACGTTCCGACATTTGCCATCGTAACCATACAGGGCATGGCCTGTTTCGAAGCTAAACATCTTGGTGATCCGAATCTTGCTCATAGCCGTAAACTTTTTGTAAAAGTATCTATTTTTCTACTAAGGGAAGGTATTTGTTTCGGTATTTGATGATCAGTGCCACAGACCTGTAACCAACCCACACCAATATGGCCAGCCATATGCCTTTTAAGCCCCAGTCCATATATCTTGAGAGGAACATCATTGGGATGAAACCTAAAATGGTGGCTCCAAGCAAGACATTCCGTAGGTAACTCATTTCACCCAGCCCTTTGAATATCGCATCAAGAGTAAAGCCAAGAGCATTCAGTGGCTGACTGATCAGCACCATAAAGAACATACCGTAGAAGATAGTTAGAACTTCGGGGTCCTTGTTGAACAAGAGGCCGAGGTCTTTGTAGAAGATAAGCCCTGTAAGGATAAGAATTCCCGCAACGATGAGGTTATAGAGGTTGACCCGCCGGGTAAGCTTCCAAAGAGTGGTATAATCCTTTTCGCCCAACAATTTACCTCCAAGTATGTTACCTGCGGCACCATAGCCATCCACAAAAAAGGCAGAGAACAACCAGATATTTATGGCGATCGCATGAGCCGCGATATACTCCTTGCCGAGGCCTGTCGCCTCCCGTACGGCCAGCATCAGTGCGGCATTTAACGCAACCGACCTGATAAAGAGATTCACGCTCATTTGCACCAATCGTTTGATCTCCGGATGCAAAGGGAACCGTAGTCGCAGGGACACATCAGTCTTGCGCAGGATGAATATCAGCGCCATCAGCGCCATGACTGCCTGAGAGATGAGGCTGGCCCATGCGGCTCCTTCAATTCCCATTGGCCGTATAAAATTGTCGATACCATATACCAGTGCGAAATCCAGGCCAATATTCACCAATGCCCCCGTGGTTGCTATGGTCATAGGCCAGAACGTATTCTGTAGCCCGCGGAATAACCCGAATACAGCAAAGGTGAACAATGTGAGTGGGAATCCCCAGACCCTTATGTCGTAATAAGCAATACTGTATTCGAGGATAATGCCTTCGGCATTCAACAGGGAGAAGATCTCTTCAACAAAAAAATAGGTGGATACCAGCACGATAATGCTAAGTGCGATGTTGAAGTAGATAGCCTGGGCCGGAAAATTCTTTAATTCGTCAATCTTACCCGCACCCAGATTTTGAGATACGATGGCTGATATTGCACTACGACTCTGTGCGAGTATCCAGATAAGCATTGAAAGAAAAGACCCAACGATGCCCACGGCGGCCAGGGATTCTGTTCCATACTCTGGGATATTTCCAACTACTGCCGCATCGGTGCTGGACAGGACAGGTTCGGCGATACCGGATAAGATTGCTGGGATCGCCAGTTGCTGGATTCGCCCAAAGGATATATCTGTTCTGAAATTTTTCAAGGCTCAAAAGTAACCATTCCGAAGGAATACTAAACCAGTCTTAGATCGTTAAAAATTACGGTGTTATAGCAATAATCAATATATTTAAGACACGATTGCCAAAAGAATTGCTGTGAAGGCCATCCTCGCTGATATTGTCTTCTACTCTGTGCGTGAATAGATTCCCAAACCTGTATAGAGTCTAATATTTTTGAATTGATGCGAAGCTGTGTATTAATCGCTTGTTTAATCTTTGTAATGACCGCCGGGAGGGGGCAGGAATGTCCTGCATTGATAAACCCGGTCCCAGGGTCGATCAATGTGCCAGTTAACACGTCCATAAGCTGGCAGGAGGTTGTGGGTGTTACCGGTTATATCATTTCACTTGGAACTACTCCGGAAGGAACGGATATTGTAAATGAACAGCCGGTTGGGAGCGAGACAACCTTCACACCCCCTATGGGATTACCAGAATCAACGGAAATCTTTGTTACAATCACCTTATTTTTCATTAATCAGAATAGTATTGTTTGTAGCAGTGTTTCCTTTACCACCGAAGACGTTACTGATGTGCCAGGTTGTACGATGATAATTCAGCCTGTGAATGGAGAAACCAATGTAAATATAACATCTAATATCAGCTGGACCTACGCAACCTTTGCCATTGGCTATCGAATATCTTTAGGAACAGCACCTGGTTCAGGAGATATACTAACCGAACAGGATGTAGGCAATGAATTAAGCTTTGACCCACCTTCAAACTTGCCTCCGCTTACGCAGATTTTCGTTACCCTTACACCGTATAACGAAAATGGCGATGCCTCGGGATGTCCCTCGGAAAGCTTCACTACTGGAGATCTTGGGGAACCTCCGGCCTGTACTGTGCTGATAAGGCCTGCAGATGGCTCTACCAATGTTCCCCTGGATACGACACTTGAATGGATCCCGGTGCCCGAAGCCACTGGCTATATTGTAAGCGTAGGATCTTCTCCGTTTGTTAATGATGTTTTGGATATGGCAATTTTCACCAATCCGATGATCAATGTGATCAATTTCGAACCTAATAAGACCTATTTCGTCAAGATCATTCCTTTTAATGAAGCCGGACAGGCACAGGGATGTGGACAACAGTCGTTTTCTACAATTTTGGGCTGTGGGCCGTTTTATGACCCTTTGACAGGCAACCTGATTGTTATCAATCCTGAAATCACTTTTCCTGATGAAATTGCCTACTGCCAGGATGCTATCGTCACACGGATTGAGGCAACGGATCCGGCAGACGGGTATCGTTGGTATCGAATCGTACCGGGCGGAACGGAAATACTTCTTTCCGAAGAAAATTATTTGGAACTATCGGAACCGGGACAATACAGGTATGAAGCATATATCGAACTGACACAAGACGGATTTGTGGTTGAGTGTTCTTCGGATAAAGAATTTACTACGGTATTATCCTCCAGGCCCACAATCGAAATGATTAGAAAGGAAATTGATGGGGATTTCTTCAATTTGCGAATAATTACAAGCGGATTGGGAGACTACGAGTACTCTTTGAATTCTACAACAGACTGGCAAATGAGTAGTCGGTACCGTGGCCTTTCCGAAGGAAATTACACGGTCTATGTTAGAGACACTACAGGTTGTGGAATCGTAGAGCAGTCCTTTCGGTTAGCTTTGCCAGCTCCGGGATTTCCACCGTATTTTTCTCCTAACGGAGATGGAATTAACGACACCTGGAATTATATACCCCCCAAATCGAACCCCATTCCGCTAACCTACATCTACATTTATGATCGTTATGGGAAGATTTTAGCCACGATTAATGCAAATGCCAATGGCTGGGATGGTCTATACGAAGGAACACCCATGCCCCTGGGAGGTTACTGGTACAGGGCGGTGGATGTGAACGGACTGGAATACAACGGGCATTTTTCATTGATCCGATAAGCCTGCGGGTTTACTTCAGCAACAATTCATAGCAATAGAAAGGAAACTCGCTTTGTTTCGGGAAGTAGATCTCTTCAAGCCTGGAATAACCGCGTGCCTCATAAAATTGTTGATTGCGAAGATTTTTACTGAAAGTGTCCAGCCGAATGGAAACCCCATTGTTCTCCCGAGCGTAGGACTCTGCAAAATCCATCAGTTTCCTCGCAATTCCCTGTTGTTGATAAACCGGATGAACAGCCAGGCGGTGGATATAATAATTTTTTCCATCTTCGGTAAGCCACCTCACGGGATCATAGACCTCATCTTTTAACGTCGAAACCGTGATACAGGCTGCTATTTCTTCTTCGATTTCCATTACGAACAATTCGCCACGTTCGATATCGACAAGAAATGCCTCCGGATGGGGGTAATTCTCGTTCCACTGAAGAATTCCGGCAGTGATCATTTTCGTTGTGCAGGCCTTTGTGATGGCCATTAAGCGGTCGATTTCAGAATCATTCGCTTTACGTATCATTTTAAAGCATTAATTTTGTGCCAGCTTAAAGATAATTCAATAACCTAGATCATGAAAAATATACTGGTACCGGTTGGATCGACTGTAAATGGTGTAAATAACCTGAAATATGCTGTGAACTTTGCAGCCATGAGTGGAGCGACCGTCTATCTTATAAACCTTTACAGGGATTATTCGAAGGCCGGAGGTATGGGAAAGGTCACCCAGGTGGCAATGGAGGACAACGAGGCTCAGTTGGAAGAAGTGTTAAATTCTGTGGACACGCAGGGGGTTTCAGTGATCGCTAAGCCCATTAAGGGAGATCCTTATGAAGGGATCGCAAGGGTATCCAAACAATTGAATATCGACTTGATTATTATGTCTCCCCAGAGTGTTGAGATCAAGGATGAAATTTACCTCGGAAATATTACAGGGAAGCTTGTAAAGCAAACAGAGACCCCTATGCTAATCGTGCCGAGGGATTATTTATTCAGAAAGGCGGAGACGATACTACTTGCCCTTAAGCATACTACTTTTGAAAGGGAAGGAGTACTGGATCCGTTGAAGACCCTGGTTGAATTGTTTTCGGCCAAATTGAATGTGCTTAAGGTGAGAACACCCGACATGGCAGGTGAGGCGGATCTATTGGACAAGGAGTTAAAAGACTTAATGACGAATTATACTGAAACCGAAAACGCCACCATCTACCAGGGTGTGCTGGAGCATTTCCAATCAAGCCAACCGGATATTCTTTGTGTGCTCAGACGGAAACGAGGTTTCTTTAAAAAGCTGGCTGAAAAGAACATCATTCTAAAAAAGGATTTTTATACTAGCAAACCATTGCTGATATTGTGCGGACAACAATAAACTTGCAGGTATAAAACAGAACAGACGTCCTCGGACGTCTTTCTTATTTCGGAAATATACTGAAATTTAGATCCTTTCCTGGATCTCTGCGATCAGTCCGAATAACAGGCACAACAGTACCGTTCCTATTACGAGTGCTCCTACTCCCATACTGCTAAGATAATAAAATATAAGCTTCTTTCAGAAACTAAAAAACCAGGACCTTGGTCCTGGTTTTCTCCTTGATGTGGAGCATATCGGAGTGATTTCATCCGTCCTCAGAGTTCCGCTACTGCAAATAGAAAACCAGATCTTGTTCCAATATCTAATTCTTTTTTTCCTTCGAATTCACAAGCAAGCTTGTGATTCTTCAGAAATAAAAAAACCAGGACTTTCATCCTGGTTTTCTGCTTGATGTGGAGCATATCGGAGTCCCTTCGACTGACGCTCAGGATAAACTTCTCCTCCGATATTTTTGCATGCAAAAAAGCAAGGCTTTCACCTTGCTTTCTCTTGTGGAGCATATCGGAGTCGAACCGATGACCTTTTGGCTGCCAGCCAAACGCTCTAGCCAGCTGAGCTAATGCCCCGTGGGATGCGAAAATACTAATTTTTCGGAAATTTCACTTGCTTTTCAATAAAAGGTAATGCCGGATCACAAATTTCTTTGATTAGGCTCTTCATGCCAGTTTCGAATTGCTTCAAAGTATTATTGAAAATTTCATGATTTTTAGCACTCCCCGAATCTGTCTTTGATACAAATTGCATAAAACCGCTATTGAAGTTCTTGAAGGATATCACACCGGCAACCGAGGTGTCGAAGTGCTCTTCTGCATGAATAATGTATGCATACATAAGGACCTGGAAGGCCTTACTGTACTTATAGTCTGTTGTCAATAGATCCCAATCTGTTATTTGCAATTCATTTTGATTCACCAATCCTGTTTTGTAATCGATGATCCTGATCACGCCATCCCTCTCATCCACCCGGTCTACCATCCCCTGGACATAAACGGGGAATGGAATTTCGTCTATCTGCAGCGCCAGCTGCATTTTCTTTTCAATATGAAGAATTCGAATACGATGCCCCGATTCCAATTCTTCCAAATCAAGCTTGATCAGATTTTCAACATACCTTTTGGCCACTTCAAAGATCAGGAGATTCTTGCCAGTAGAATAATCACCGCTTTTATAAGTGTTGGTGAATTGTTTGCGTACTGTCTCATCTACGCAGTCCATGGCTGTCTTCAAGCCTTTCGGCTCTAAATAACTGCCAACAAAAGGCTCGTATAGTTTTTCAAGACTGTTGTGAACTATGGAGCCAAGTGTGTTGTAATCCACAGTCTCCTCGACTGTTTCGAATTCATTAATTTTCAAGACACGTGAGAGATAGAAATCGAAAGGATTTCGAATGTAAGATGTAAGGGCAGAAGGAGAGAACCCGGATTGGGCAATTGCCTGTAGCCGATCCATTACGGTTTTAGTCTTAGGTATTTGCTGAAGGGGTGTTTCATTCAGCAAAATCGGAAGCGAAACAACTTGATAATCGATAAGATGTGCCGAAAGCCTGTCTGTTTCGATTTGCATCAGGAACCTGCTTTTTTCACCTGCGTTGAGCCCTTCGGAAGTGGCGTTATAGATAAAATGTACTTGTTCGGCCCTGTGAATCAGATGATAGAAATGGTAGGCATAAACTGCATCCTTATCTGTAAAAAGGGGCAGGTTAAAGGTCTTCTTCAAGTCGTAGGTAATGAATGAGGCATTGGTTTTCCCGGCAGGAAGGATTCCTTCGTTTACGGAAAGCACGATCAGATTTTTAAAGTCCAATACTCTTGTTTCCAATACTCCCATAACCTGGAGGCCTTCGTATGCATCTCCGGCCAAGTCGGTGGTAAGGCTTCGAACCGATTCCTGGAATAAGGTATAAACAGAGTTGATAGACTCCAGGTATGGAAAATTGTTTATTTGCCCTTTTATTTCTGATAGGATCGTATATAACTCGTAAGCAATCGCTAATTCCAACTGGCTGGACCACAGCAAAGGTTTTAGTCTAACTAATAATTCCATGGAATTATTTATCGCCGAGAGCGGCTCGTTGTTCCAGCTGCCGAAGATAATTTTAAGGTTCTCACTCTCTGAATTACTATCCAATTCGACCAATTCTGATACTGAAAGATAAGTCTGGTTCTCTTCTGAAATCAAACGAACCAGATTCTTCGCATTAGGGACCAGGCGTTGGCCGGCAGGATTATTCAGGAGATTGAATATATCTTTGAAATACCACTTGCTCCGTCCCGACTTCTGAATCCGTAATAGGGAAAGTATAAAGACGGTTATGGGCGAATTCTCTATACTCGACCCCATGGTCACATTCACCTTCTCAAGATTTGCGGGAAGTGAATACAACAGTGGTGTAAGCAGGTTCTCGTCGCAGAGGATGACAGCGGTTTCATTCAGTTCCTCCCTGGACATTGATCCCAGGATCTGACCCGCGTATTTCGCCTGGGCAATATTCTTCTGGGTTTCGACGAAGTAAAATTTCTTGTTTTTGGTATAGTTATTCCCTAATTCAGGACGGTTGGTTTGATAATAATTCCAGGTATCGAAATAGCTTTTCATAAATTGAGATGCGCTGTGCGGCCGTCCTGAAAAGAAGTGAGCTTCGGCGTCCCAGTAGATCGATGTGTTTCCCAGTTCCAGCAATTCTTTGATCACGGTTTGCTCGGCTAGGTTTAGAGCATTGAACCCGATAAACACATGAGGTTGTCCGCCTTTGGATCCCAGGTAGTGTTCGATCTCTTCGGCGGCCTTTCTATAGACCATTCCCTGGTATCCAAGGCCATCCGATTCCAGGTCTGTTCGAAGTATGTCGTAAAACTCGGGCAGGCTATTCCAGAAAGAAAGGTAAGATTTGATCAGATCGGTTGATTCGCTTTGCGGGGACCATTTTTCGATCGATTTGATACTGCCGAGGTAGCTGAAGAATTGATCGCTGTCGACTAGGTATCTGTCTATCTCATTAAAGTCGTTCAGTAGTATTTGAATCCAGGAATTAAAGGATTCAAAGTCTTCCTTTTTCTCGATGCTTTTCGTGCCCAGGTATGCCTTATAGCTTCTGAGAAGTAATTCTGAAGGGTCTATGATACTGAGGTCTGATATGAGCTCTACGAACTCTTCAATACTAAGAACGCGAGGTAGAAAGCTTGTTTTCCTTAGTTGTTTCCGAAGGTAATGTTTGAAAAAGCCGCCTGCTCGTTTGGAGGGAAGGATTACGGTTAACTCGGAAACATCCTCGTGTTTATCTAACAGGTCTTGTATTGTTTCCTCCAGAAAGCTTTGCATACCCTAAAAATAAAAAACGCCTCCGTTATCGGGAGGCGTTTTCCTTTTTTATTTAGATGTGCTTAGTTCTTCAAAGAGATCTCTACACGTCTGTTTTGTTGTCTACCAGCTTTGGTATTGTTTGGAGCGATTGGTCTTGACTCACCGTAACCGATGGAAGAAAGTCTGCTTCCGTCCATTCCGATAGTAGTTAGGTAGTCACGTACCGACTTAGCTCTGTTCTCAGAAAGAGTCTGGTTTGTGCTCTCACGTCCAACGCTATCTGTGTGACCTTCGATCACGAAGTAAGTGTTTGGATACTCTTTCATGATATCTACGATGTTCTGTAGAGTAGCGTAAGACTCCTGGCGGATAGTTGATTTACCAGTATCGAACAGGATGGTCTTAGAGTAATCGTTAAGTTGCTTGATGATCTCAACAGTTACTTCCGGACAACCATTGTTAGCTACAGTACCAGGTACATCTGGACACTGATCGTCTTTGTCTAGTACACCGTCACCATCTCTGTCTGGCCATGGGCATCCGTTGTTAGCAGCTGGACCAGCCTCATTTGGACAAGCATCCTCAGCGTCAGTGATTCCATCACCGTCAGCATCTGGACATCCGTTAAGTGAAGCGATACCGGCTACAGTAGGACATGCATCCTGTGGGTCAGCGATTCCATCACCGTCTGTGTCAGGACATCCGTTGAATTCTGCCAGACCAGGAGTGTTAGGACATGCATCTTTTCTATCTTCGATTCCGTCTCCGTCTGTATCAGGACATCCGTTGAATTCTGGTAAACCTGGAGTTTCCGGACATTCGTCGTCTTTGTCGAAAATTCCATCACCATCTGTATCTTTTCCACCGAATTTGAACATAACACCTACTGAATGCTGGAAGTGGATGATTCCGTAGCTATCTTCGAAAGCATGCTTATAAGCAGACTGGAAGCTAAGTGCAAGGTTGTTTCCTACCCAGAAACGAGTTCCGGCAAGGATATTGGCAGTACCGAATCCTACATCATCAACCCAAGTGTAACCACCACCAACTCCAAGAGTAGGATCGAACCATCCTCCAGGACCACCAATTAGGTCACGGAAGCTGTACTCAATCTCACCATCTGCAGAGTAGTAAGTAACATCATCGGCAAGTTCGTAATTACCGAGCTTGGAAATTTTATTTACCGATCCAGCTGCAGTGAAAGTGAACCCACTACCAATGTATCGGCCAACAGAGACGCGCGAAATTGAAGGAAGGATATTCCAGTGGTCATTCGCGTTAAAATATTCGTCTAGTAAATCGCCCTTGACTGCCAGGCCATTGATCATGTTTGGGAATCTCCCCTCATCATCAAGACCAACTGGGTAAACATCAACCGCGTTTACACCAACTTCGATTGCCCAAGGATTATTCTCGTCCTGTGCGTTTGTTACGCCAACGCCCAAAAGCAATAAGGCAGCAACTAAAAAAGTGTTAAGATGTTTCATATTCGATTGTTTAATTTTAAGTGTTAATTAGAGCAAAAGTAAGTTGTTAAAACTTATAACAAAAGCAAATCTATTAAAATTTTTTAAAATACTGGCGTAATATAGGATAAATAAAGGAACTTAACGGTTTATTACCCCTAATTTTTCACCCACTTTTACGAAGGCGTTTATGGCCTTGTCGAGGTGCTCTTTTTCATGTGCAGCAGACAGCTGAACACGTATTCGCGCCTGCCCTTTGGGAACCACCGGGTAAAAGAAGCCAATCACATAGATTCCTTCTTCCAGCAACATATCTGCCATGGTCTGCGAAAGCCGGGCATCATAGAGCATCACAGGGACAATAGCCGAATCTCCATCTATGATATCGAACCCGGCATCCTTCATGCCTTTTTTGAAATACGCGGTGTTGTCCATCAGTTTATCGCGCAGATGCGTGTCGGACTCCAGCATCTCGAATACTTTAATGGAAGCACCTACTATGCCCGGAGCCAGGGAGTTTGAGAAGAGATATGGTCTGGAACGTTGTCTCAGCATTTCAATGATCTCCTTCCTTCCTGTCGTATATCCGCCCATGGCACCTCCCAGAGCTTTTCCGAGGGTGCCGGTAATGATGTCAATACGTCCCATTACCCCTTTGTCTTCCAGGGTGCCACGACCTGTTTCACCAATGAAACCCGCAGCGTGACATTCGTCTATCATGACCATGGCATCATAGGTTTCGGCTAGATCACAAATCTCATCTAGAGGGGCAACAAGGCCGTCCATCGAAAACACACCATCCGTCACGACGATCTTGAACCGCGCACCATCTTCATTGGCTTTTTTTAGCTGGGTTTCGAGGTCTGCCATGTCACTGTTCTTGTACCGATAGCGAGCCGCTTTGCACAGTCGGACCCCATCAATTATTGAAGCGTGATTCAACGAATCGGAAATTATTGCATCTTCCGGTCCCAGCAGGGGTTCAAATACTCCTCCGTTGGCATCGAAAGCAGCAGCATACAGTATGGTGTCTTCTGTTCCGTAGAATTCGGCGATCTTCTTTTCCAGGGTCTTGTGAATATCCTGGGTTCCGCAGATAAAGCGTACGGAAGACATCCCGAAACCATGCGTGTCCATAGCATCTTTAGCCGCCTGAACGACATCGGGATGTGACGAAAGCCCGAGGTAGTTATTGGCACAAAAATTCACTACGGTTTCACCAGTGGAAATCTTGATTTCAGCTCCCTGGGGAGAGGTAATGATTCGTTCTTTTTTAAAGAGTCCGGCCTTTTCTATTTCCTGGAGTTCTGCCTGAAGATGATCTTTAATCTTTCCGTACATATCGTGCTTTTTAGGGTCTCAAATTTAATGCTTATTTATAAGAATTTCGTTCTCCGAAACGTAGATTATCAGCTTTTGCCGGATGTTGTACCCGATCTCTTCCAATGCCGAGGCATAGTCGTTGATCTGGGACTTGTGACTACCCTGCACATCACCTGTTTTGTAGTCGATCACAGAGACCTCCCCGTTGGTATGGAAGTTAATACGGTCCGGCCGAAGCATCATACCATCTGCGGTTGCTATATCCCTTTCTGTCATCACTTGTGCCCGGGGATCAAAGAATGCCGACAGATCAGGATGTTTCACAACTCCTGAAATCATTTTTCTGAGAATGGTTTTTTCTTCTGAAGTCAGATCCTGCCTATGATCGAGTTGCTCCAAGACATCGTCTAGCTGGTGACTGTAATAAATTTTCTCGATAAGGTCGTGAAACTGGTTGCCGGATGTTATGGCCGCGCCTTGTTCCGTGAGCCAGAGTGAGGCATCTCCTGCAGCCACACTGATGTTGTTCTGTTCAGGGAGTTCAGTATGAAAATCAAGGCGGACCTCTTCCTTCTCGGTTGAAACTTTCTTTTGATCTTTTCTCATCGGAAGCCCGAATTCATAATGGGTCTTGTTGTTCTCCCACTCACCCCCGGACTCGAGGAAGTCTCTGAAGAAATGACCGTAGTTTTTACGAATACCATCATTTGGAATGGAACTCAGATTTGTTAAAATGTACAATTGTTCAACGGCCCTTGTAAGTGTTACATACAACAGATTCAGGTTGTCCAGTTGTAATTGACGCCTTCTTTCGGAATACAGGATTTTCCCTTCCTCTCCGTATTCGGCAACATCATTGTTATAGTTTATCATCATCGGAATGTCAAGGCCAACTATTTCTTCGGAACGCACCCAGGCTTTGGGTGAGATCTCCTTGTAAATATCCACATCGGCATAAGGAAAGATAACAACCGGGAATTCCAGTCCTTTCGACTTGTGAATCGTCATAAGTCGAACCGCATTGATGCCTTCCGGGATGGATATAGCCTCTTTATCCTTCCTCCTTTCCCAGAACTCTCCGAAGGAAAGGCCGGAGGCACCTTGACGCAGTTCGAAATCGTAAACGGTATTCAGGAATCCATCTACATATGCGTCCGCTTTACCCAGCATCTCGCATGATTTCAGGACATACTCGCAGGTTTCGTACAAGGAAAGCGTATGAGTGTGTATTACATCCAGGGTTATGCCGTAATCTGATAGTTGCTCACTGAATTCGCGGTTTTTCCTTCCGAAGAATTCAGAAAGAAAATCGGACAGGGGATTCTCGATCTGGAAATGTCGGTGTAAATAAAACAACAGCTTTGACTTCAGCTCCTCGCTTTCAGGATGTACCCGGAAATTCAGGAAATTGACCAGGAACTGTACCTCAGGTGAATGATCCAGCAGTAAGGTTTCCGAAGAGACAACAGGGATACCATTCTCCATCAAAATACGACCAAGTTCGATCCCTTCCTTTTTTTTGCGAGTGAGGATACAGATGTCACTGGGCTCATAACCATTGGATGTTAGATCTGAAATGATCTCGAGGGTCCTGCCCACATAGAGCGGTGATGCCTCTTCTTTATTATTGTATTCGAAGAATTCCAGGGAGACATAACCACCGGCTTTATCTGTTGGATGCTGTTGGTTGCCAATCTCATAAAGGAGAGTATGATCGGGATCGTCGAATGTTCTGGATAGATGAGTAAAGAAGGAATTGTTGAATTCGATTAGTTTCTCGTGACTTCGCCAGTTTACCTTCAGGTCAGTTACTTTTTTATCCTGGATCGAGAATGGATTTTCACAGTTGCAAAGAGTGATGAATTGTTCGGGTAAGCCACCGCGCCACCGGTAAATGGATTGTTTGGCATCACCTACCAATAGCAGACTTCCGGAATTGCCATCCATCTCCTGTGAAAGCGCATTGTCGATAAGCGGGATGAGGTTGCCCCACTGCAGGCGCGAGGTGTCCTGGAATTCATCGATAAAGAAGTGTCGGTATCGCTCCCCAAGGCGTTCATAAATATAGGGCGCTGGCTGTTCTTTCAGTTCTTTATGGATCAGTTGGTTGAATTCGGAAACAGGAAGCACGTTGTCCTCTTCCTTGATCAGTTCGAGTTCTTGTTGTACCAGGTTTATCACCGACAAAGGTGTGAGGTTATCCAGGAGTGTTTTTATCAGTTTCTGTTGAAATACCAGGTTTTTTGTTTTCTGAAAGGCATTGACGAAATCGGCTTGCAAGCTATCCATCAGGCTGGCGATCTCAGGGTTGGTTTTGGCAACTTTTCCGGCGTAAAGAGGTTTTTCCTCTATAAGATCCTGCCATTGCAGTCCGAAGGAAAGCGGCTTTCCATCTATGATCTTCTGCATGTACTTTGTGTATGAACCCCGATTGAAATGCGTCTCATCCAGCCCATTCGAACTTATAGTGTTCAATGTTTCCGATGCGACGCTGTTCAGTTCGTCGGTAACCGAAATTAATTTCGTTCGCAATCGCTTTCTCATATTGCTGAAATCGGACAGGGAAATCTCCCGTAATTCTTCCAAATGTTCCAGGTCGTTCTCGCGGAATAGAATCTTTGAGGCTTCGGTGATATCCCTCGAGATATCCCAGGATTTGTCTTCGTCGGTTTTCGATAGAGCGAAATTTATCAGTATCTGAGTAATGCCTTCGTCGATTCCGGCTTTTTGCACGAGATTATCGACAGCCCTTTCCAGAAGTTCTTCGGCCTCAAGCGAAACCTCGAAATTCGATGCGATCTTAAGGTCCCTGCTGAATGTCCGGATCAGTCGATGATTAAAACCGTCGATGGTTTCGACACAAAACGCCGAATAATGATGAAGGAGGTCATGGAGAATATCGCGGGAACGCAATTGGATTTCTTCAACAGTAATCCCGGTTTCATCCGAGAGATCTTTCATCATAGCGGGTATACTGGAATTCAGGTTTACTTCGGAAAATTGTTTAAGGCAGCTAACGATGCGCTCTTTCATTTCGGCAACCGCCTTATTTGTAAAAGTGATGGCCAGCAGGAATTTGTAGTAATCGGGTCGTTTTTTACTATATATCGTTTTCAAATACGACTTGACCAGGGAATAGGTCTTTCCGCTTCCCGCCGATGCGTTATAGATTAAAAATGGACGCTGCTGATCCAAAGGATATTTTTTACTAAGTTAATTAAAGCTCCACATTTGGACCACAATAATTTATATCTATCTCAGAATAAAAATCTTATTACTTCTATAACATAAAGACAGTCTAAATATAACTACCTTTGAAGTAGAAAATTAATAACCTAAAATACGTATTATGGCTTTTGAATTACCAGCTTTACCATATGCTCACGACGCACTGGAACCACATATCGATACCCGAACCATGGAGATTCACCATGGCAAGCACCACGCCGGGTACACATCCAAACTAAATGCTGCCATTGAAGGAACTGAAATGGAAGGAATGAGCATCGAAAATATTTTGACAAATATGGACATGGCCAACGGGGCGGTTCGAAATAACGGAGGGGGATATTACAATCACAGTCTGTTTTGGAAAGTGATGTCTCCGAACGGAGGAGGAACACCTTCAGGGGAACTCGCCGAGGCGATCAATGCAGCTTTTGGCAGTTTTGACGCATTCAAGGAAGCATTTTCAAATGCTGCAAAAACACAATTTGGTTCCGGATGGGCCTGGTTGTGTGTACACAAAGGAGGTAAGGTAGAGGTTTGTTCTACGCCGAACCAGGATAACCCGCTAATGCCTGGCGTTAGTTGTAATGGAACACCAATTCTCGGACTTGATGTGTGGGAGCACGCCTATTACCTGAAATACCAGAACAGAAGACCGGATTATGTTGAAGCCTTCTTTAATGTGATCAATTGGGAGCAGGTTGCGGCTAACTACGCTGCGAATAAGTAATCGGGACTTTTATAAGAATTAATATAAGCCCACTCACCTTTTAGGCGAGTGGGTTTTTCATTATCAACGATTATAAGTAGTTAATTGAGAATTCACTACTATAGTAAAACAGCCACGTCACTTCTATCTAGGCAAAACAGCAAATGAAGAAACAGGATAAGAGGGAAGGCTTTGCTTTTGATGGATATTCTAGCCATCAGTATTGAATGTAAAAATGGAATGAGAAATAGGAGGTAAATGAAACGCCTCGCTGCGAGTGCAGCTCGCCACCTTATCGCAACGAAGTTTTGTGAAACAAAACCGAATGTCCTGAGGTCACTGAGCTTGTCGAAGTGTGGACATTTCGTGGAGATACCCGCGACAGCGGCAGGCCAGAAATATTATTTGTGGTCGATTTAACAAAAAAAGAGGAACTCGAACACTTGGAAATTGAACGACTCCTCATTCTTTTTTGTGTTGTCATTTTACAAAAAAGAATTACGTCGCCACCCCCTTGGATTTGGGTAAAACAGCAAATGAAGAAACAGGATAAGAGGGAAGGCTTTGCTTTTGATGGATATTCTAGCCATCAGTATTGAATGTAAAAATGGAATGAGAATTAGGAGGTAGATGAAACGCCTCGCTGCGAGTGCAGCTCGCCACCCCCTTCAATTTGGGCCAATAAAAAAAGGTGAATGAGAATTCACCTTTTTTTGCCCCAAATCTACCATGAACTTAACCTACTTATGCTATGGTATGTTTCAAATATATAGGTTTATATTTTTCAAAATCCAAATTTTTAGACCAAAAACCTCTTTTTTCGTTAAAGTGCAAATTTTGATAAGAAATCTCTTTCACAGTGGCCGTTTTGCAATGAATACTCCCTCAAAAGATAAGATAATTTTAAGAGAATTCGGTATAGGTTCGGAACTTACAGCAAACTTTTTAAAGACCTATACTAAGGTCAACCGATCCAGTTCAAGTGAGGATATTTAGTGGAGACACCCATGGCAGCGTCTTGCTTGAAGGAGTATTGATCTGGGTATTATAAAATAGGTGAGCTTATCAAAATGTGATGTGATATGGCTCCTCATTCTTTTTTGTACTTAAAAAATTACAAAAAGTATTTCGTCACCACCTTTATCGCAACGAAGTTTTGTGAAACAAAACCGAATGTCCTGAGGTCACTGAGCTTGTCGAAGTGTGGACATTTGGTGGAGATACCCGCGCTAGCAGCAGCCAGAAGTTTTATAAAGTTGAGTACGACGAGAAAGGCGAGCATAGCTGAAGTGTTGTAAGACGGCTCCTCATTCTTTTTTGTGTTGTCATTTTACAAAAAAGAATTACGTCGCCACCCCTAGAATTTGGAGCAATAAAAAAGGTGAGCGTTAGCTCACCTTTTTTGCCCCAAATCTTACCATGAACTTAACCTACTTATGCTATGGTATGGGTCAAATATAGAGCAAAATTTCAAATGATAATAAGAGTTTTCCTACTTTTAGATGAATCAATCAAATAAATCGTTAAAGTGCAAGATTGGTGTAATTATCAAGGGTAAATTAACACCCTAGTACGCCCTTTCCGGGTTGCCTTCATAGAAATGAACGTAGGCGCGATTCACAACTTTCTTCCCACCTTCCGTAGGATAATCGCCGGTAAAGTACCAGTCGCCCAAATTCTTCGGGCAGGCAATGTGGAGATCGTCCACAGACTGGAAGATCATTTTCACCTCGGCGTTGATCGTTCCATCACTTACGATCTCCGCAATTTTGTCGGAGAGCTCCTCGTCGGTAAATGGGTCGTACAATTCTTTTACGTGGTTCACTACTGGCACATCTTCATTTTCCAGAACCGCCTTGGCTTTGTGATAGATCTCATCAACAATTCCGGAGGTGCCTCTTTCCTCATGAAGCTGAAGTGCAGCCTGGAAAGCAACGAGATCCTCGAGCCTGGCCATATCGATCCCGTAGCAATCGGGGTAACGAATTTGAGGTGCAGATGAGACAACAACGATCTGTTTCGGATGTAACCTGTCCAACATCTTAAGGATACTTTTCTTCAGGGTGGTTCCCCTAACGATACTGTCGTCAATGATAACAAGGTTATCATCTGGGCGCACCACACCGTAGGTTACATCATAAACGTGGGCTACAAGGTCGTCTCTACTACTGTCTTCAGTGATGAAGGTTCGCAGTTTCACATCTTTGATCGCGATCTTCTCGGTGCGGATCTTATGTGCCTGGATCTCCTCCAGGCGTTCAGTTGTAAGCGCCGATCCTTCTTTCAGGATAGCTTCGTTCTTCTGCTTGTTCAACTCGTTCTGCGCGGCATCCAGCATACCGTAGAACGATGTTTCGGCTGTATTGGGGATAAAGGAAAATACGGTATTCTCAGTATCCCTGTCTATCGCGTCCAATACTTTCGGCATAACAAGTCGGCCCAAATTCTTTCGCTCCTCGTAGATCTCTGCATCACTTCCGCGGGAAAAATAGATACGTTCAAAGGAACAGGATTTGCGTTCCAGTGGTTCGAGGATCATTTCTTGTGAAATATTCCCGTTCTTTCGAATGATTACGGCATGGCCCGGTTCAACTTCCTTAATATCTTCGAAAGGAACATCAAAGACGGTTTGAATTGCAGGTCGTTCCGAAGCAACCACAGCTACCTCGTCATCGTGGTAAAAATATGCCGGCCGAATACCCGCTGGGTCACGAAGAACAAAGGAATCTCCATGTCCAAGCATACCGGCCATTGCATATCCTCCATCCCAGTTCTTGGACGACTTTCTCAGGATCTTTGCCACACTAATGTTGTCCACAATAAAAGGAGAGGCTTCCATTTTATTCATTCCGTTGCGCTTCGCGTGCTTGTATAGTTTGCGAACTGCATCGTCAAGGAAATGTCCGATCTTCTCCATTACCGTAATGGTGTCGGCTTTTTCTTTAGGATGCATCCCTAAGTGGATCAGGTTTTCGAACAATTCCGTAGTGTTGGTCATGTTGAAATTCCCGGCAATTATAAGGTTCCTGTGCATCCAGTTATTTTGTCGAAGGAAGGGATGTACATTCTCGACACTGTTGATCCCGAAGGTACCATAACGCACATGTCCGAGCAATACCTCTCCTAAATAAGGGATATTCTTTTTCTGAGCAGCAACGTCGCCCGAGTATTCCGGGTTGGCCTCGAACTGGGCATTGATTCGGGAGTTGATCTGGGAGAAAATATCCTGAATAGGCTGAGCCGCATTACTACGAATTCTACTTATATAACGTTCACCCGGGGAAACATCAAGTTTAATACTGGCAAAACCGGCGCCATCCTGACCGCGATTGTGCTGCTTCTCCATCATCAGGTACATTTTGTTCACTCCATAGAACGCTGTGCCGTATTTTTCACGATAGTATTCCAGTGGTTTCAGCAGGCGGATCAACGCAATTCCGCATTCATGTTTTAAAGCGTCACTCATGCTTTCAGAAATGTGAACCAAAAACGCCCCGAACTTCAGGGCGCATGGTTAAGTTAATTCTATATCAAATTGAGTCAGGTTCTGAAATTGCTTCAGGCGCTGATGTACTTCTTTAGGTGTCAAACTCAGTAATCGTTCCGTGCCGAATTTCTCTACACAAAATGAGGCCAGTGTAGCCCCGTAAACGATGGCATTCTTCATATTTTCAAAGCTGTAATCCCCTGTTTTCGCAAGGTAACCCGAAAATCCTCCTGCAAAGGTGTCGCCGGCCCCGGTTGGGTCGAAAACTTCTTCCAAAGGCAGTGCGGGTGCAAAGAAAATATCCTTTTCGTGAAATAAAAGCGCACCGTGCTCTCCTTTTTTGATAACAACGTATTCAGGCCCCATTTCCATGATCTTCCGTGCAGCTACCACCAGGGAATACTCATGGGACAGCTGCCTGGCTTCTTCGTCATTTATCGTGATCACGTTAACCTTGGAGATAACCTGTTTCAATTCTTCCAGGGTATGGTCCATCCAGAAATTCATGGTGTCCAGAACGATGAGTTTGGGCTCGGTCATTTGATCGATCACGCTCATCTGAACCATCGGATGAAGATTTCCCAGCATTACAACCTCGGCATCCCGGTAATGATCGGGCACATGCGGCTGAAACGATTCCAGCACATTTAATTCGGTAACGAGCGTATCGCGCGAATTCATATCGTTGTGGTAGCGTCCGCTCCAGAAAAAGGTTTTGCCATCACTTACCACCTCCAGGCCGGAAATGTCCAGTTCCCTTGAGGTAAACAAGTCGAGGTATTCCTGTGGAAAATCGCCTCCGACAACCGAAACGATAGCCCCATCGGTATCGAACTGGGAAGCGGCCAGGCCGATGAACGTAGCAGCGCCACCGAGGATCTTATCCGTCTTTCCGAATGGAGTTTCAATGGCGTCGAAAGCTACTGTTCCAACGATAACCAGCTTGCTCATGAAGGCTTCTTTTGAAAGATGCAAATTTAGGCATTTTAATTGAAAAATTCACATCCTGAAATCCAGGTTAAAACCTGGTTGCAAGGTCAGAATTATTATAATATCCGGAGCTCGAAGAACGATTTTCAACTACCGAAAGTGTCATACATCGAATAAATAAGCAACTGAACGAATTGTTCGTGATCCAACAATAATACTGAAAGAAAATTCCTACATTTCGAATGTTATACGATAGTGTGTAACACAGTATTAACCAAATTAAATCATTAAAAGCGTACTTTAGAACTACATCATACTTCATAGATTGGGACCATATTCAAGACAGTTTTAAAGTATATTCAAACCTCCTGATTTCGAGCGGGAGGTTTTTTTATTTCCTGCCGAAATCTGCAGGGATCTCACCCCAGGCTTTGGTTTCCCATTTCATTATCACAGTACTATAGTTGTTCTCGCGAAGCCACTTTTCGGCCCTGGAGATCAGTTCGAAGAGTTTTTTGTTTTTTGAAGTGGCTTTTAATTTAGTATTGCATTTCTTTCGCTTTACCCAACCCATCGCGATTCGACTGTCGCTGTAGATCATACGGTCGCTCTTGATCTGTTTCAGGTATGCCAAACCATGAACCAGTGCCAGGAATTCACCCACGTTGTTTGTTCCCTGCTGAAAGGGCCCCTGCCGAAACAATTCTTCGTGTGTTTGTGTATCTACTCCCCGGTATTCCATTTTCCCGGGATTGCCACTGGATGCTGCATCCACAGAAATAGAATAAAGGTTGGGCTCCCCGATCTTCTTCAGCTCTTCAGGCGTCAGGCTGCTCTTCTTCTTTTTACCCTTTCCTATATAATCCTCGTATTCCTTATTATAGGCAACTTTGGCTTCCGCGAAGGTGTCGAACGATTTGTATTTCGCACCCTTTACTCCTTTGATCGACAGCAGGCATTCTTCCCAGCTACCAAAGATCCCGGTGGGATTTCCGAACCAAACCACATAGAATTTTTCCTTTTTTGCCATTTTAATCGGAGGTCAGGAGATTTTCAATCACCTTTGGAAAGTGCTTGTACTCAAGTTTGTGTATCCTGGACGCTAGGGATTCGGGGCTGTCTTGCGGTAAAACCGGAATACTTGCCTGGAAGATTATGGTGCCTTCGTCGTATTCGGAATTCACAAAGTGGATTGTAATACCGCTTTCTTCTTCTCCATTTGCGATAACAGCTTCATGGACATACCTGCCATACATACCCTTTCCTCCGTATTTGGGCAGGAGGGCAGGGTGGATATTGATCACCTTGCGGGGGAATTCCTTAATAATGTGATCGGGGAATTTCAGAAGAAAACCTGCCAGTACGATCAGGTCGATCTCATAATTTTCCAGCAGATCCAGCACTTTTCCTGATTCGTATAGGCTGGCCTTATCAAAGTATAAGGATTTAATATCTTCACATTCAGCCTTTTCCAGCACCTTGGCATGCCTCTTGTTAGAGAGCACAAGGACAACCTCCCCAGTCGATGAGGTCTTGAAGTATCGAATGATATTGAGGGCATTGGTACCCGTGCCCGAGGCAAAAATCGCGATGCGTTTCTTCATTATTCAGGGGTAGAAGTTTGCAGAAGTACAGTATAAATCACAAAAGTACGGCAAAGGAGTTTTACTTCGCTCAAAATTTGTTAAATTGCTTATCACATTTCTGTGACAAAGTGGGGTATTAATTTAAAATATTTTATTTTTGCCACTTAATTAAATTTAAAATTCAAACATTATGTCAGACATTGCATCAAGAGTAAAAGCAATCATCGTAGACAAATTAGGCGTTGACGAAAATGAAGTAGTAAATGAAGCTAGCTTCACCAACGACCTTGGGGCAGATTCCCTTGATACTGTTGAGCTTATCATGGAATTTGAAAAAGAATTCGACATTCAGATCCCGGACGATCAGGCTGAAAATATTGCCACTGTGGGTCAGGCTATCTCTTATATCGAGGAAGCCAAGTAAAAATACTTCCGTATGGAATTAAAGCGAGTTGTTGTTACTGGTCTTGGTGCCCTTACTCCCATTGGTAACACCGTTTCAGAATATTGGGACGGTCTGAAAAATGGAAAAAGCGGATGCGCACCTATTACCTATTTTGATACTGAAAAGTTCAAAACAAAATTCGCTTGTGAAATTAAAAATTACGATCCTCAAGACCATTTTGACAGAAAAGAAGCGCGCAAACTCGACCGGTTTGCCCAATATGCGCTTGTTTCTTCAGATGAAGCCATAGAAGATGCCGGCATCAACCTCGATGAGGTGGATAAGTTCCGAGTAGGAGTTATCTGGGGTGCAGGTATTGGTGGCTTGGAGACCTTTCAGAATGAAGTCATAAATTTTGCCGAAGGGGATGGAACTCCGCGTTTCAACCCCTTCTTTATACCTAAGATGATCGCGGATATTGCCCCTGGTAATATCTCGATCAAACACGGTTTCATGGGACCGAACTACACTACGGTCTCTGCCTGTGCTTCTTCCGCCAATGCCTTGATCGATGCCCTTAACTATATTCGTTTAGGACATTGTGATATTATTGTTACCGGAGGAAGCGAAGCGGCTGTTACCCAGGCAGGTATGGGTGGATTTAATGCCATGCACGCCCTGTCTACAAGAAATGACAGCCCTGAAACAGCTTCCCGCCCATTCGACGCAACCCGGGACGGTTTTGTACTTGGAGAAGGCGCGGGAGCACTTATACTCGAAGAGTACGAGCACGCTAAGAAAAGAGGAGCCAAGATCTACGCCGAAGTTGTAGGTGGCGGAATGTCCAGCGATGCGTATCACATGACTGCCCCGCACCCGGACGGTATAGGAGTGGAGCGTGTTATGCTGAATTGCCTTCGCGATGCGGGAATGAACCCCGATGAGGTGGAACATATCAATACCCATGGTACGGCGACACCTCTTGGTGACGTAGCCGAACTAAAAGCTATTTCAAAAGTGTTCGGTGATCATTCGCAGCAGATCAATATCAATTCCACCAAGTCAATGACGGGTCACCTTTTAGGTGCTGCAGGGGCCATTGAGGCCATCGCATCCATACTTGCGATCGAGAATTCAACGATCCCGCCAACGATAAATCATACTACAGTGGATGAAGAGATCGATCCTTCACTCAATCTGACCCTGAACAAGGCCCAGAAACGCGAAGTGAATGTGGCAATGAGTAATACCTTTGGGTTTGGAGGCCATAATGCCTGTGTTCTATTTAGGAAATTAGAAGACTAACGCATGTAAATGGCATCAATAAAAGACATATTTAATCCTCGTACCGAAAGGGACGGGGATTTTTTTGTGACCATAAAAAAGATTCTTGGTTTCAAACCCAGGGACATCAGCATTTACGAAGAGGCCTTTACTCATCGCTCGATGAACGAAACGAATAGTGACGGCCAGCGGCAGAATTACGAACGACTCGAATTTCTCGGGGATGCAATGCTGGGAGCCGTTATCGCTTCACATCTTTTTATGGAAGTACCAAGTGGTGACGAAGGCTATCTCACAAAAATGCGTTCGAAGGTAGTGAGCCGCGAACACCTGAACGAACTGGGACGCGACCTCAACCTGATCAATCTACTGAAAACGTCCATACCTATAGATCAATTCGGGGGGAATATCCACGGGAACGTCTTTGAAGCTTTGGTTGGAGCAATCTACCTGGACAGGGGCTATAGCTACTGCGAGAAGTTCATTCACCGCAGGGTGATCAAGCCCTATGTGGATATCGAACGGTTAGAAGGAAAGATAATCAGTTACAAAAGTCTTTTTATTGAATGGTGCCAAAAGAACAAGAAACCATTCAAATTCGTCGTCTACGATGATACGGGCGCGGATGAACTTAAACACTTTGCTGTAAAGCTGCAACTCGAGGAGAATACCGTGGCCAAAGCTCGGGCCACTTCGAAGAAAAAGGCCGAGGAAAGAGCTGCAAAACGGGCATTCTACAAGCTTCAGACCGAGATCGAACGAAATCCTCAATAACCGTTTCCCGATTCTCCGCCTCGCAAACGATTTCGGCTGTCAAATACATAAATTTAAGGCTTACCTAACACCGGGAACCCAAAACAATGTCTATTTTTATGCTAGATATTGTGAAATGGCCAATTATAAATTGATCTTGGAAGATGATTTCAGGGAGGATTTTTCCCTGCTTGCCATTCATTGCAGTTCGGATGCCTATAAAATGGCCTATCTTCTCAATCGGAACCTCGGGTTGAAACTCCACAGGAGGAGGACCGACCTGGATTTTTCGAAACACGGACTCGAGATCTCCTTTCCGTGGTTCGAGTTTGAAGATGAACAGGAGTATGTCACCTATGATCTGCTGGCCAATAAATTCAGGACTGTGGCAGCGAGGACTGTCGCCAGCGGGGGATTGTTCGGTTCGGATGATTCCGAAGCGATCATCACGGAACACCTGATCCCTGAATTGAAGAAGGTGGACTACCTGTTGAAGATTAGCTCAGACTCCAACTCCACACCACTGCGGAAGCTGCTGCACGATATCAACGAGATCAATGAAGTGATCTCGGTGTATTCAGTGGAGATCGACACACTAAAATCAAAGCATAACTTAATATTCGACTAATGCCAACCCAAAAGAGAACAAAAATTGTAGCCACCCTCGGCCCGGCGACTTCAGAAAAGAAAGTGATCAAAGCCATGATCCTGGAAGGAGCCGATGTTTTCCGCATAAATTTCTCCCACGCGAATTACGAGGACGTCCGGGAACGTATCCGGCTGATCAGGGAACTTGGGGAGGAAATGAATCGGTCTACGGCCATTCTCGCCGATCTCCAGGGGCCCAAGTTGCGAGTAGGCGTTATGAAAGAAGAAGTTGTGGTTGAACCTGGAGATGAGATCACCTTCTGTACAGGTGAGGAATTTGAAGGATCCAGCGATCGGGTGTATATGAACTACGACAATTTCCCCAAAGATGTTAATCCGGGCGAGCGGATCCTCCTGGACGACGGTAAGCTGATCTTTGAAGTGGAATCCACCAATAAGAAGGATGAGGTGAAGGCAGTGGTTCGACAGGGAGGGCCGCTTCGTTCAAAAAAGGGTGTCAACCTTCCAAACACCAGGATCTCTCTACCTGCGCTCACCTCAAAGGATAAGCAGGATGCTATCTTCGCTGTACAGCAGGAGGTGGATTGGATTGCGCTCTCATTTGTACGCCACGCGGAAGATCTCAAGGAACTTCAGGCTCTTATAGAAGCGCACAGCGAATACAAGATCCCGATTATCGCCAAGATCGAAAAACCCGAAGCCGTTGAGAACATAGACAGGATCATTCCGTATTGCGATGGACTTATGGTCGCCAGGGGAGACCTGGGTGTCGAAGTCCCTGCCGAAGAAGTTCCGTTAATTCAGAAACAACTTGTGCTCACTGCGAAGCGCGCCAGGATACCGGTCATTATCGCTACCCAGATGATGGAAACGATGATCGGTTCACTAACTCCCACCAGGGCCGAAGTGAACGATGTGGCGAATTCCGTGATGGATGGGGCGGATGCCGTTATGCTTTCCGGGGAGACTTCAGTAGGAAAATATCCCGTAGAGGTGATCAAAACCATGGCGAATATTTGCAGCCAGGTGGAGAATAGTAAACTTATTCGTGTGCCTCACGAACCACCGCATGTTCGAACCAACCGATATATAACAAAATCTGTTTGCTATCATGCCGCTAAAATGGCCGATGAGATAGAGGCAAGGGCTATCTGTACCCTTACAAATAGTGGGTATACCGCCTTCCAGATATCTGCATGGAGGCCGGCTTCACACATCCTGGTATTTACCTCCAACAAGCGCATCCTTTCCCGCCTCAACCTGCTCTGGGGAGTAAAATCCTTCTTTTACGACAAGTATGTAAGTACTGATGAAACGGTAGAGGATGTTAATAAGATTGCACTGAAGAGTGGTTTTGTGGAGAAAGGGGATTACCTGATCAACCTTGCAGCGATGCCAATTGTTGATAAGGGGATGGTAAATACCCTTAGAGTTTCGCAGGTATAAAACATTTAGTTTATTTGAATATAAAGCTCATTTTCTAGATAATATTGCCACAAATTCAATTGTTTGTATATATTTATCGTATCAATCTCCTCAATTGTGACCAATTCTTTATCAAATTGGATTTTAAGCTTGCAGAAAATACTTTCAAAGAATGGTATCTCCTAAATCTTAAGGATTTAGATACAGCGGGCGCATTATCACTTAATATTCTAGAAAACCTTGTAGATAAAAAATCGGATATATTTGCCGATCAATTCAGCTATCGAGTAAAGAAGTTAAGCGAATGCATATCAAAATTTAATAAGAATTATCGATATAGTCTCGAAGAAAAAGATGAAATTTTAGATATAAGAAAGCATATTCAGGATTTAATTGGTCTCAGAATGAATGTATTGTATCTACCTTCTTTTAATAAAGTTAAGAGACTCCTTGAATTAGAATTTGATATTATCGCCAGCAAGAATAAATTTAAAGATGATAATGAAGCATCAATTATAAAATATGAAGCATACCATTTTATCTTAAAATTAAAGAATCCTCGTTTAGAATTGATAGAATATAGTTTCTATGACGAATTCTTGTTTGAGCTTCAAATTCGAACCGTATTTGCACATGCTTGGTCTGCCCACGATCACCATCTTAAATACAAACGGTATTTGCCAAATAATTTTGTAAAGGATATAGAGCGACCTTACGCAACAATGAAAACCTTCGATAAGGTTTATGTAGATTTAAATAAAAGAATAAGAACATTTGAAAGAAGAGAATTCAATAAATCTTTAGCAGAACATTTAAAGTCTAGGACGAAAATTAATACAATTTCATTTATATCATTCATAAAAGTTTGGAAAAAGGATACTGTCATTATTAAGGGGAATATCATAGAAATTATTGATTCAATTTCTAAAATTGATCCGAAACAAACCATGGGCTCACTGTGCTTAGCCATTTTAAGACAGGAGAGTTTAATTAAGGAGTATTTTGATAAGTTCGATTTGCCAGAATCATTAAGTTTGTTTATTCGTCATTGTTTATACCTTTCGGACCGAGATAAATTTAGATTGCTCCTTTTCAAAAGTGATAGAATAAAGCTTTTACAATGGATTGAGTCCATAAATCTTATTGACTAGATTATGTTTAAAACGTTTAGGTTACAAAATTTTAAATCTCATTATGATTCAGAGATTCAATTAGGCGAGGTCAATTTATTCTTAGGAGGGAATGGATCAGGAAAATCTAATTTTTTAAAAGGAATAACTTCTATGTCAGAACTAGTTTCAAGATCTGTGATTTTTAAACAAGTTGATAGTGTAATACCTTCAGATTACCTTCAACATAGACATAGATTGAATCACAACCGACCAATAATTTACAGTTGCAAATGGTTAGAAGATAAGACAGAAATACACTATTCTCTTGAAGTTGGACAGAAAAGTCGTGAGTATGGTTATAGGACATATTGTAAGGAATTTCTCAAATTAATTCATGACAAAACAAATTATCTTGAGTTTATCTCAAGTGATAAAACGGATTATATTGATTTATATGAGAATTTGAAGAATAATGATAAGGCCAAAAATTATCTCGGACATATTAGGAAATTTTTTATGTCTCTTTGTTACTTATACTATTTTAACTTCCAAAGTACTTCTCTTGGTCAACACGATCTTCAGACATTAAATAAATTTAGGGCAAAAAAGAAGACGGATTTAAATATTCCATACGCGCTTGGGGTTCAAGGGGAGAATTTTCAATCAGTATTGACATTTGTAAAACAAAATTATGATTCAGTAATGTCGCGTTTTCAACAATTGATGCAGCAATTAAATACTGGATTCAAAAGTATTTATATAACCAAGAGAGATACCAGTATAAGATGGCAATTTGAAGGACTAAGGAGTTCAAGTTCAAAGACTGAGCTAATGAACTTTAAACCCTTCGAAGTAAGTGATGGCATCCTGAAGTGTGGGGCGATTGCATTACTAGTATCCTTACCTAAACCAGTTTCTCTTTTAATGTTTGAAGAACTTGAAAATGGAATTCATGAAAAAAATTTGAGAGAAGTAATGAGATGGTTAACGGATGAAAAACCAAAGCGAACCCAAATAATTATGAGTAGTCATAATCCAACGGCTTTAATGAATTTTCAGAATAAATTGGAATTTGTGAACTATTTCATTTGGGAAAAAGATGGGCATCAATCGAATATTCAAAATTTTGAAGACTTGGTGCATTCATTTGTACTCTTAAAAGAAATTGATGGGACTATTAAAAGGGTTAAAAACAAGAATAAAATTACCTTAACTGAGAAGGGTATTTTCGACTTCTTCTATATTATTATGAGACGAAAAGACAACTTTCTATAAAAGCATTAATAAGCTTATTGAATAAGAAATTAAAAATTGACACCTGCTCACCTTATAATTTTACTCCGATATTTTTCATGAGAGGGATGATAAACCCACCTAGAGTGTCACAGGTATAAAAAAAGCCTCCGAAGAGGCTTTTCACTTATTTGATTGTTTCTGTCCTGGAGATCTTCATTCCTTTTTCAGTCTTTTCGATCACTACGTTGGTGTCGAACTTTTTAGAACTGTAATTATATTCGATCTTCTCGAGATTGTCGTCTTTTCTGCTGATCTCCAACTGACTGGTCCAAACGTCCTTCTTCGGCTTGCTGTCTGCCACGATCTCACTGTCCTTACCTTTAGGGTTCGGGAAATCGAACTCTTTGGGGAAGTCGAATAGTCGTTGTGCAATGAAGTAAGCATCATGCCACTCGGCATCCGGTAGGAGGATGATCTCGGTATTCTCGGGATTGCTCGCTGTTCCTCCTTTCTCTTCGGAATAAATCACCTCGGGAAAGAATTTATTCAGTTCAGAAGCATATCCCTTTACCGTGATATTCAATTCGGGGGGGAAGTACTTGGAAAGGTAACCGTTGAAAGCATATCCTTTCTTTTGGTTGAATTCAACCTCGTCCATACCTCCCTTGATTCCGGCTACGGTCATCGTGGGGTTTTCTTCGGAATTGATCACTTTTACCTTGGTTCCGTAGGGCATCTTAGCCAGTTTATCACTTTGAAGATTTCCGTATTCGCGCAGGCTCAGTCCACTGGGAGCAAGCACATACAGATAGTTTCCGCCGGTGGTTGTTTCGGTTGAAACATCCGCCAGGGCAAGATCTTCAGCTTCGTTAAGGGTGATATCTTGTTCCGGGTTTTCTTCAGAAATCACTTCTGGGGAATTATTCTTACAGGAAATGATCGACGTTGTCAGGGCGATGGCCGCTAGTGCAAAAACTACTTTTTTCATGATTGTAAAGGTTTTAGTTAATAATGAATTTCAAGTAGTTTCATTTCACAAGCTAGAAGTCGAGTTTAAGTTGTACGTCAATCGATTTTTCAGGAGGAGGTTTATCCTCCTTTTTACTGTTTTCGTTATTCAGGTTTGATAAGCTTATACCCAACAAACGTACCGAGTCCCGCATTTTGTCTTGGAATAACAAATCTTTAACGTTTTCCATGAGTAATTCCCTTGAAGAAATGTAATAGGGGAGCGTTCGGCTGCGGGTTTGCAACGTAAAATCGCTGTACTTGATCTTAAGGGTAATGGTTTTACCGGCAACCTTACTTTTTTTCAGCCTTTTTTCTACTTCTGAAGCGATATCGTCGAGACGTTCCAGCATAAAGACCTCACTCGATATATTTTCGCTGAAGGTTCGTTCGGCCGCCAGGGATTTGCGGGTTCGGGTGGGCTTCACCTTGCTGTGCTGAATACCGCGAACTATGTGATAAAAATACCTCCCGCTCTTACCGAAGTGTTCTTCCAGGAATTCAAGGGGTTTCGCCTTGAGGTCCTTTCCCGTGAAGATCCCCAAACGGTACATCTTTTCTTTCATCACCTTCCCTACACCGTAGAATTTCTTGATGTCCAGGGCTTCGAGAAAGCTGAGTACCTCTTCGGGTGCTACTGTCTTTTGTCCGTTGGGTTTATTTATATCGCTGGCAACCTTGGCCACGAATTTATTCACCGAAATTCCCGCCGAAGCATTCAACCCTACTCTTTGTTTTATCTGCTTCCGAATGTCGAGTGCGATAAGCGTCGCACTGGGATTCACTTTCTTGTTTTCGGTAACGTCCAGGTAGGCTTCATCCAGGGAGAGAGGCTCGACCAGGTCTGTGTATTCGTGAAATATCTTTTGAATTTCGGTCGAGATTTCCTTGTAGCGATCGAAGCGTGGACGAACAAAGATCAAGTCTGGGCATCGCTGTTTTGCCAGCGCACCACTCATGGCAGAGCGAACTCCGAATTTTCGCGCCTCATAGCTGGCGGCACTTACCACACCTCGTTTCTCTCCACCACCCACGGCTACAGGTTTTCCTATCAGATCGGGATCGTCCAGTTGCTCCACGGATGCGTAGAATGCATCCATATCCACGTGAATGATCTTTCGTACGGGAAAAGCTTCAGCCATGCTATAAAATTATAATATCTTCGTTAGACTTCAGAGGGAAGTATCATGATAGAAATTGAACGCAAATTTTTGGTGAGATCGAACAGCTATCGAAACGAGAGCAGCTCGAAAACCACAATGGTCCAGGGATTCCTGAATACAGACCCAGGCCGTACCGTGAGGGTCCGAATTCACGGGGAGATCGGCTATATAACCGTGAAAGGCCCCTCCAATGAAGAAGGCACAACCCGATTCGAATGGGAAGGCGAGATCAACCTTGGCGATGCCAAGGCTTTATTGAAACTCTGTGAACCGGGCATGATCGAAAAGACCAGGTATGAAGTATTGATGGGAGATCATAAATATGAAATTGACGAATTCCACGGGGATAATGAAGGTCTCGTCATGGCCGAAATCGAACTGGAAACAGAGGATGAAGAATTCCCGAGGCCGGAGTGGCTGGGAACAGAGGTCACTGGAGACGTCCGATACTATAATTCTTATTTAGCAAAACAACCTTATAAATACTGGAAAGATGAAAACTAGATCACTATGGATTCTGTTGCTATTGACCGCCTTGGTCTTCAGCTGTAAAAAGGATTACGAACAAAAGCATGATAAAGCTCACAAAGAACACAAAATAAAGGACCACCAAAAGCGCAAGCATAATAAAGAACGCAAGCGAAAAGGAAAATCTACTGCCCAGCTTAAAAAAGAGCTCGCGGACAAAGGTTTTCAGATCTTCGACTATGTCGATCCAAAAACGGGTGATACGGTCATCATGCAGCAATATTTTATGGCCTTCCTTAAACGAGGCCCGGAAAGGTCGCAGGATTCCCTGGAAGCGGCCAAAATCCAGGAGGCGCACCTCAATCACCTTGGTGAGATGTATGATAAAGGCTATGCCGATATCTCGGGGCCCTTCGGTGATGATCAGGATGTTCGTGGGATAACGATCTACAATGTTCCTACTTTGGAAATGGCGGACAGCCTGGCCAATATGGACCCGGCGGTAAAAGCAGGCCGACTCGTGATCGAGGTTAGACCCTGGTGGGCCGCGAAAGGATTCCCGTTGCGCTAGCGAACGGCCGAGAGCACATTTTGGATTATTTCTGAATCCGACACCCCCTCAACCCCTGTTTGGAAAAGAGAGCTGGCGGAGGCGTTCTTTTTTATCGCTGAAAGATGAATGCTTCGGAATCCGGCCTTTTTAAAAAGGTGTGCATTGGCATCGTTTATACCACCACCCGGCATGATCTCTATGCGGTCTTCGGCAACTATTTGTAGCTGCTTCAGAAGAGTTATTCCCAATTCTGCCCTTAGTTCCTGCCCTGAAGTAAGTAGCCGATCCACACCAAGATCAGTTAGGCTTTTAATGGCTGAAAGCGGTTCGATACAAAGGTCGAATGCCCTGTGAAAGGTGAATTGCATACCCTTCGCGGCTTGGATCAATTGCCCGGTTCTTTCCGTGTCTATTTCCGAAGAAGGAGTTAAGGCCCCGCTTACCACACCATCGCAGCCAAGTGTCTTGCAGAGCTCGATACATTGAAGCATCTCGCGGAATTCGGCTTCAGAATAAATAAAATCACCCTCTCGCGGACGGATAAGAACATGGGTTGGTATTCGGAGTTCGGAAATAACCCGCTCGATCATTTCCGCAGGAGGCGTAAGTCCGCCAACACCAAGATCAACACACAGCTCAATGCGGTCCGCTCCGCACTTTTTAGCGATTCGGGCACTTTCAAAATTTGATGCGCAAATTTCTATTTTCATACCACCGTTGTCATTCCGAGTATAAAGAGGAATCTCAAAGACTAGATTCATGGCCATTCGGACTCTGAAAGACAGCTATTCAATTATAATTTCATCAATAAAGGTCCAGGCTTTGTTGCCGGCACCCTGGGAACCCTCCGGAATGATCCCAAAATTTGGAACGATAAGCTTTATCTTATTTAGATTGTTATCGGCCAAATGTGACAGTTCAATGCGTGCTATCACATAATTTTTTGAAGGGTCGCCATCGATCCTTGTAGTGGTTACGAATCTTTCACCATTTCTCATGACCCCGGCAACCGATATGGTTTCGGGGGAATGGACCCATTGACCGGGAGCGTGGTAGAATCGAGTTTTAACCTCGGATATTTCTAAGGTGTCACCCAGGTCGATCTCAATCTCAATATCCTCGCCCCAAAACCCCAGCCACTCACTGTCGCCGTAACGATCATCCCTGCCCGAGATACCGTTATTCAATGCTTCTTTTCCCCCGGATGAATAGGATGGATGTGGCGGCTTGTTCAATGATATTGTACCTTTCACTCCTTTGTGCAGCCTTACTTTTTGATGAAACGTATCGCTGATCTTTTCACTTTCCATGTAAACCAAAGCGTTAATTTCCGCGTCATTGTGAAGTGAAAAAGGAGTAGTGTAATCCATCCATTGTCCCTGGTTCAATTGATACCGAATAGTTTTTCCCATGGTGGGCGTCTGTAGCTGAAAACTCACGCCATCAGTATTTTTAAGAACTTTCCCTTCCAATCTGTACAAATGGTTTGCAAAATTCACACCTAAAGCGGCAAATCGGTTGTGAAAATGCTCTACTCGATCCACAAAATCCGGATAATCTGTATCAAAATTCTCCGTGGGCCCGCTCCAAACCACTTCGCTCATCGCGAGCATCCGTGGGAAGATCATATACTCAACATGTTGCTCGGATTTCATGTATTCCGTCCAAACATTTCCCTGGGCACCCAGCACATATTTGGCTTCCTCTTTGTTTAATTCTGAAGGTATGGGATCAAAACCGTATACCTTTTCCAATGGTAAATAGCCGCCTATCGCCAAGGGCTCGTCCGGGTTGTCACTTTGATAGTAATCGAAGTAAGCATGAGAAGTAGGCGTCATGATCACATTGTGTCCGGTCTTTGCAGCTTCGATCCCACCCTGAACACCTCGCCAGGACATGACGGTTGCATTCGGCGCCAATCCGCCTTCCAGGATCTCGTCCCAGCCTATGATCTTCTTGCCTTTGCTGTTCAGGAATGTTTCGATCTCCCGGATGAACCAGCTTTGCAGTTCATGTTCGTTAGCCAAGCCCAGCTCACGGATCAATTTCTGACAATGATCACATGCCTTCCAGCGTGTCTTGGGAGCTTCGTCTCCGCCAATATGGATGTACTCTCCCGGGAAGAGCTCAACTACTTCAGAAAGTACTCCTTTCAGGAAAGCGAAGGTCTTTTGGTTAGGGCAAAAGATATCTTCGAAAACGCCCCATTTGGTTGCTACTGGGATCTGTTCACCGGTGCAGCCCAGTTCCGGGTAGGCACTGATAGCGGCCTGCGCGTGACCCGGCATTTCGATCTCGGGAACAATGGTTATGTGGTGTTTTTCAGCAAAAGCAACAATTTCACGTATGTCCTCTTTGGTGTAGAAACCTCCGTACCGCTCACCGTCGAATCGCTGGGGCTGGTCGTTATAATGGCCTATCAGAGTCTCGTCGCGAAACGCGGCATGAGAGGTTAGCCTGGGAAACTGATCGATCTCGATTCTCCAGCCCTGGTCTTCGGTAAGGTGCCAGTGAAAACGATTCATCTTCAGCATGGCCAGGTAGGAGATGTAGTCTTTTACGAATTCCTTCGGAAAAAAGTGACGTGCAACATCCAGGTGCATCCCGCGGTAAGGGAATCGCGGACTATCCTGAATATCAACGTGGGGCAAATGAACCGAATTTCGCGGAAGAGAATTGAGCTGCTCTAGATCGTGTGGCAGTAGCTGTCGCAGGCTCTGGACAGCGTAGAAAGCACCGGATGCGTCGGATGCCTGAATGTGAATTCCCGCTTCCGAGATTTTCAGGGAATAGCCTTCTGTTGGGATGGAATCTGCCTTTTCGAAGCGGATCATGGCAGACGACAAACTAGCCTCTCCTAGTTCGAAGCCTGCGCCATTGCGAATATAGTTCCGGAGGAATTGTACCGCAGTGGTGAATTCCTCAGCTGCGTGGATCCCAGAACCTGCCTCCAGGGTAAAAACCCCGTGAGTGTGAAGCATTTTGGACGGTTTGGGTATGATCTTAGGCGGATAATCGACGTATGGTTTTGATATTTCTGAACAGGATGTGTTCAGCAATGAACAACAGAAAAGGAGAATAACCAGGCGAATGATCATGTGTTGGAATTATCTGCCCTAAGGTAATAAATTTCTAAGCCGGAATCAGGACGAAGGACGCTTGATGACGAGGGACTGTTTCAATTGATTTCCCTCTTGGTCAACAACAGTCAGGACGTATTCCCCGGGCACGGGATGTACAGCGAGTTCGTGGAAGGTATCAGTCGACCCGATATACTTTTCATCCAGGTACCAGTAGAGCCTGGTTTCTTCCGAACGATGCGCAACTTTGAAGATGATATCATTGATATTCTCGTCGAAATCCCGCGCCAGCAATATAGCTTCGTTGCGCTTGGGATAGATGAACTCCATCAGATTTTCGCCGTCTCGCAGGCAGTCTGAACGATAGGGAGGGAGCGGGACATATTCCGGGTGCTTCTGAGCATAGTAGTACTCCATCACCGGGGGAAGTACAAATCGGTCCCGGGCTTTCATTTCTGCCAAAGGATAGCAGGAGGAGTTTACCTGGTATGTTTCCGAAGAGTCAAGAAAAACCCTCTGATGGTAGGTGCAGGGAGTACTTCGGATTCCTTTCGCCGGAATGTATTTGTTGTGGGTATCGGTGCAATGCAAGCCTGCGAGGTGGCCGCTTGTTGCACAAATCGAAGCTTCGGTAAGTTCGTCGTATGGAATGGCAAACCAGTCACTTTTTGGCAACACATCCAGCACATCGAAAAGAACAGGAGCCGCGGCCTGGATACCGGTGAGTCCGGGCCTTCCTTCACCATCGGCATTTCCCACCCATATCCCGATAGCATATTTTGAGGTCACCCCAACAGCCCAGGCGTCCTTGAACCCGAAACTCGTACCTGTTTTCCATGCTATCGGTTGTGAATTACTGAAGAAGTTCCAGTTCTCTTCACCTTCGGGGCGGTTCACTTCACGGAGCGCATTCAGGGTGTGGTAGATCGCTCCGGCATCCAGGGCGGTAGGTTCGGACTGGTTTTCATAATCGGTTCGAGCTACTTTGCGCAACCTGGGTTGTATAAAATTGCCGGGCGAATATTCGCTGGAAGTCCGGTTAAAGTGGTTGAGGGTCGCCGCCATGGAAGCATAGGCATTTGTAACCTCCCAAAGGGAACTTTCGGCGCCGCCAAGTATGAGGGACAGGCCATAGTGGTGCGACGGGCGATCGATAGTGGTAAAACCAATCTCCTTCAGTCGTTTGTGGAATCGTTCGAGTCCGTGAGATCGCAGCATCCGTACTGCAGGCACGTTCAGTGATCGGGATAAGGCTACACTGGCAGGAACGGCCCCGTTGAACTGCCCGTCGAAATTCTCCGGGCTGTAACCGTTGATCACCGTAGGCACATCGGCCACCAGGGTATTTGGAAGTAATTCCCCGCTACTCAGCATGGAGGAGTATAGAAACGGTTTTAGGACACTACCTGTGCTTCGGTTCTTATCGATGATGTCGACGAATTTGTTGTTTTCTGAAGTGGTGGGAGCGTTCCCGACATATCCAAGAACTTCCCTCGAATCCACGTCAAGGACAAGAATGGCCAGGTTGTGGATGCTGTTCTGCCTTAGTTCGAAATGATGTCCCGCGGCGATCCTGTTCAATGTGGTTTGCACTTCGTAGGAAATTGTGCTGGACGATCGTTCCCCGGGGAATTCGTTGCGCATCCGTTCTGTCAGGTGAAAAGCGAGATCGGGAAGCGGCAGGGGTTTGCCGGGTAGTGGTTCTTCCAGGGAAAGCTCCAGTGTTGTACGATCGATGATCTCCTTTTCGAATAGTTTTTTCAGGAGACGGTCCCGCTTGCTCCTCAGAATAGATTCATTCTTACCCGGGAAGATCAATGAAGGTGCATTTGGCAGGACGGCGAGAGAAGCAGCCTGTGCCCAGCTCAATTCCGCAGAAGGCAAACCAAAATACCTCCAGGAGGCGGTTTCCAGTCCTACTACATTTCCCCCGAAAGGCGCGTGCGAAGCATAGAGGTTGAGGATCTCCTTTTTGGAATACCCGGCTTCCAGCCTGGTGGCCATGAAGACCTCAACGGCCTTTTCCATATAGGTTCGGCCTTTGTTCTTTCGGGAGAGCCGGATCACCTGCTGGGTCAGTGTACTCCCGCCACGTCGTTTATCAGTTGTTAGATTTTGCCAAAGTGCCTTTCCCATGGAAACCGGGTTAACCCCGGGATGCGAATAGAAATATTCGTCCTCGAAGTGCAGGATGCATTGCTCGAACCTGAAAGGAACCGAGTCCAGTTTCGGGAAACGCCACTGGCCGTCGTCGGCTATTCGGGCGCCGAGCATCATTCCTTCCCTGCTCTCAACCACAGTTGACGTAGGATCCCGGAACAATTCCGAAGGCAAACAAAAGAGCCATAACAGGAACACCGCCATAAGGGCAATTAACTTGCCCTTATGACTTAAAATGGTTCTTGAAATATTATGCCCTATCAGTTTCATTTATTGTGCTACGGTCACCCACTGACCTTTGTTCCTTGCGTAATAACTATTGTCGTACATGGCTTCTACCTGGGTGCCGGGGAGATAGTAGTTCCCCAGGTAGGAGGCGTTAACTTTTAGGGTAAAGGTCTTGGTGGACTTCCTTTTCAGATCGAAATAGAAATTCACCCGGTCATCACGAATATCCGTATACCTGGCCGACCCCGAAGCACCTCCGCCCAATTCGGTAAAACTGGTATTGACGATCTCCCATCCACTTGGAAGGATCTGTGTAAGCGCCAGGTTATCCACATAATCTTCGGAGGTGTTCGTCACTGCCACCTTAAGGTTGATCTCAGTACCCTGCCTCAGTTGCGAAACTTCCAGGGGATTACCTTCACCATCCAGGTATTGGGTCTTCACCGTAAGATTGCGCTTCTCGTCCAGTTCTTCACCGAGGGGCAGCTTGCCCTGTTGGGAAACAGATACATAGATCACATTCCCTTTCTTATTGGTCACGTTGAGGCTGTTCGCCCCCATCCGGATATCCAACTCTCGTTCGGCCAGGGCGCGATCCGATTTAAGCCCTTCGGATTTACCGTTAAGGGTGTAAGCCACATCAATTTCCTTACCCCCGTTCTTTGTGATCATCTTCGAGAGGGCCAGCAGGGCATAGGAAGTTTCCTGGGTGCTGTACCAATTGCCGGACGAAAGTCCCTTTGCCAGCGAAATGGAAAGTTCGCGTTGCCTCTCGTCGCCTATCTCCACCATGGTCTCAAGGGCCATCGCCCTGTTCCTGAACACCGATCCATAAGTGTAATAGTTGTAGCGTTCGGTGGTGAAGTTGATATTGGCCGTCTTTGCAATGTCCTTTGCCACATTGGCCTTTCCGGCAATGGCGTAGGCCGCTGCCAGTCGCCATTTGGCATCATTGCTCATCCGCCCTGACTCCCGAAGTCGGTTCATGGCGGCCAGTTCGGGATGGCCTGCGAGTGCCAGTGTGAACAGGCGATAGGCCTGAATATGGCTCGAATTATACGAAGTACTGTTGCTGCGCCACTGTCTTGCTGCGTTTTGCTGGTATCGCAGCCAGTTGTCCAGGAAGGTGATCGGAAGCGCATACCCTTTTTTCTTTGCTTCGATCATGAAGTGGCCTGCGTAATTGGTTCCCCAGGGATTGATCTCCGATTCCCCGGGCCAGTAACTCAATCCTCCATTTGCCTGCTGGAAATTGCTGAGTCGCTTGATGGCAGCTTTCACGTTCCGTTCCATTTTTTGTTTCTTGTCGAAAGTGAGATCGAAGACATCTGCCAGGTATAATTGCGGGAACGCACCCGAAGTGGTTTGTTCGATACAACCATGGGGATAATGGATCAAGTAGCTCATCCGCTTGTTGAAATCCATAGGCGGTAATGTTGAGAATTCTATTGCCGCTGTATTCGTCCCGGCCACACCAAAGGTGTCGAAGGAAACCAACTGGGTTTCGTTCGGATTCAAAGTGTACAATCTAGCCCGTTGTGAGACAGGGTTGGGGTTTTCAACATCTATCTCAACCTGGTAACTGGCTTTTTCACCATTCCCAGAGGCGGTCACTTCAATGGTCTGGAATTCCGCTGCCGGCAGCACCTCGAATTCAAAATTAACGATCTGCTCTCCCACCGACGGGAAGGACACCTGTTTGGAGGAACCTCCTATAGGTTTCAGGGCATCCCCGGTCTTCACAGTGATTGTAGCGTTCTTCACCTTTTTTTCCATAGCGAACACCGTCACCGGTAAAGTCACTTTCTCCCCAGGCGACAATTTTCGTGGCAGCGATGCAAGCACCATCAGCGGTTTTCTAACCGGCGTTGTGACATCGTTCTTACCGTAAGCTCCGTTCGTATTATCACCGGCTACTATCATGGTTCGAACAGAACCCACATAATTCGGCATTTTGATGTCGTGTTTTGCTGTTTTTCCTTTATCGAGCTTGAAGGGCCCCAGGAATTTCACCACCGGTTTGAAACGGTCTGCCTTTCGGTTCTTGGCCCCGGCCGCTTCATCTCCACCACCAACCGCGTAGATATTGTCCACACTTCCGGAATAGGCCCCGATGATATAATCGTAGATGTCGAAAGTCTTTACTCCCAATGCCTCACGAGTGTAGAACGCTTCGTGTATTTCCGGGGTCTTGAAGCGGGTTAGGTCGAGCAATCCTTCGTCAACCATAGCGATGGTGTAGGTCATTGCTTTTTTGTTTTCTTCGGAAACCGATACGCTGAAGGTCTCTTCGGGTTTTAGGACCTTTGGCATATCCAGCACGGGTTTCAGCTTGGTAGCCGGGTCTTCAACCAGCATCGGGATCACCCCGTAAAGCCGTATAGGCAGGTCGTTCTTTGTTTGTTCGTGTGGCTGAAGCAGCGATATATTCACATAGATGTTCGGGGTCATTTCTTTGGTGAGCTCAATGGTGGTCTCTGTCTCCCCTTTTTTTGTATCTATCCATTGGGTTGAAAGCACTTCGGTGCCGTTCTCGACACTGATCAACGCCTTACCTTCACTTCCCGATGGGAAGGTGATCCGAGCCTTCTCACCCACTTCGTACTGCTCCTTATCCGAAGAAAAAACCAGCATTTTGGCGCTTTCCGAATCACCGTCCACTGGCTTTCGCCACCAGTTGCGATAGAAATAGGTGACCCTGCCTGTGGCATGCCCCGAGGCCTTGTCGATCACACGGATAAGATAACGGCCTCCTTCTTCTTCAGGAATGGTAAGACTGAAGTTGCCTTTTCCATTGCTACCTGTGGTGATTTTAAAATTCTGAACCGGGCGGTGCACACTGGCGTTCTCGTAACGCGATAGATTGTCCCTGCCCCGACTCCACCACCAGCGCCATTCGATCCTGAAGACATGAACCTCCAGTTCACGATTGCCGGCTGCATTTCCCTGGGCATCGACAGTGGCAACGTCGAAGGTGGTCTTCTCATCCGTATAATAGGAACCATACCTGTGAGGTTCGGGAGAGCGCAATCCTGCGAAATGCGAGAAGGGTGCTAGGTCCTTCGAAAACACATCGATGGAAAAATCACCACCGCCTTCAAAGACCTTTGTCAGGAAGGTAGCTTTCAACATTCCCGGCGCCTTTCCGCTGATATTGAACTTTTCAGAAAAATCCACTGTACCATCATCGGTCAGCCTGGTGTTCAGTACCGGGATATCGACCTCGTTAAATCGCCGAACCGGATCGTTGAAGGTATAACCGTTGAACTTGTCGAAGGCTGTTGAGGTGGAACGCAGGGTCGCGTCCATTTCGATCTTCATATTCCTTGCCGGCGCCCCGTGCAACCAGCTCACTTCAGCATTACCTTTTACAGGCTTACTGGCATCGAGGATCTCGTCCTCAAAATCGAGCTTGATCTTCAACCTGTTGGGTTTTACCGTGGCCACCTTAAGGGTTTTACCGAAATTAACCCCTCCCACATTGACAGAGGCATTCCAGTTCCCGGTTGGAGCGGCCGGATCGGTCGCGAGCGGGAAGTAATAGAAGTTGTCCTGGGTGATTCCATTACCACCTGAAGCTCCGTTCAATACGCTTCGGGTGACGAGTTTTCCGCGTGCGTCCTTCAGATGGAGTGTAACCGGATGGTCCTTTGGCAACGGATTCGACAGGTCATTCAGAACAAATGTCAGGTGGATACTGTCGCCGGGCCTGTGTACTCCTCGTTCCGTATAGATAAATCCCTTTAAGCCCTTCTGGAGTTCTTTCCCGGATACGTCGAAATTACTCAGAGACAGCGCATTGCCGTCCTCCAGTTTCACATAGGCATAATTGGAACCTTTTTGAGCAACCGCGAATGCTATATTGTTGTCGCTGTCATAGATCGTCAGTCCCTGGCTGTCTGTGGTAGCTGTGTGTATCAACTGCTGTTGGAAATTATACAGTTTCACCTTTACCGCAGGCTCGGGTTGGGAGGTGATCAGGTTGGAGGTAGCAAAATGGTAGGCGCGGTTCTTCCCTTTTTTTACGATAAGCCCCAGATCGCTGCCAAGAACATTCAGGGTTATATGGCGGTCTTCATTATAGTAGGCATCATGGCATGGATTATCGCGCTCATTCCAGTTATAGGTGTAGGTGCGCCAGCGATAGATCTCGTTATCCCAGTAGCGCTCTTCGCGTTCTTCCTCGTCCAGGTCGTAAGCCTCGGCGTATTCGACATAATCGTCCAGGGGATCGGTTTCTTCGGAACCGGAACAATCGTAAACCGCATTCTCCTTGTCAAAGCTGAATTCAACCTGGTATAACGCCCCTGGATCGGCATTGAAGAATTCCGACAGGTTCACGGCATAGGCCTTCCACAGCCCGTCGGAAGGAATTCCTTTTTCCTGGAGTTCCATGGTGTGGGTCGCTATCCTTCGGCCAACCCTTCGTATGTTGTATGAATTGGTGTTGTTGAGGTTGGAGGTCTGCAGGAACTGCAGCATATTGTTCTCGAATATCTTGATCACACGTATATCAACCGAACTCAGATTAACGGCTTCGAAATAGATCGGCGTTGAAGAGGCGTTCGGGAGGATCACCCCGCTGGACAGCAATCGTACGGCTGGTTTAAGCTGCTCGAAGGAGATCAGTTCGGAGAATTCTTTTTTCAGGCGATAGCCGTCCGTGTTCTTGATACCGTTGAAAAGCGTCACCCGCGATGTACCTGTCAGTCGGGTATTCGGATAGACCGTGAGTACGTTGCCATCGGCTTCGAACCTGAGGTCGGTAGCATTTTCTATGGTCACCAGCCCGGCAAAATCCTGGTCCTGCTGAACAGGATCCGAGAAATTGATGGTAAGACTGGCCTGGGGTGAGTGGGTGCTTTTCACATCCACTACGGTGAAGTTATTCTGCCTGGGGATCGCGAAGGTGTTGGATCCTTTCGATTCGGCCGCGATGGCCTCCCCGTCCCATTCGATCAGGATCTCGGAGTCGTCCACCTTCCTGCTGATGCTGTCGATCACAAAATCGTAGAATTTCGAAACCGTGATATCTTCCGGCCATTTTATAGATAACTTATTCCCGCCCTGGCTTGCAGCTATCAAGCTACCGGCCTGCTCGGCGGTGATGAGGTCGGCAGAGGTTATGGAGCCCGATACATATTGCCATTCCTTGCTGTACGACTGTAGATTGCCCAGGTTCACCTTGAAATTCGGGGTTATAGTCCTGAAGGCAAAAGTGAAATTCCTGAATTCCTTGTCGATGTCCTTGTAAAGTTCAGACAATTTAACCGTGACCGTATACTCGGTGTCCGGTTTCAGGTATTCCTCCGGCTCGAAGATGAGGGTGGTGTTGTTTTCTACTGAAAGAGTGCCTTTGGTGGCCGGTACGATCTTGATGAACTTAGAATCGATGGTCTCGGAGATCTCGAACTGTTCCAGGGGCTGGGCGAGTTCGATAACGATAGCTTCCGCAACACTCTGATTTCCGTAGGAATGATGCGAAATATAGTCTTTGAACTTGAAAAGGTTGTTGGTTTGGGCAGTTTCGGTCTTGTCCTTACAGGCCGAAAAGAGCACAACTACGGCCAGGACGCTAAGGCGAAGCAATGATTTCATAGGTGATGGTTTAACTGTATTAAATGTACAATAAAAGGGTGGTAGCACAAAGGCGGTCTCGTCAGCAAACTAAGAGGGAGGTCTCAATTCGTTGAAAACGTAAATCGTCTGCTGGGTGGGAAAGGGTTGTTTGTTAAACGGAAGGACCTGCCGTTGTGGTATGTGGGATTTTAACATTTGGCAGAAGTTTAACAATAGGTCTTTTATTTTCTTCGGAATTCGTATTCGCGTTCCACTTTACAGATCCGCGTTTTATACCATTGATACCAGCGCTCCCTTCCAAGGTTCTGTGCCTGTAGGTGATCCAGGTTTTGTTTCCATTGCTGAATAGCATCCAGGCTCTCCCAGTAGCTCACCGCGATTCCCAATCCGTCGCGTGCGCTCTCAAAGCCAAGGTAGCCGGGCTGCTGTTTGGCAAGTGCTTCCATCTGCTGTGCCATGGCCTGGTAGCCATCGGTGTCTTCCGAAAGCAGACTAGTAAAGATTACAGCGTAATAGGACATTATTCTTCTTTATAGATCCCAATGGTCAATTCCCCTTCGGCATTCATATGGGCCCGGTACATCCCTGCGGTATTGAATTCCATGGCGATATTCCCCTCCTTGTCGATAGCCACGATCCCGCCATTTCCACCCAAATCGGGCACTTTCTTTTGGATCACTTCGGAAGCGGCCTCCTTGAGGCTCACCCCTTTGTATTCCATCATGGCCGAAATATCATGTGCTACCATGGCGCGGATGAAGTACTCCCCCCAGCCGGTGGACGAAACCGCACAGGTTGCATTGTTCGCGTAGGTTCCCGCCCCGATTATCGGTGCATCCCCTATACGATTCCACCGCTTGTTGGTCATGCCCCCGGTTGAAGTCCCGGCAGCGAGGTTGCCGTTCTTGTCCAGCGCGACACAGCCAACAGTCCCGAATTTCGAATCCTTGATAAACGGATCCTCGAAAACGGCAGAGATATGTCGGTCCTTCTCGATCTTCTTTAATTTCTGAAGCGATTGAAAGCGTCGTTCAGTATAGAAATAGGAGGGGTCGACCAGTTCGATATCTACTTCTTCGGCGAAATTTTCGGCTCCTTTGCCGCTCAGCATCACATGGGGAGAATTGTTCATTACGGCCAGGGCGAGGTCTATAGGGTTCTGCACACGGGTGACCCCTGCCACCGCTCCGGCGTTCAGGGTGGCGCCATCCATGACCGAGGCGTCCAGTTCGTTGGTCTCTTCATGGGTAAATACGGCTCCTTTCCCGGCATTGAAAAGCGGTGAGTCTTCCATCACATTAATCGTTTTGGTCACGGCCTCCATCGCCGTTCCCCCGTTGCGGAGAATCTCGTGACCCCTTCGAATTGCCTCTTCCAGAACCACTTTGTAGGCGGCTTCCATGGAATCGGTCATGTTCTTTTTGAGGATGGTTCCGGCACCCCCGTGGATCACGATCCCGAAAACGGGTTGTTTTTCGGCTGGTTCTTCCTTTGGATCAGGGTCTTTTTTAGCCTGGGTTGTATCATTTCCGCAGCCGATCAACAGGAAAAAAGAGGCAAAAAGCAAAAAATATCTCATCATGATCGATTTGTTGTCTCCGCTTCCGAAGATACCAAAAAAGCCCCTGTTTTCCGAAGGAGAAGCTGATTTTACAATCAATTAAATCCTACAACATTCTTGCATTATATCGATAAAGTGCACAAAAAATTCGTTCAAATGCACTTTTGTATCATTTTTTTTCTATATTTGACCTGCGTCAAGCCCCAAATTTGATGCCCCCCGCTTATGAAACCTATAAGAACTAGCCTACTGGCTATGGTATTATTTGCTACCGTAGTCTCATGCTCCAAGGACGAATCTGTCGTTGTAGAGGAAGTTAATTACACTATCGATCTCAATCTTGCTATGGAAACTAACTGGGAGTTGGCCGATGGCGTTCTCCAATTGGTGAACGAACATCGTGCAACTCTTGGATTGCCTGCGATCAAGAGGGATCAGACCTATGCTTCGGCTTATGCCGTAGAGCATACACAGTACATGATCGAGAGAGCAAAACTCAGTCATGACAATTTCAGTGACAGGTCTGCAGCCCTGAAGGATCGTGGTGCGAAGATCGTTGGAGAGAATGTAGCCTATGGTTATGAAACCGCCGAAGCAGTGGTTCATGCCTGGCTGAATAGCCCCGGACACAGGCAGATCATCGAAGGTCTGTATACGCATTCCGGTTTCGGGATCATCGCGAATGAACGAGGCGATTACTATTTCACCCAGCTTTTCTATAGAAAATAACACTACTTTTTTTATAAGTTGCCCAATTGCCGTACTTTTATGTGAACTCAAAAAGTACGGCAATGGCTATTCCCAAACCTTTCAATCTGAACCAGTGGGTGGAAGAGAACAGAGAACTGTTGAAACCACCTGTGGGCAATAAGAATCTGTATAAAGAATCCGAGGATTATATCGTAATGATAGTCGCCGGCCCGAACGCCCGGAAGGATTATCACTACAACGAGACCGAGGAGCTTTTTTACCAGTTGGAGGGTAATATCGAGGTCATCATACAGGAAGACGGGCAGCGCAAGGTGATGCCTTTAGGCCCCGGCGATATGTACTTGCACCCGGCTAAGGTTCCGCATTCTCCTAACCGAGGCAAAGGCTCTATTGGACTGGTGGTGGAACGAAAGCGGGACGATCCGGATGCCAGGGACGGGCTGCTGTGGTTCTGCGATAACTGTAATAACAAGTTACACGAGGTCTACTTCCCGCTCCACGATATAGAAAAGGACTTCCTGAAACACTTCAAGGAATTCTACGGCTCTGAGGAAATGCGAACCTGCAGTAAATGCGGCCATGTGATGGAAGCCGACCCAAGATTTGTGAGCGAAGACTAATGAAAGATACGGACCCCAGGGAGCAACCATCCCCCTTTATCGTCTTTGCTCATTGGTTCCACGAACATTCCACAAGAACCAGTAGCAAGTACCCCGGCGCCTGCGTATTGTCATCCGTTGGAACCGATGGTGTTCCCAACGCGCGTTTTATCTCCCTCAAAGTACTGGAATACCCCTACCTTATCTTCGGCTCCCCGCTGCGTTCGCGAAAGGCGATCGAAATTAAGGAGAATCACAATGTAGCCCTGACCTTCTGGTGGGAGGATTCCATGAGACAGGTTCGTATACAGGGTATTGCTTCGGAAACTGATGAAAACACTTCGGACCTGCTCTTTGGTGACCGGAAGAAGGAGGCCCGGGTAGTGAGCCTGGTAAGTGAGCAGGGAGCCGCATTGCCGTCCTGGGAAATACTCCGGGAGCGCTACCGAACCATGTTCGAGGAGTTGAGCGATGAGAAGATCGAAAGGCCAGATCATTGGGGTGGTTTCAAAGTAGAACCATTCCGTTTTGAATTCATGGAATTCCGCGAAACCAGGCTACATTACCGGCAGGTTTTCAGCAAAAAGGAAGGTGGCTGGGAAATGAATCTGATCCAACCTTAAGGTTATACTAAAGCCGGGAATATCATTTCTAATTCCGCGGGGAATCCGTACCTTCGCACTATTAAATTCAGCATAAAAAATTTATTGATATGATAACAGCAGCAACTTCCTTCGGAATTGAAGAAGCCTTGGAACAACTGGGTGTTCAGGAGGTGAATTACGGTACCTCCACGGGTAACAACTGGATGCCGGGCGGAGATACTATTTCTTCGTATTCTCCTGTGGATGGAAACCTGATAGGAAAGGTGACAACGACCAGCAGGGACGAGTATGAGCAAATGATGAAAACAGCCCTTGAGGCTTTCAAGGTGTGGAGAGTGATGCCGGCACCTCAGCGCGGCGAGATTGTTCGCCAGTTCGGGGAAGAATTGCGCAGGTTGAAAGAACCGCTCGGTAAGCTGGTGTCCTACGAAATGGGGAAAAGCTACCAGGAAGGCCTTGGAGAAGTACAGGAGATGATCGATATCTGTGATTTTGCCGTTGGGCTGTCACGTCAGCTTCACGGCTTTACCATGCACAGTGAGCGCCCCGGGCACCGTATGTACGAACAATACCATCCACTTGGCGTTGTAGGTATCATCTCTGCCTTCAACTTCCCGGTGGCGGTTTGGAGCTGGAACACAGCTTTAGCCTGGATCTGTGGGGATGTTTGTGTTTGGAAACCTTCTGAAAAAGCCCCGCTTTGCGGAATTGCCTGCCAGAAGATCGCTGCCAAAGTTTTTGCGGAAAACAACCTTCCGGAAGGGATCTCCTGTTTGATCAATGGAGATTACCGCGTGGGTGAATTCATGACGACGGACAAAAGAGTTCCCCTGGTTTCTGCAACGGGATCGACCCGCATGGGTAAGATCGTAGCAAGGACCGTAGGCGAGCGGCTCGGAAAATCATTACTTGAACTTGGCGGAAACAATGCCATCATCGTAACTCCCGATGCCGATATCAAAATGACGGTGATCGGTGCTGTGTTCGGTGCCGTGGGAACCTGCGGACAGCGTTGTACCTCGACAAGACGACTGATCATCCACGAAAGTATTTACGACAAGGTGAAGGACGCCCTGGTTGCGGCTTACGGACAACTCCGTATCGGGAACCCGCTGGATGAGAACAACCACGTTGGCCCGCTTATCGATACCGATGCGGTAGAGATGTATCAGAACGCCCTTGACAAAGTGGTTGAAGAAGGAGGAAACCTGGTTGTTGAAGGCGGTGTACTGGAAGGTGAAGGCTACGAGAGCGGATGCTATGTGAAGCCCGCCATCGCAGAAGCCAAAAATAACTTCGAGATCGTACAACACGAGACCTTTGCGCCCGTGCTTTACCTGTTGAAGTACTCCGGGGATGTTGAGAACGCAATAGAGATACAGAACGGGGTGGTCCAGGGTCTGTCTTCGGCCATTATGACGAACAACCTTCGTGAAGCCGAGCGCTTCCTGAGCCATGCCGGTAGTGATTGTGGTATCGCCAATGTGAATATAGGGACCAGTGGTGCCGAGATCGGGGGTGCCTTCGGTGGTGAAAAAGAGACCGGTGGCGGACGTGAGAGTGGTAGCGACGCCTGGAAGATCTATATGAGACGCCAGACGAATACCATCAACTACACGACCGAATTACCGCTGGCACAGGGTATCAAATTCGATCTGTAATCTAAATTTCAGAAATAACAAGAACCGCCTATCGAAGGCGGTTTTTTTTGTGCTATAATTTTTTACTGAAGAGTTCGAACTCTAGTTCCTGCCTCTCTCCTCCGGGTAGAGGGTCCAGACGGGATCACTTTGCCAAAGTTCCCCGGAATCCACATCCATGATCGAAAGCGGGCCCTTAAAAGCTGCCCCGGTATCTATATTCCAGACATTTCCCCTCAGCTGAGGTGTGGTTTCCCCTATGCGGGTCACAGGGGTGTGCCCAATGTAGATATGTTTAAATAACTGAAGGCGTTTCGGGTAATTCGGGTCGGTGGGAGATTGCTCCGGGTGCAGGCTGCAGGCCATCTCCCACAGGGTGCGGTCCCAGTACACCATATTCGGGTAATATTCGTGCTGGGGGCCGTGCAAACTGGTGAAACCGGCATGCAGGAACAGTCGGTTCTGTTGGTCGATATGGTAGTATTCCAGGGCTTCATAGAATTCAATATGCGCCATGATCTCCTTTTCTGAAAGCCTGGCGTAGCTGTCCTTTGATGCTTGTCCGCCATGGGCCAGCCAAAGTTTTTTATCATCGCCGTCCCGCAGGTATTCCAGCACGAGCTCGTCGTGGTTGCCTTTCAGAAAAATACAGGGAACGGTTTCCGAAAAATCCATCAGGAAGGCTACGGTTTCGGCATTTTCACTCCATCCATCCACGTAGTCACCCACAAAGATGAACTGGTCTTCGGCCGTTGGTCTTACTTTTTCCAATACCTGTTCCAGCGCCCGCAACCCACCGTGTATGTCGCCTACTACCAGTTTTCGCATCACTTGTTCATAAAATAAATTATGGCTGCCAGTATTGCGATGATCGTTACCACAAAGAAGAATATCTTCCAGAAAGAGTACGGCCGCTGACCGGAAAGTACCCCGGACTGCCCGTTCACGAAGAAGTTGTACCGCTTGCCATTGTACCTGTAGGCCGAAATATAAACAGGTAGCAGTATGTGTTTGAAGGTTTCCTCGCTCAGTTTCATATTGATCGAACTGATCCTTTGCGTATCACCGCCGATATCACGCCTTGCCCAACGATCGGCGATGCGCTCGGCCTCCTTGGTGGCGTCCAGGTGGCCATCCTTGAGCGATATGGTGTATTTTTCAGTAACAAAACCGGCAAGGTAACTGCTGTCGAAAGGCACCAGTTTACTAAGATCCCAGCGTGCCACTTTCCTCGGGATGACCCCCGATCGCTGCTTCGATGCCTTGATCAGTGTATCATCCACAAACCCTGAAATACTACCGCTGGCCGGCGTCCATCGCGTCCTGCGTTCCTGCCGCATTTTGGTTACGTTTTTACCATTAACGACCGTGGTGTAGGGAACGCTTACGTAGTAATAATCACCTCGCTGACCTGTATAGGTTGCAAACAATTGGGCGTCGAAGGTCCAGTAGGGCGAATAGAGCCCTTTGGTATTTTGTGGGTCCAGGCTCGCTTTCTTCAGCTTATTGGGCGCCCACCACAATTTCTTCACCCACTGCTGAAATATCCGGTGTGCTTTTCCCTGGTCGATCTGGAAGGGAAGTACGGCACCGGGAAGGATCCATTCCTCCTTTTGAGCATCTTCAATGATAAGAGGAGAATTGCAATACACGCAGTGAAGCGACTTGTAATTCTCCTCTATGTGCTGGTTCGCGCCACAACTCTTGCATTGCAGCATGAGTATGGACTCACTGTGAGAATTATGGCCTATAGAATCGAGATAGGAATTAAGTTCCAGCTCCTCGAAACCCATTTCGTTCTCGGGAATTTCCTGTGAATGCCCGCAATACTCACACTTCAATTGTGTAGTTCCGGGTGCATATAACAGTTCCGCCCCGCAATTGACGCAGGATTTCTTTAATTCGGCTTTTTTCTCAGGTGTTTGCTGCATACGTTATCAGGCTCCCGGAAGCGGTGGAGGAGTGCTACCTCCCAGGAAGGCTTTCAGTTCTTCCACGTCTTTCAAAGGAGTCCAGCCAGACATCCCCTGTTTCCAGATAAGCGAATCGCGATTCACGGTTCGGTTGGCAAACAAGGCACTCAACTGCTCAAAACTTACCGGCCCTGCCTGGGTTCCGTTCACGGCATAGAAATACTGCACTGCCTGGGGAACTGGTGGTGGTACCGCCGCTTGCTGCTGAGGTGGCATTTGCTGTCCGCCCATTTGTGGCGACATCATTCCTCCCATTTGTTGCGCAAGCACAAAGCCCATTCCCATGCCCATTCCGGCACCGGCCGTACCGCCTTCGTTGGTGGCGGCAGCCTCGATGGCCTTGGCGGTCTTGAACTTGGTAAGCTTGTCCAGGTCGAGTTTGTCGATCCTGCTGTATTCGAAGATCTCCTTCTTAAGGTCTTCCGGCATGGAAACATTCTCGATAAAGAACTTCTCCAGGGAGATCCCCACACTCTGGAACTCCGGTTGCATCACTTCCTTGCAGGTTTCACTCAGTTCGGAAGTATTTGCAGCGTACAGCTCGATAGGAAGATTGGCTTCTCCAACGGTATCTGTAAAGCGTGTCGCAATAAGGCTTTTCAGGTGTTCGTTGATCTCGAAATTGGTGAAGTTATTGTCAGTTCCTACAATATCAACGATGAATTTCCCGGCATCACTGATGCGGAAGGCATAGGTTCCGAAGGCTCGGATCTCCACCAGTCCGAAACGCTCGTCGTGCAGGGTGATCGGGTTCTTGGTGCCCCATTTCTCATCGGTGAACAGGTGAGTGTTCACAAAATACACCTCGGCCTTGAAGGGGCTGTCGAAGCCATACTTCCATCCTTTAAGGGTGGTTAGGATAGGCAGGTTCTGGGTGTTGAGTGTATAGGTTCCCGGTTTGAAAACATCGGCCAGTTGGCCCTCATTCACGAAGACGGCGGTTTGCCCTTCGCGTACGATGAGCTTGGCGTTGTTCTTTATCTCGTTCTGGTAGCGTTCGAAACGATGGCAGATGGTATCGTCTGTATAGTCCAGCCACTCGACGATGTCGATAAATTCATTGCTAAGTTTCTCTTTGATCTTGTCGAAAAGTCCCATTTGGTATTGATTTGAAAATTGATATTAAAGATAGGAAATTTGGGCGATGCCGTGTTATGATATTTTTATCTTTCGCCTATGGGTCTGAATTCTTCGGCAAATGTTTCACATGGGAATATAGCGGATTGTTTTCTTCGGAATTTAAAACGAAATAATTACGAGAAGCAGATTCGCCAAAATTGACGGAATCAGACCCATTTTGCTCAAAAAACCTAAAAAATGAAGCTAAAACAACTCATTTTGGGCAAAAAACGGCTAAAAACACAACAACGAACAATAAACAATGAACACAATTTCATGTGTTGTTTTTTTCAAGTGAGCCAAACTTGTCAAAAAACGTAGAAAACCACCCATTTTGACCCAATAACAACTAAAAATGGAGGGATTTTGGCTAAAAAAGACCGAAAATAAAATTTTATAGAAGCATAATTATAAATGCACAACACTTAAGAAAGTGTTTATAATTTTGTGGAAAACCTTACTGCTTCGATCTTCAACTTTTGCTATCTTTAGGATTCTCCTCTTTGATTTTTACTGCATCACTCAACGCATATCGTGATATGTGAAACGGATATAGTTTATAGAAATAGTAATATAAGAAGTTGTGCAAAATTTTATTTAAAGGATGGAATACTTGAAATCAATATTTGATCTTACAAAATTACCTCCAAAGTTCTTTCTGCTATTCTCAATAGTATCGGGCTTCATTTTGTTTGGCAAACCTACGTGGCTCGAAACTATTCAAGTTTCGGAATTTGGAGTTAAATATGGACAATATATTGGATTAACGTTTATCATTTCAACTGGGTTGGTAATTATCAACTTACTTTTATGGTTTCAAAGGTATTATACCAATAAAATGAATGTTCTTAAATTCAAAAAGGGATTTAGGGAAAAATTGAAAATGTTGGACCATCAGGAACAAGCTGTTTTAAGAGAATTTATTCTCCAAGGGCGTTCAGCGATTGAAATGCCTATTGATGATCCAACAGTTAGCGGATTAATAAATAATAGTATATTAAAAATTAATCGACAATTAGGAAATGCATTTATTATGAACGGAACGCATGCATCTCTTTCACTTATCAAAAGAGCAGAAAAAGAAATTCAGTTGTCTGATATTGGTATGAGCCAAAATCCCTCGGATGAAGAGATTGAATTCGTTAAAAATAATAGACCAGAATGGACGGACAGATGGCACAGAAGAAGTTTTTAGAACCTAGAACTTTGCACAACAGCGGCTATTAATCAACGCAAAGGTTTTGTTCTAAATTCACTAACTTATTCTACTAATTAATCTGCCAGCTAATTCGACACTCCCGCTCCAGCGCTTTTGGCAGCCAAAAGCTATACAAAACTAGGGGTCAAGCGTGTCGAATTCATAGCCGAGACCGTTGGCCTTAATACTTAGAAAACCTAAATAATATGAAAAATTTCTGCGTGTGGATTACGGTTTTATCAATTACTTCAGTAATCTACAGTCAAGACCCTATAGAGTTAGAGGATCCAGTCCTGTTTGCTGATTGGATAGCGTCTACAGATGGATATGATATTTGTTCATTATCTTCTGAAAAGGTTGTTATAGCTTACTATAAGGGTGGTACTTCGGCAGTAGGATTCAAGGTAGGTAATATCCAGAATAATTCAATTACCCTTGAAAATGAGTTTGTATTATCACCACTGGGCCCTCATACTATCTTATTGTCTCCCTTACCTAACAATAAATTCTTTATCGTTTATCAGAATACAGGAGGCCTTTTTGTGAGGGCCGGGAAAGTTATAAATGGAAATGAAATAGTTCTAGGCAATGAATTCCCTATCGAAAACACCCCACATTTTCATTCTCTTACTTCAATTAATGACAATACTGCCGTTGTTGCCTACCATGATGGGAATCAAGGAGTATGTAAGGTAATTGAGACGGATGAAAGTTTATCCCTTTCATTAACATCAGCTTATAATTTTACAGACACATCTTTCTACAATTTCGAATCGATCTCCATTGATAAACTTACTAATTCAAGCTTTGTTATCGCTTATGGCAATTTAGATAGTAGTTCAGGAATTGAAGGAAACATAAGAATCGGCAGTATTGATCAAAATAATCAGATAAACTATGGTCCGATAAGTCAATTTTGCAATAAGGATGTATATGAAATTAGGGTTATGTCCCTTCAACAAAATAAATTTGCAGTGGCATTTAAGGATGAAGACAACAATGACAGGGGGGTCCTCGTAACGGGTACAATTAACTCCAACGATCAAATAACTTACTCGGATGAGTATATTTTTGATAACGATAATTTGGGTCAATTGTCTTCCGAAATGATTGCATCAATTGAGGTGATTATTGGTTATACGAAATTTAATGTCACCAATGGTATGATGAGTTACGCAATTCGAGCCGAGATTGGTGCTAACAGCATTTCATTTAGCGATCCTGTCGTGTTCAATGACACTACTGTTAGCGATGGTATTACGCCCTTTACAAAGTTAAATGATCATCAATTCATAGTTCAATATTTTAATAGTGACACATTTGAAGGTTTTTTAAGATTTGGTGAGACAGATTTAGTATTAGGGTCATCCGTAAATGAATTTAATCACAACTATTACATTACAAATGATCGAACGAATAAAGTGCTGACTATTGAATCAACCTTATCTGATTTGTCATTTAATGTTGAGATGTATGATTTAAATGGTCGTTTAGTGTACCTAAAAGAAGACAACAGAAGTAGGATTGTTTCAATTGATCTAGGTCCTTTTCAATCTGGGATGTATATAATAAGACTCGACGACGGCAAATTCAATTTTGAAGAAAAAATTCTAATAGAATAAAGGACGAAAAGCCAATTGAAATCTAAGCTAGGACAGTGGTTTTATAATATCAACTATACTTCACCTTCCTTAATATCCGCTGCGCTTCCTTAAATGAGCGGTAGGCATTTCTTCCTTTTTGTTTTAGGTAGGGCCTTGCTTCGGCCAGATTCTCCATGGCATCGTCAAAATCGTTGAGGTAGCAAATAAGATAGGTTTCCGCCAGCTGCACCAGGTCCTTTTCTTCTGAAGGATTCAATGGAATATTCTTCTGTAGCTTTTCCACCAGCGCATTATTGGCATTGTAGATATGGTAGAGGGTCTTCTTGTTAAAGCGTGGTGGCTCGAAGACCAATTCAGAATTCATCACATATGAACCATTCTCCCTGAACTCAATGGTAAGTTCCTCCAGGGGGTAGTACTTAAACTGCTGGTTAAGACCAAGGTTTACGTATTCCAGGGTCTTGAAATGATCGTCATTGTACACTATGCTCACTTCATCCAGGGCCGAGTAGAACAATCGTACCTGCTCGTTGATGAGTTCGATATCCACCCGCGAGTAATAGGTGTTTCCCTTTACTTCCTTCGGGATCCCGGCCCAGCACAGCACGAATTGTTCCTTAAAAACCTTGTAAGCTGAAGGCAGGTCGCTATGGCGGTGGTTCAGGAAATCGATCACCCCGTCCAGGGTGAGCTCGATATTGTTCCGGGCACTGTTCTCAATGCCTTTCACGATCTCCGAATTCACGTCCCTGATCTCGATATCGAAATCCTTGGGCATGGAGATGCTCCCGTCTCTCATGAAGATGGAACCACCCCAGTATTTCCAGATGTTCTTCCGCAGGGAAGTGATCTCACCTGTGGGCCGTATGGTCACCAAACCCACTACTTTATCGGCAGGCAAGTGTGGGAACATGATATTTTCATAGGAAATGAGCGGCGGATTGGTTAGGTAGGCGTTTACCAGGTTCTGCAGTTTGCTGTCGTCGAAGAAGTCGACCCCGTTGATCTCGTTGGTCTCATCTTCCACCCCTACCACGATATAGCTGTTATTGGCCGGGTTGCTGTTGCTAAGGGCACAGATGTGTTTCAGGAATTTGGCCTTCCCTTCTTTATTCCCCAGGTCGATCTTTCGCTTCTTGTCGTAAAAACTGCTCTCATCGTTATGAGCGAGCAGGTTTTTTACGAGAAGGCGTTTGTTAATCACTATTATTATTATTTATTACTATTATTTATTGGGGTTAGTCGAATTTAGATCCTCTTCGATCAGTTGATTTTAAGTAGGTTATAAATTTTGAGATTTGATCCGACAAATCCTGTGTCTTAAGAGAAATCGCTTTGAAAGTATCTTCAGAAATATGATTTCGGTCGTATGCTCGTTGAAGTTGCGCTTCTGTTTCGAAGCATGAACCTCGTGAATAACTTAAAAAGTTTATAAATTCTTTATTTCCACCTCTGCCAAACCCTTCGGCAATATTATCCATTATCGATCCGGATGACCCATTTATCTGATCTCGGAGCTTAAAATCTTTTGCTAAGGAAGTATCCTGAATTAGGGTCCAAACATCTCTATTAATATCACGCGCCAATTTGTATATGTCAAGCTCTTGATATGTTTTGAAATGCGCCATTTAATCAATAAATAATAACAATAAAAAATAGTAATAAATCAAGTTGATTTATTAACAATCGTACTCGACGCCTGATCCAGGCACATAACGGTAAGATCGGCAATATTTACATGTGGAGGCCGTGTAACGGCAAACCAGATGATGTCGGCTATGTCTTCCGGCTTTAAGGGGGTGAATCCCTGGTATACTTTATCAGCTCTCTCCGAATCGCCCTTGAAACGCACCTCGCTGAATTCGGTTTCCACCAGGCCCGGGTTGATCGCCCCTACCCGGATCCCTTTGCCGTTCAGGTCGATTCGCATGCCCTGGTTGATGGCATCCACGGCATGTTTACTGGCGCAATAGACATTGCCCTTCGGGTATACTTCCTTTCCGGCCGTGGAACCAATGTTTATGATATGCCCGTTTTCCCGTTCAAGCATTCCGGGCAGTACCGCCTTGGAAACGTACAGTAACCCTTTTACGTTGATGTCCATCATCGCATCCCAGTCGTCCATACTTCCGGACTGGATAGGGTCGAGCCCGTGGGCATTCCCGGCATTGTTGATGAGGATATTTATTTCTGAAAATTCCTCCGGAAGCCCTTTTATGCTTTTAAACACCAGTTCCCTGTTTCGCACATCGAATACCAGGGAATGCACCTTTACGAATTCCGAAAGCTCGGACCGCAGCTCATGCAATCGATCCACCCGCCTTCCGCAAAGCACAAGGTTAATTCCATTCTGTGCGAACAAACGCGCTGTTGCCCGCCCAATTCCCGAGGTCGCTCCTGTTATCAATGCTGTTTTATTCTTCATATTTCATTTCTAACTATTCACTTTTTACATGGAAAGGATAATTCTTATTTTTCCAATTGCCAATTTGTTCTCTTCATTTTCTTTGCATGCCCAAAGAAAACGAAGCAAAAGAAAGGGCACTTCGCTGAGGAATTTTTTGCTTTCAGCAAAAACCGCTTGAAAACTTCGCGTCGCTATGCTCCTGAATCTCGAAGTTTTCTTCGCATATTCTGCACCGAAGACTTGCGGGGCTTTGCCCCGACTTTTATTTTTTCGAAAAAAGTCTTTCTTTACTAACTTAACACTTAACACTTAACACTATTCACAACCGACACCCGACAAAATGTTAATTCGGTTATCGGAGACTTTGTCATGCTGAACCTGCCCGAAGGTCATGGCGGGCTTGATTCAGCATCTCAGACCTGGATTAGATTCCGAATCAAGTTCGGAATGACAAGCGCTTTGTTTTGTAAATTATAATGCAGGAGATTCTTCGCTGCGCTCTGAATGACACCGGACTCTCGACTTCTGACTTCCGACTACTCACTGCTCACTATTCACTTAACACTTAACACTATCACGCCACCTTATGCCCCTGGCTCGCCACCAGCAACCTGAACCAGTCGATCTCCGAAAGATCGATCGTAACAGCCTCACTAGCCTTGGTGATCCGTTCAGGAGTAGCGGTGCCAATTACCGGGTGGATACCCGAAGGATGTTTCAGGATCCAGGCGAGGAGTAATTGATCTTTGCTTGCATCGTATTTCCGAACCAATTCATCCAGGACCTCATGGATACGTTTAGTTTGTTCGTTGTTTTCTTTAAAAACGGTACCCAGCGGACTCCAGCACATGGGCGTAACGTTGTTCAGCATCATGTGGTCCAGACTTCCGTCCCACATGGCTTCAAAAGCGGTGATCGAGAATTCGATCTGGTTGGCACTCACCTTGCTTCGGCTGGCGATGAGCTCGGTTTGAGAAGGCGTGAAATTCGACAATCCGAAGGATTTAATCTTTCCTTCCGAAGTTAGTTTATCCACGGCTTTCGCCACCTCATCCGGTTGTATCAGCGGACTTGGGCGATGCAACAACAAAAGGTCGAGATAGTCGACCTTCAGATCTGAAATGGACTTTTCCGCACTCCAGATAATGTATTCCGCATCGTACTGGTAATGCTTGATCTCGTTGTCCCTGGTATTTCCTACGTATTGGATCCCGCACTTAGTGATCACCTGTATGTCCTCCCGTTTCACTCCGCTGGAAATAAAGGCTTTACCAAAGGCTGCTTCGGTGGTGTAATCACCATAGATATCGGCATGGTCGAAAGTGGTGATGCCCTGTTCCAGGCAATGATGGATGCGCCGGACCATTTCGGATTCCGAGAGATCGGAACCCCAGATTCCCCACCCCATACAACCCTGGATGATCCGTGAAAATTTGTGTGACATTTTTGAGTTTTGAAAGTTTTAAAGATACCAATTTGAACCGAATAGCTAAAGGCTGTCAGCGGCTTTTTAGCCCTTTATTTTTAACCAATCATTAACAGGGAAAACCATAATAAATAAGCAATTTGCGGTTCCTAAACAACCAGAATCAATATAGTTCAAACAATTACAAAAGATGGAAGAAGTAACAACGACAATGGACATTGGTGCGTTAAATGAAAAAATTGAAAAAGAGAGTGCTTTTGTAGACATCCTGACCTTAGAAATGAACAAGGTGATCGTTGGCCAGAAACACATGGTCGAACGACTACTCATAGGCCTTTTGGGCCAGGGGCATATTTTACTGGAAGGTGTTCCCGGGTTGGCAAAGACCCTGGCCATCAACACGCTTTCCCAGGCAGTTCACGGTTCCTTCAGCAGGATCCAGTTTACCCCGGACCTTCTCCCCGCCGATGTGATCGGTACCCTCATCTACAACATGAAGGTGAACGACTTCAGCATTAAGAAGGGCCCCATTTTCGCCAACTTTGTCCTTGCGGACGAGATCAACAGGGCACCGGCCAAGGTGCAGTCGGCACTACTCGAAGCCATGCAGGAGCGACAGGTGACCATTGGTGAAGATACCTTTAAGCTGGACCAGCCTTTCCTTGTAATGGCGACCCAGAACCCGATCGAGCAGGAAGGAACCTACCCGCTTCCGGAAGCCCAGGTGGACCGTTTTATGTTGAAGACGGTGATCGACTACCCGAAACAAGCCGAAGAGCAGCTTATCATTCGTCAGAACATGAAAGGAGCTTTCGAGAAGGTGAACCCGGTGGTGACACTGGAACAGATCCTCAGGGCACAAAAAGCCGTTCGCGAAGTATATATGGATGAGAAGATCGAGAAGTACATACTGGATATCATCTTCGCCACAAGAAATCCTGAAGATTATAATCTTTCAGAAATAAAACCACTCATCGGATTCGGAGCCTCTCCTCGTGGAAGTATCAACCTGGCGCTGGCATCGAAGTGTTACGCCTTCATCAAGCGCAGGGGGTATGTGATCCCTGAAGATGTTCGGGCTGTGGTCCACGATGTGTTGCGACACAGGATAGGAGTGACCTACGAAGCGGAAGCAGAGAATGTAACTTCAGAAGACCTCATCAACAAAATCGTCAATGTAATAGAAGTGCCGTAATCAGTAGGTAGTGCAAAAACGCTCTGGGAGACCAACCTGGCAAGACTTCAGAATTCACTACTTAAACTTTTAAAGTTTACTGAAAATGGATACCAAAGAACTTCTAAAAAAAGTACGCAAGATCGAGATAAAGACACGTCGTCTCAGCGACCACGTGTTTGGGGGAGAGTACCACAGTACTTTCAAGGGTCGGGGTATGACCTTTAGTGAAGTTCGGCAGTACCAGTTTGGTGATGACGTTCGGAATATCGACTGGAACGTAACGGCACGCTACAATGAACCTTTCGTAAAGGTATTTGAGGAGGAGCGTGAACTCACCCTCATGCTGATGGTGGATGTGAGTGGTTCGGAATTCTTCGGAACCGATTCACAGTTCAAGAATGAGGTCATCACCGAAGTTGCTGCAACCCTGGCATTTTCGGCCATGCAGAATAACGACAAGACCGGCCTCATCCTGTTCACGGATGAGATCGAACTCTTCATCCCCCCAAAAAAGGGGAAGTCGCACGTTTTGCGGATCATACGCGAACTCATCGAATTCCACCCGAAAAGTAAGAAGACCGATGTTGCCCAGGCTTTGAAATATCTCACAAACGTGATGAAGAAGAAAGCCATTGTCTTTGTGCTTTCAGACTTTATCACCGACGGGTACCGGGATACCCTGAAGATCGTGGCCAAGAAACATGATGTAACGGGGATCAGGATCTACGATGCCCGTGAAGAGTTCATTCCCAACCTGGGAATGGTTGAAATGCAGGACGAGGAAACCGGCGAATATATGCTTGTGAATACCGGCTCCAAAGCCGTTAGGATGAATTACCACGGCTATTACAGGGACCGTGTTGAATATTACCAGGAGGCCTTTACTAAAAGCGGGGCAGGGGCCATCGATTGCCGGGTAGACGAGAGTTATGTGAAAAAATTATTAGGGTATTTCAAACGGAGAGCCTAAGCAATGATTGGGAGAGAATTAAATAAAAAGAGACTGTCATTCCAAGCTGTCACCCCGAGCGGGCGTTGCACTGAGCCGCGTCGAAGTGTCGAAGGGAAAGTGAGGAATCTCATCCTCTTTTTGGTTTTATCAGTTAGTGCTTTCAGCCACGCCCAGATCACATCCTCCGTAGACACTACCAACATCCGAATTGGCGAAGAGATAAAATACTCCATCGAAGTGGTTGCCGATAGTACGGACCTCGTACTTTTCCCGGAGGGGCAGTCGTTTCAACCCCTGGAAGTGATCGAGTCGTATAAGGTGGATACCACCTATGAGCAGGCGAAGTTCCGTCTCATCAAAAAATACGGACTTACACAGTTCGATTCGGGTTCGTACACCATTCCGCCGCAGCGAATTGCTGTTAATGATAAGATCTTCAGTACGGATTCGATTTTAATTGAAGTAGCCGATGTCCCGGTGGATACCACCAAACAAAAAATGTACGAGATCAAGCCGGCTATAGAGGTGGGTAGTTCGCCAATCGACTTCGTCAAGTTATTGTACTGGCTGATACCGCTACTCCTGATCGCTGGTCTTGTGTGGTATTTTTTCAGAAAAAAGAAAAAACGGGAAGCGGAGGAGGCGCAATTACCGCCATACGAAGAAGCCCTGGCATCCTTGCAGCAACTGGATGCATCAAATTTATTGTCCAGGAACAGGTCCAAGGACTATTATTCTCAACTCACTGAGATCGTAAAGCGATACCTGGACCGGGAGATCGATGAAACGGCTATGGAGAGTACTTCGGACGAGTTGATCGAGCGTTTGCAGCTTCACAAGGATGCAGGGAATTTTGAGTTCGACCAGGAGACCATCGGTAAGCTGGATAAGATCCTCAAACGGGCCGATCTCGTCAAATTCGCGAAAATGGAATTGGACCAGATGCAGGCTTCATCGGACAGAAATTCTATCGAGGAGATCATTACCGAAACCCATGATGCGGTACCTGAACCAACCGAAGAAGAGTTACTTCAGAACGAATTGTACGCCCAGGAACAAAGGCGAAAGCGCAAGCGGAAAAGAATTGTCTATGGCGGCATTACCGCAGTTCTGGTGCTTATCGTGACCACGGTCGTCCTGGGGTCTGTTTACGGATGGAGTGAATTGAAAGACAATGTCATCGGGCACCCAACCAAGGATCTTATGGAAGGTCGATGGTACCGAAGTGAATACGGCATACCTGCAGTTATGCTGGAAACCCCGTTCGTACTGAAACGCCAGGATGTGGAATTACCCCCTGAATATGCGGAGTCTGTTCAGAGCAGCAGGTTCTTTGCCCATGGAAGTATCCTGGACCGATTTTACGTGGTGGTCAATACCACTGTGTTCACACAACCTATGGAGGGAGAATTGGATGCCGCGCTCGAAGCTGCCCTGCGAAATTTTGAGGGACAGGGAGCGAAGAACCTACTGGTGAAAAAAGATGCGTTCGAAACCGGCAAAGGGGTTAAAGGCCTGAAAGCGTTTGGAAGTTTCCAAAGCGATAGCCCCCTGCTTAAAGGCAAAGACAAACAGAATTATGAAATGTTCGTGTTCGGGCAGGAAGGAGCCTTACAGCAAGTGATCATCACCTGGCTGGATTCCGATCAGTACGCGGAACAGATGATTGATAGGATCAGGAACTCAATAGAACTGGAAGTGCAACAGGCACAGCAAGCAAGAAAGGAATGAATCGATTCGAATATGTAAATCCGGAGTTTTTCTGGCTGCTGTTATTGCTGCCCTTGCTGGTCGTTTGGTATATCTGGAAGCGGAACAAGCAAACGGCATCGCTTAGCATGTCGAGCCTCAAAGGATTCAAGACATCAAAGAACTGGCTTTCCAAATTGCGACCGCTGTTGTTCGCTCTACGGCTTGCCGCCCTGGCTGCGATCATTGTGGCAATGGCCCGTCCGAGGACCGTTGATGAATCCACACGCATCAAAACCACCAAAGGGATCGACATTGTAATGGCGATCGATGTTTCGGCAAGTATGCTGGCCAGGGACCTTAGGCCCAGCAGGCTTGAAGCCTTGAAAACAGTTGCTGCGCGTTTTATCAGTGCCCGTCCGAACGACCGCATCGGGTTGGTGGAATACGCCGGGGAAAGTTATACCAAGACTCCGCTTACCAGTGATAAGAGTATTGTTTTGTCGTCTCTGAAAGGCCTTCGGTACAACACCGTGATCGATCCCGGGACCGCCATCGGAATGGGCCTGGCCACGGCAGTGAACAGACTAAAGGAAAGCCGCGCGAAGAGTAAGGTGATCATCCTGCTTACAGACGGTGTGAACAATACAGGTTTTATAGACCCGAAGATCGCCAGTGAACTCGCGGTTGAGTTTGGGATCAAGGTTTATACCATCGGACTGGGAACGAACGGGATGGCGCAGTCGCCCATCGGCATTCGCCCGGACGGAAGTTTTCAGTATGGAAGTATACAGGTAGAGATTGATGAGGAATTGCTAAAGGAAATCGCGGCCACAACGGGCGGACGGTATTTCCGGGCAACAAGTACAACAAAACTGAACGAGATCTACGACGAGATCAACAAACTCGAAAAGACGGATATTGAAGAATTCAGGTATACGAATTATGAGGAGAAATTCCGGCCGCTGGCCTTGCTGGCACTGGCACTGCTAGGCTTGGAATTCTTGTTGCGTTACACCTTATTCAGAAGTTTTATCTAAATGAAATTTAAAAAGGAACCATGTATCAGTTAGAAGAACCGATTTACTTTTACCTCCTGCTCGCCATCCCGGCGGTGGCGGTTCTTTTTATGGTGGTTCTGTTCTGGAAATACCGTGCCCAGAAGAAATTTGCCGACAGTCGTTTGCTGAAGAAACTGAGTCCGGACAGATCTTCCTTCAAACCATTGCTGAAGATCACTGTGTTTTGTCTCGCGATCGCTGCCCTTGCATTCGGAATGGTGAACCCTAAGATAGGGACCAAGCTTGAAACGGTAAAGAGGGAAGGAGTCGATGTGGTTTTCGCACTGGATGTTTCCAAAAGTATGCTGGCTGAAGACATAGCGCCAAACCGGCTCGAAAAGTCAAAACAACTAGTCACCCAGATCATTAACAGCCTGGCCGGAGACCGGGTTGGGATCATCGGTTATGCGGGAAGTGCGTTCCCACAGGTTCCCATCACCACCGATTTCGCCTCAGCCAAATTGTTCCTGGCGAGTATGAATACCGATATGGTTTCTTCACAGGGGACGGCCATCACCGAGGCGATTTCGATGGCAAAGACCTATTATGATGATGAAGAGCAAACCAACCGGGTGCTGTTTATCATTTCCGACGGGGAAGACCATGAAGGAAATGTGTCGCAGATCGCCGAAGAGGCCGCTTCCGAAGGAATAAAGATATATACCATAGGAGTGGGAACTAAAGCCGGAGGGCCAATTCCAATTAAGCGAAACGGCGTGCTTCAAACCTATAAGAGGGATCAGAACAACGAACAGGTGATCACCAGGCTTGGAGAGGAGACGCTCGTCGAGATCGCGTCGCAGGGCAATGGATCCTATATTGAAGGACAGAACACAAAGGAGGTGGTTGAAGAGATCACGGCCATATTGAACGGGATGGACAAAAAAGAATTCGATGCCAAACAATTTACCGATTTTAAGGACCAGTTCCAGTGGTTTTTGGCAGGGGCATTATTTTTGCTCATATTCGATGTGCTGCTTTTGGAGCGAAAAACCGCCTGGCTGCGAAAACTGAATTTGTTCAATGAAAAGGAAGAATGATATGAGAATGACAACAATTATTTCGAAAATAAATTTCAGTAACACTCTGCTCGTTGTTTTGCTGATGGGGTGTGTGTGTGCCAATGCGCAGGTAGACAAGGAACAACAGAAGATCGAGAAAGAAGCAAATAATTTACTACGTTCAGCAAGTTCTGATCTTAACTCAAACGAATTCACCGAAGCAGAAGTAGATCTCAGAAAGGCGATCTCGCTCGTGCCTGCGGATGAGACCGGGAAGTACAATCTAGGTAATGCCTATTACGAAAAAGAGTTAAACGACGAAGCCATGAGGCGCTTTGTCCAGGCAGCTGAAATTGCCGAATCCAAACCCGAAAGACATAAGGCATATCACAATCTTGGGAACACTTTCATGAATGCTAAGAAGTACCAGGAGGCTGTTGAAGCGTATAAGAACGCCCTGAGAAATGATCCCACCGACGAAGAAACCCGGTATAACCTGGCACTAGCAAAGGAAATGCTGGAGAAGAATCCTCCGCCAGAAGGCGGCGATGACGACAAGGATGAGGAGAATAACAAGGACGAAGAGAATAAGGACGACCAGGGTAAGGACCAGGAAGGCGATGAGGGTGATGAAAAGGAGAATGAAGACAAGGGAGAGGAGAAGGACGAAAATAAGGATGGTGATGAAAAGGACGATCGTGGAAACCCTAAAGACCCGAATGAGCAGAAGGATGGGGAAGGCGAGCAACCCAAGCAGCAAAAGCCAACTCCGGGTCAGTTGTCTCCACAACAGGTAAAGAACTTGCTGGAAGCAATGAATAACGAAGAGAAGAAAGTTCAGGATAAGATCAATGCCCGAAAACAAAAGGGTGCCAAAGTTAAATCGGACAAAGACTGGTAAGATGATGCGTTCGCTATTTGTTTACATACTTGTTCTGTTTATGGGAGCCGGGCTTACCCAGGCCCAGGTGCGCTTTGAGGCCAAGGTAAGTAAGAACAAACTCGGTGTGAATGAAAGACTCAGGGTTGATTTTGAAATGAACCAGGACGGGGATAATTTCAATCCGCCTTCTTTTGAAGGATTCCGGGTGGTTGGCGGCCCAAACCAGGCCATCAGTAATTCGTATATAAACGGAAAAAGAAGTTATTCCAAAACCTATTCTTACTACCTGACACCGCTGAAGCGAGGTAACTTCACTATCGGGCAGGCCACCATCATGATCGATGGCGAAACCTATAAGACCACCCCGGTACAGGTGGAGGTCACAGCAGCGGTTGAGCGTCCAAGCGATGGTAATAACGCCGATTATATCGCTAGCGAGAATGTACATCTTGTAGCCAGTATTTCCAACACCAATCCTTATCTGAATGAAGCTATTACTGTACAATATCGTTTGTATGTATCTAACGATGTGAACCTAACCAGGGGATTCCGGGAGATAGACACCCCGAAGTACGCCGATTTCTGGAGTCAGACGATCTCCAATCGCGGAAATTTCACGGTTTATGACGGGGAGTATAACGGCCGAACCGATTACCGCTATATCATTGTCCAAACAACGGTCCTTTATCCGCAGAAAACAGGGAAACTTACCATTGAGCCGCTTACCCTTGACGTTCCGATCGATGTGGAAACCAATAAGCGAGATCTCTTCGGAAGAAGGCTCATGACCCGAGTAAACAAGACCATATCGGCCGGAAAGCGAACGATCGATGTGAAACCGTTGCCAACGAATGGAAGGCCGGAGAATTTCAACGGAGCCGTTGGTGATTTCAGTTTTGATGTTTCTGCCGATCGAACCGAATTGGATGCCAATGAAGCAATGCAATTATCCGTCCGGGTTAGGGGGAAAGGAAACTTAAAGCTTTTCGACCTGCCTTCGGTAAAATTGCCTAGTGCCCTGGAGCAATACGAGCCGGAGCGAAACGAGAATGTGAGCACACAGGCAGATGGTATGAACGGCTCAATTTCAGAAACCTATACCATAGTTCCACAGTTCAAGGGCGAGTATCCAATCCGGCCGCTGAACTTCTCGTTCTTCGATCCGAAGTCGGAGACCTACAAGACCATTACTTCGGATGAGATCGTTCTGAAAGTCCTGAATGGCCCCGTAACAAACACTTCTAACACCGAAACAGCAGAGTCCGGCAAAAGCAAAGTTGCCGTGCTGAATGACGATCAATTCAAATATATCAAACTAAATGCGGATCTCACCGCCATAGAATCGAAGGATTTCTTCAGGTCGGGGTTATTCTGGGCGCTCCTCGGAGGGCCATTCCTGTTGATTCCGCTCTTCATCGTAGTAGGCAGGAAGAGGAGGAAGCGATTGATGGATGTTGAAGGAAACAAATTGCGTAAGGCGGATAAACTGGCAAAAAAGTATCTTTCGGAGGCTAAGCGTTCCATGGGAGATATGGCGAATTTTTACGATTCGCTGGAGAGGGCTCTTCACAACTATCTCAAAGCGAAACTTGCCATAGAGACCAGTGATTTCAGCAAAGAAAGGATCAGTGCTTTGTTAGCGCAAAAAGGTGTGTCGGCAGAAACGGTTGAAACCTTCATCGCTATACTGAAGAGCTGTGAAATCGCGCGTTATACACCGGCCTCTAATGCTGCAATTCAGAATGACTACGATAAAGCCGTAAAAGTGATCTCTGCAATCGATAAACAACTGGTACTATGATGAGGATGATCGTTCACATATTGTGCCTGTTCCTGTTTTTAACAGGGTCTATTGCGTTTGCCCAGGATCAGTCCAAATTCGAAGCAGGTAAAGAAGCCTATAAGAATGAGAACTTCCAGCAAGCCATCGATCACTGGAAAACCATCCTGGACAGTGGAGAACATTCGGCAGCCTTGTATTTCAATCTGGGTAACGCTCACTACAAACTGAATAATATTGGTCCCAGCATCTACTATTACGAAAAGGCCAGACAGATGGATCCTTTTGATGCTGACATAAAGAATAACCTCGCCTTCGCAGAGAATGCCAGGATCGACGTCATCGAGCCGCTACCTCAAACGGTTTTCCGTACCTGGTATAAGAACGTTTCGGGGGTTTTCGATTACAACGGCTGGGCGATCAACGCAATTGTTTTTTCCTTCCTGTTCGTGCTTTTGTTCCTGCTGTATTACTACGCTACTTCGGAAAGGCGCAAAAGGTTGCTCTTCGCAGTTTCTATGGCGATAATGTTCTTCCTAATAGTGAGTATCGTGCTTGCCTTCCTGACGTATTCGGACCATCAGAAGGACAATCCGGCGATCATTTTCACAGAAGAGGTTGAGGTTCGTGATGCACCGTCGGTTGGGGGCGAAGTGAACTTCTTGTTGCACGAAGGAACAAAGGTACAGCTGCTTGAAAGGGATAGCGATTGGGTTCGCGTTCGACTAGAGGATGGTAAGGACGGCTGGATGCCGATTGCCGACCTCAAAGAACTGTAATGTTCCAATTTTTCGTTATCTTAATTCCCGAGTAATTATCAGGTAATTTCTAACTAACACCAACTATATGTTCAAAGGAATTTTTACAAATATCCGAGGAAACCTCTTTGGAGGTATCACAGCGGGTATCGTTGCTCTTCCCCTTGCACTTGCATTCGGAGTTCAGTCGGGTTTGGGCCCCGACGCAGGGCTTTACGGCGCTATCTTCATAGGCTTTTTTGCTTCCCTTTTCGGGGGAACCAATACCCAGATATCTGGTCCGACTGCTCCTATGACCGCCCTTTCCATGGTTATCATTGCAGGGATCATTGGCGCTAACGACGGAGACGTATCCAAGGCACTTCCTTACATCCTGATGGTGTTCCTGCTGGCTGGTCTCATACAGGTTTTGATTGGTGTTGTGGGCCTCGGAAAGTATATCAAGTATATACCTTACCCGGTGGTTTCTGGGTTCATGACCGCCATTGGAGTTATCATCCTTGTGACGCAGATCCTGCCTATTCTCGGGTATTATACTGAAAATGACAAGGACTATATCAATGAGTTCAAACCGGAAGCGGAAGAGGTTCTGCTGGATAAGATCCTCAAGGAGGAAGCCGGCGAGGGAATTCTCGTGCTTGAGGATTTCCGGGAGACCGTTAAAAGAGCCGAAAAGATATCCGAAGAGGAGATCATGCGGGAAGCAACAGCGCTTGCGAAAAACGATAGTTCAGGTGTGGTAGGCGCATTGAAGACAGCCACCCGGGCGGCTAAGAATATCAACTGGCTGGAGGCCATACTCGCTTTGATCACTATATTCATAATCTACGGTTTTAAAAGGATCACCACCAAAATCCCCAGTACGCTTGTTGCGCTGCTTGTTGTGACGGCAGGGGCCTTGTTGCTGAAACTGGATTACAGGCCCATAGAGGAAATCCCGGCCGGATTCCCAATGCCGAACCTGGATATTTTTGCGAATTTCAGCGTGTCCCAGATATCGCCCTATATTTTTACGGCAATCACGCTCGCCTTCCTGGGTGCGATAGATTCTCTTCTCACCTCTATTGTAGCTGATAATATGACCAAGACGAAACACAAGCCGAACCAGGAATTGATCGGTCAGGGTATCGGTAATAGTTTAGCTGCAATCTTTGGCGGCCTTCCGGGCGCTGGTGCTACCATCCGGACGGTTGTGAATATCAATTCCGGGGGTACTACAAAATTATCAGGAATGATAGCCGCTTCATTGCTGGTGGTCATACTGTTGCTCCTTGGGCCGATAGCGTCACAGATCCCAGCGGCAGTGCTGGCCGGGATACTTGTTACGGTGGGGATTGGTGTGATGGACTACAAGGGATTGAAGGCAATTCCAAATATGCCGATCTCGGAAGTGATCGTAATGCTGGTGGTACTTGTACTTTCGGTGTTCTGGAACCTGATCTATGCAGTGGGTGTGGGACTGGTGCTGGCCTCCTTGATCTTTATGAAAAAACTAGGTGATGCCACCGCAGCACGATCCCAGGTGATTCCACTTTCGGCAGCAGATAGAAATGTAATCCCATGGAAGGACGAGAAAGAGTTTCCGAAGGAATTAAAAGAAGAAGTATTCATCAAACACCTTGACGGTCCCATGTTCTTCGGAAACACCAATGATTTCCAGGAACTCGCCAAAGGGATACCCGAAACGGCTTCGCATGTCATCATCCGAATGGACAAGGTCCCCTATATGGACCAAAGCGGACTGTACGCCATGGAGGAGACGCTTTACCGTTTCAACAAGGCAAATATCCAGGCCCTACTGGTACACCTTGAAAAGCAACCAAGGGTGATGATGGAATCGATCGATATAATCCCGGACCTTCTTCCGGCAGAGCGTATATTCGATGATTTCGAACAGGTGTTGGAGTACCTTAGGGAAAACGTCCCAGACGTGGTTTAATATTATTCAGTTGTGGCTTGTGGATCGGTGGAAGTTTCCTGCCGATTCTCAAGCCTGAATTGATCTGCTTCCCGTAGAATATGCGGAATGATCACAGGGGCGATCGATGCTATTGGAGTATAAAGAACCGAAGCCTCCCTCTTCTCTTCCGATAGTATGCTGAAGCTACCCGATGCATTTACAAACATGAATACAACACTGAGCATAAAGGCATACTTCACCGTGTTGAATAATCCACCCAGCAGTTTGTTCACTATGCCGAGCATGGCAAAATCGGCTATCTTGGTAAGGAATTTACCTGCCGCAGAGATAAGAAAAACTATGCCGAGAAAAGTAATCGCGAAAGCAGCCAGGTTAACGGTCTGCTCACTCCAGTCGAACCATTGAGAGATATAACCTGCGGCGAAATCGGAGAAGTAGATTGCTCCGTATACACCGGCAACGATTCCGATGAGTCCCGCGAGAGCAACGAACAACCCTTTCTTATAGCCTACATAGAATGCGATAATTAAAAGTGCTCCAAGGACAATGTCTATCAGGTTCATAGTTACTATTTAACGTAAATATAGGTTTTATCTTGTGATAGCTGCCTTTCAACTTGATTGGTCGGTTGTGTTTTAGCCTAATATTGAAGTATCTTTGCTGCTGAAATTATGGCCAGAGACGAAGTATTAAAAGAAAGATGGGAGCGAGTAGTGGCGATCCTAAGCGAGAGATTTTCCGACGGAGATCCCCTGGACCTGGATGCCGTGATCTACCTGGTTGGTGTACAGGAACTCGGACAATTACATCGCTCATTTAAGAAGGACGAAAAGATCAACCTCATGCATGTGGCGATCTGCCGGCTCCTGGAGCCTTACGGTTACTACTCTTTTGATTATTTCGATAAAGAGGGCTGGCCGCATTACAAAATCGAAGCACAATTGCCTGCGCTGAAGTCCGGAGAGCAAAGCGTGCTGATGAAAGAAGCCATTGTGCATTACTTCCTGGAAAAGGAATTGATTGATTAGAAATTACGTAGTTTTGCCATCGAAATGTCAGGGTCATGATAGACAAGATCAAAGCGCATATTGCAGAAGTTGAAGCATTCAGTGCGAAGAAAAAGGAGGAAGTAGAGGCTTTCAGGATAAAATACCTTGGAAAAAAAGGACTTTTGAATGAGTTCTTCTCTGAGATGAAGAATGTTCCGAATGACCAGAAGAAAGCTTTTGGTCAGGTTGTGAACAGCCTGAAGAATGCTGCGGAGGAAAAGGTGAACAGCCTGAAGAATTCGCTGGATATCTCGGAAGATAAAGGCGGGATCTATGGTGATCTCAGCAGGCCGGGAGATCCTATCAAGATCGGTTCAAGACATCCGATCTCGATCGTGAAGAACAAAATTGTCGATATCTTCTCCCGAATAGGTTTTAATGTTTCCGAAGGCCCTGAGATCGAAGACGACTGGCATAATTTCACCGCACTTAACCTGCCGGAATACCATCCTGCACGTGATATGCAGGATACTTTCTTCGTACAAACAGATCCTGATATCTTACTGCGCACGCATACTTCTTCGGTACAAGTGCGTTATATGGAGAATAATAAACCCCCAATCAGGACGATCTCACCGGGCCGCGTTTATCGGAATGAAGCAATTTCGGCACGATCTCACTGTTTCTTTCACCAGGTGGAAGGGCTGTACGTGGATAAGGGAGTTAGTTTTGCCGACCTGAAACAAACGCTTCAGTATTTTACAACTGAAATGTTCGGGAAGTCAAGGATCAGGTTAAGACCTTCCTATTTCCCGTTTACCGAACCAAGCGCCGAAGTAGATGTGTATTGGGGATTGGAAACGGAGACCGATTATAAGATGACAAAGGGTACCGGCTGGCTCGAGATCATGGGCTGCGGAATGGTAGACCCGAATGTTCTTTCGAATTGCGGGATCGATCCGGAGATCTACTCGGGGTTTGCATTTGGAATGGGAATCGACAGGGTTGCACTCCTACTACACCAGATTCCCGATATTCGAATGTTAAGCGAAAATGATATTCGCTTCCTTGAACAGTTCAAAAGTTCACTCTAAACATGCGTAAAGACATAGTTATTCCTGAAGTAAAGGACGTGTACGTTGCTGCTGTTCTGGAATTCAACGAAGATTTCAATACCGAAGACTGGAATGCATATATCATCAATGATGGTGAACTTCCGCTTGAGACCGTGATCATCGTTTCTCAGGGGTATGATTCCAAGGATATGACAGCGCCTATGCGTCATACCATCAAGTTACTCCCTGCCAAGGGTTATGCCAGGATCGAGTTCCTGGAGGATTCTGTCCTCAGGCTGAATAATTTTTTTACGGTTACCTATTTTATTGATGACAAACTGTACGACAAGCGCTATGAATTGCCGGCGTATTCGGTGATCGAAGATAACCGCGTTCAACTGCCTGTGATGGACAAACAAGGTGTCCTGGCACGTTAAGGATTAATTTACTGAAATTAAAAAACCCCTTCCGGTAACGGAAGGGGTTTTCTTTTGGTTGGTTATATAATCTCAGGGATTATTCTTTGATCAATCGCTTAACGGTTGTAGCAGCTTCGCTGTTGATCTGAACCATGTACACTCCTGATGCTAAGCTAGAGACATCGATGGTCATCTGGCTTCCCATATTGTGAAGGTCTATGGTGTTGATCAGCTTGCCATTCATATCATAGATCATGGCATTGTCCAGCAATATGTTGGAACCGTTGGCCAGGATCACTTGGGTACTGGCTGGGTTCGGGTACATGCTGATAGCTGTGCTAAGGTCGTTATCGTTGTTTCCAAGGATACTCTCTACAGTCAGCTCGAACGTACAGCAATTCTCATTACCGTATTCATCGGTTGAGCAGATAGTAATTACATGGGTTCCATCACCCAG
>JAUIIU010000028.1 GCA_030431695.1 Bacteroidia bacterium | reverse complement strand
CGCCATAGCCAGGGAAGGCGGAATAGGTGTCCTTCACAAGAACATGAGCATTGAACGCCAGGCGCAGGAAGTACGAAAGGTCAAACGTGCCGAAAGCGGTATGATCCAGGACCCCGTCACCCTGACAAAAAGTGCTACTGTAGGTGACGCTCAGAACACCATGCGCGAATACAGCATTGGGGGAATACCTATCGTTGATGATGCAGGAATACTTATCGGGATCGTAACGAATAGGGATCTTCGTTTCGAAAAGAATTACAACCGGCAACTCAGTGAGGTAATGACCTCCGAGAACCTAGTAACCGTTGGTGCCGGTACTTCATTGAAAGATGCAGAGATCATCCTCCAGGAGAATAAGATCGAAAAACTGCCAGTTGTGGATGATGGTGGAAGATTATTGGGACTGATCACTTTCCGGGATATAACTAAGCTCACCCAGAAGCCAATGGCAAACAAGGATGATTACGGAAGGCTTAGGGTAGCGGCTGCATTGGGGGTTACCGCCGATGCCGTGGAAAGGGCGGAAGCACTTGTGAAAGCACAGGTGGACGCAGTGATCATTGATACGGCCCATGGCCATACCAAAGGTGTAGTGACCGTTCTGAAAGAAGTAAAAAAGAAATTCCCGAAACTCGAAGTAGTGGTTGGTAATATTGCTACCGGGGAAGCTGCCAGGTATCTTGTAGAGGCGGGTGCCGATGCTGTAAAGGTTGGTATAGGTCCGGGTTCCATATGTACAACTCGTGTGGTTGCAGGGGTTGGATTTCCGCAATTCTCTGCAGTTCTGGAAGTTTCTCACGCCATCAAGGGATCGGGAGTGCCGGTCATCGCCGACGGAGGGATACGGTATACAGGTGATATTCCCAAGGCCATAGCAGCCGGAGCGGATTGTGTGATGTTAGGTTCATTACTTGCCGGAACGAAAGAATCACCGGGCGAAACAATCATCTACGAAGGGCGTAAGTTCAAATCGTATCGAGGAATGGGTAGCGTGGAAGCCATGAAACAAGGTTCTAAGGACAGGTATTTCCAGGATGTGGAAGACGATATCAAGAAACTGGTTCCTGAGGGAATCGTTGGACGTGTTCCTTACAAGGGTGACCTTGTTGAAAGCATGACACAATTCATTGGCGGACTAAGAGCCGGAATGGGTTACTGTGGAGCCAAGGACATCGAGACGCTAAAGGAAGAGGGCCGTTTTGTAAAGATCACCGCTTCAGGCATTCACGAAAGTCATCCCCACGACGTAACCATCACCAAGGAGGCTCCTAATTATTCGCGCTAGCAGGTTTTATTCCTGCTTCACTTCGATCCCCATATCCTTTAACACAGCCAGGGTTAGGTCGAACCTATTATCGATATAGACAAGTATGTCCCTGCGTTCCATGACCTGGGTATATCCTTCGGCCTTTGCCACTTTCTCCAGAGACTCCCCGATCTTCTTGTACAGGGGTGTTAAGGCTTCATCACGTTTTAAGCTGATCAGCTGTGCCGCATTCTGCCTGTACTTGTTGATATCATCCTCCGAATTCAAAATGGAATCCTGCATGCTGCGCCGTTGATTGACGGTGTAAGTGGTTTCGTTTTGTGTGTATTCATTCACCAGTAACTGGTATGCTTCAAGCTTTTTAGTAAGATCGGCATCCAATGTCTTGCCATAATCCTCAACCGTTTTCTGCACCCCAGTGATCTCCGGCATTTGCGACAGGACGTAGTCGATGTCGATGGTACCAACCTTGGTTTGAGCAACTGTACTTACAGTTATGAAAAAGAGTAGTATGTGAAGAATTCTCATAAGAATAAGGTTTTATTTTTTACAAACATACAACGGATGTCAAGAACCGCGCCAATTTTCCATCAACTATGTACCGGTATAGAGTTGTCCGCGATGTGGTTTCAATCTTTCTCTAAGATCCTGCAATCGGGAACCTTCGGTAATCATGAATGCTGAATGGTGTAATTCGGAATGCGATTCTGTCCCGCTTTTACTGTTGGGCAGGTTTTCCGCTTGTATGAATTCGGTGAGATGTTTGGCGTGATGAGTGGCAATTCGTGCCGCATCGGGGCCTCGGAAATCCCAGATCAGTTTGATCAGCTCCATTATTCCTGTTCGGCCAGGGACGTGCCGTTTTCAGCAAAATCCTTGAAGTCATTTAAATATTTCTGAGATTGCTTCTTAAACGCGCCCGGCATCAGCCATCCCATCAACTTCATTCCAAAGCCTGCAAATTTGAACTCGCTTTCCGATACCCAGCGCGTGCTGTTCCCATCAATATCATGAAAGTAATTGCGCTGGATATTGTGTACACCACTAGTGTCGTAATTGGCGTGAAATTCGGCGGGAAAGTCATTTTTTGTAATAGTTTCCGTCATCGAAAGTTCTCGCTTGCCCATCTTGTATTCCAGTTTCATTTTCGCTCCAACCTGCCCTGGGGTTCCATCCAGCAGTTCGTAGCCGATCAACCCCTTCTGCCAGTGCTTCATGTTTTCCGGGTTATCCAGTTTTTTCACCACCTCTTCGCGAGGAAGGTCTATTATAACTTCGGTTGTATATTTCATTATGATCTAACTATTGGTCTTCGGGCAATTTACGCAATTTTTTCTTCAAAATAGTTCATATTGCCCTGTGTCTTTGCCGCATAATGGTTTGTTAATCCAACTTGTCTAACCGGGCTATTTTGTTATTTTTGCGACACTTCAATTTTAACACATTCAACTATACAATGAAAAGAGTATTCGTTATTTGTACAATCATGTTTTTGGCAGTAGGAAGTACCTACGCACAGAAGAAGAAGGATGTCCTGCTTACTATCAACGACAAACCTGTTTCAACCACCGAATTCAGGCGTGTGTACAAGAAGAACCTGGATCTCGTAAAAGATGAGCGACAAAAGACTGTGGACGGCTATCTCGATCTTTTCATCGACTATCAGTTGAAGATAGCGGAAGCATATGAGCAAGGTCTGGACAAGAGCCCGGCCTACAAACAGGAATTTGCACGTTACGAGGAACAACTTTCGCGAAACTACATTTACGATTCGAATGTAGTGGACGACATGGTCAAGGAAGCCTATGAGCGCGGACTGGAAGAGATCGAAGCCAGGCATATACTCATTAACGTAAGTTATAACGCAGTGCCTTCGGATACGCTGAAAGCCTATAACAAGATCGTGGATGTGCGTAAAAAGGCATTGGCGGGCGAAGATTTTGAAACCCTGGCCCGAGAATACTCCACCGAACCCGGCGCCAGCGACAGAGCTGGTTACCTGGGGTATTTTACTGCATTTTCAATGGTCTATCCGTTTGAGACGGCCGCATACAATACAGAAGTTGGTGAGATATCGGAAATCGTAAGAACCCAGTTTGGATATCACATACTGAAAGTGCTGGACAGGAGGGATAAAGGCTCAGAGATTACTGTGTCGCACATCCTGATCTCGGACAAAGATGATAATTCCAGGACCTTCAACCCGGAAGAACGTATAAACGAGATCAAAAAATTGCTCGATCAGGGTGAGGATTTCGCCATGCTAGCCGAGCAGTATTCGGATGATAAGAACTCGGCTGTCCGAGGAGGAAAACTGAATCGCTTCAGCAGAGGAAGGCTTCGATCCATGATCTTCGAGGAGAAGGCCTTTGAGTTAAAGGAAGCGGGCGAGATTAGTGAACCATTTAAATCGGAGTTTGGCTGGCATATCGTGAGGCTTGAGGAGATCCACGAAAAGGCCAGTTTTGAGGAACTGAAACCCTCATTGGAGAAAAGGGTGAAAGACGGTGACAGAGCTAAGAAAGTTACTTCGGTGATCGGTTCGAAGATAAAGGAGAAGTATGGATTCAAGAAAGGAGAAGCCTTTGTCGATTATTTTGTCGAGTATCTTCCGGAAGCTGTGCTGAAACGCCGTTACCGTTATGATTCCCTGCCACCGGTAGTTAAAAAGACCCTGTTCACCATAGGTGATCAACCATTTACATTTGAAGAATTTGCGAGATTCATCGAATCAAGGCAGCGCCAGCTTGTAAACTACCAATCGAAGTACGCACTTGTTATGTCTGCCTACGATGAGTTCGAAGCGAATTCGCTGAAAGCATATTATAGAAGTCAGCTGGAATTGGAGAACGAGGAATATGCCACTACTATCAGTGAATACAGGAATGGTTTGCTGATCTTCGATCTGATGAGCCAGAACATCTGGTTAAAGGCGAAAGAGGATTCATTAGGGCTTCAGTCGTACTATGAAAAGACCAAACAGCAATACCGCTGGGGAGAACGCATTGAAGCTACTTTAGCGGGATCTACGGAAAGATCAAATGCCGAAGAGGTTGCCAGATTGTGGAAGGAAGGAAAATCGGATGAGGAGGTCAAAGCAACGCTCAATACCGGGGACAAAGTGAATGTGATCCTGACTTCCGGCAGATTTGAATCCAGTAATAACCGCCTGCCGGATGGCCTGGTTATTAAAAAAGGAGTCTCCGATCTATACAATAATAACGGAACTTTCGTTGTAATAAGGATAGACGAGATCATCCCACCCGGTCTCAAAGAACTGGATGATGTACGCGGAAAGGTGATGAGCGAGTACCAGGTTTTCCTGGAAGAGGAATGGATGGAGTCGCTTCGGAATAAATTCAACGTAACCATCAACCAAAAAGCACTAAAGAAACTTAAAAAGGAATTCAAGTCTTAATGCGGAATATTTTCCTGCTATTTTCCCTGCTGACCCTCACGTGGTCTTGCGATTTCCTGAAACCGGAGACGAATAAGATTCCGGTGGCCCGGGTGAACGACAGTTACCTGTATGAAGATGATATTTTGAAGTTGGTATCGGAGAATATGTCGGAAGAAGACAGCACTTTGATCGTTTCAAATTATATCAACCGTTGGGCAACTCAGCAACTTCTGATAGACCAGGCTAAGATCAATCTTCCTGAAACTCAACTGGAAAACTACGACAAACTTGTACTCGAATACAAAAATGACCTCCTGAGCGAGGCCTATAAGAACGCCATTGTTTCCAGGCAGTTGGACAGTACCATTTCGGAACTGGAACTGGAACGGTATTACGAGGAACACAAGGATAATTTCCGTTTGAACGATGAGCTGATGAAGATTCGGTACATTCACATAGACGAGAACTATTCGAACCTGAACCAGGCGAGAACCATTCTCGGCCGATTTGACAGTAAGGATAAAAAAATGCTGGACTCCCTGAGTCTTCAGTTCAAGGCATTCAATTTCAACGACTCGACCTGGGTGAAGAAACAGGTTGTATTGCAAGCCTTGCCCGCCCTGCAGAAGGCGGCTCCCGATCTGTTAAAAAAATCAAATTTTGCACAGATACAAGATTCATTAGGAGTATATTTGGTGAAAATTGAAGATGTTCTGAAAACGAACGATCTGGCACCCTTATCCTATGTGCGGCCAACGATCAGAGAGATCATTCTGAACAAACGGAAACTGGAGTTGATAAGGAAACTTGAAAAAGATATTACGAAAGATGCGGTTAAAAATAATAAGTATGAGATTTATAATACTCAGTAGCCTTTGCTTCCTCTTATGTGGAACCGGAATAACCTTCGGGCAGGTTACTGATACTGCGGAGACCTCCCTGGAAGTAGAACCCATTGAAGAAACACCACAGCCGGCTACTGTCGATACGGTTAAGAAACCCTTTAAAAGGATCAAGGCAGGTGGAGTTAGTGCTGTTGTGGGTGAGTATGTGATCGTTGAATTTGACATCGACCTTGGTTTTATTGAACTTCAGCAACAAGGTGCCTCCATTGAAGATATTTCTCGCTGCCAGATGCTTGGCAAGCTGATGGAAGACAAGCTCTATTCGCATCACGCCAAGCAGGACAGTATCGTGATCCCGGATTCGCAAACTAATTCCAGGACCGATCAGCAACTTCAGTACCTGATATCACAATTGGGAACCGAAGAAAAAGTGATCGAATACTATAAGAAAGACAATCTCGAGGACCTGCGTAAGGAACTCTTCGATGTAAACAAGCAGATCGCGTTGGCGGAGGAAATGCAACGCACCATTGTTGATAAAGTAGAGATTACACCCGAAGAGATACGGAATTTCTTTTATTCTATTCCTGAAGCGGATCGGCCGGTATTCGGTGCCGAAGTAGAAGTTGCCCAGATCATCGTCGATCCCGAAGTAACTGAAGCTGCCAGGCAAGATGTGATCAACAGGCTGAATGATATTAGAACGGATATTGTAGAAAACGGCTCCAGTTTTGCAACCAAGGCGGTCCTTTATTCCAAGGACGAAGGTAGTGCGAGGTTAGGTGGGATGATAGAAGGAATCAAACGTGATGCACCCTTTGCAAAGGAATTCAAGGATATGGCTTTTTCCTTGCTGGAAGGAGAAGTGAGTGAACCCTTCGAAACCTCTTTTGGATTTCATATACTTTATGTAGATAAAATACGTGGGCAGGAAGTTGATGTGCGCCACATTCTTCTTTTTCCTGAAGTGACCCAGGCGACGCTGGATAAGGCTCGCGATAAAATTGAAACCATCAGGGAGCAGATCGTTGCGGATAGTATCAGTTTTGGTGATGCGGCCCGACTGTATTCAGATCAGAGCGAAACGAGAAACAGTGGTGGCCGTCTAATGAATCCGATCACAGGTGATACGCGATTCGATCTTACCAAGATGGATCCTACACTCAGCGCCCAGGTGTATAACCTTGCCGAAGGTGAAGTTTCAAAGGTTTTTACTGATAGTGACAGAACAGGTAAGAGAAGCTATAAGATTCTTACGGTAACCCGTCGATTCGAAGAACACCAGGCCGATTTCGTAAAAGATTACGAGAAGATCAAGGACCTTGCACTCAAAGAAAAACAGATCAAGGCCATTCAGAAATGGCAGGAAAAGAAGATCAAGGAGACTTATGTGAGTGTCAATCGGGACTACAGCGGTTGTGACTTCTCCAACAACTGGCTAAAAAACTAAGACAACAGCTTTATGAGTGATGTAGCGGCAGTAGAACAACTGGTAACAAAATACAATGCCTTACGGCAGGAGATAAAGAAAGTGATCGTAGGGCAGGATGATGTGGTTGAGCAGGTGCTGCTTTCGATATTCTCTGGGGGTCATGCGCTTTTGATCGGGGTGCCGGGACTTGCCAAGACACTTTTGGTTCATACAGTTGCCGAAGCACTGGGGCTGCAATTCAAACGCATTCAATTCACACCGGACCTCATGCCAAGTGATATCCTGGGTTCGGAGATCCTCGATCAGAACAGGGAGTTCAAATTCATCAAAGGCCCGATCTTTTCCAACATCATTCTTGCCGATGAGATCAACCGTACCCCACCAAAGACGCAGGCAGCTCTGCTTGAGGCTATGCAGGAACGAGCGGTAACAGTTGCCGGGCATCGATACGAACTGGACAGTCCCTACTTTGTATTGGCAACTCAGAATCCGATCGAGCAGGAGGGTACCTATCCATTGCCAGAGGCTCAGCTCGACCGTTTCATGTTTGCGATAAATCTGCAGTATCCTACTTTTTCTGAAGAAGTTGAGGTTGTGAAGACCACTACCGGAGGGGAAATGAGAACGGTGGACGCGCTTTTTTCGGGTGCTGAGATATTGAACTATCAGCAGTTGATACGTAAGATCCCTGTAGCCGATAATGTCATCGAATACGCCGTGACCCTGGTGGGTAAGACCCGGCCGAAGAGCCAGGCAGCCCCTGATATTGTTAAGAATTATATCGACTGGGGAGCGGGTCCCAGGGCATCCCAGAACCTGATCCTCGGAGCCAAGGCGAATGCGGCTCTTAATGGCAAATTCTCACCTGATATTGAAGATGTGCGGAAGGTGGCGATCGGAATACTAAGGCACAGGCTGATCAAGAACTACAAGGCGGAGGCCGAAGGTTTGACGATCGAGCAGATCGTTACCAGTCTATATTGAAAAATGTCCTTTAAGCGAATAATGATCTATGGATTGCTGCTTTTAGCTGTGATCGTGCTGGTAATTGGAATACTCTTTCGAATTCTACATTGGGAAATCGCCTCAATTGGGGGATCCGAACTCATGACCACAGGGTCTGTTATACTCATCATTGCAGTTCTACTACGGTATTTATAAGGTCAGTCATCGATGCAGTCATGGTTCTTTTTAGTAACTTCCTCTCCAAATTATCCAACCAAATCGCATGAACATCGCTAACAAAAAGAGGAATATAGGGCTGGATGTCGCCCGTGCCATTGCCATATTGCTCGTTCTCTTTTCACATACCTTGTGGATCAGCGATCATTACCCGAAAGTAGTTAGTTCTGCCATGAAATTAAGTGGAACAGCGGGGGTTGAGATCTTCTTTATCATCAGTGGTTTCCTTATCGGAAAGATCGTATGGCGTGAAATACTGCTGCCCGATTTTTCATTTAAGAATGTAAAACACTTTCTCCTGAGAAGGTGGTTCAGGACCTTCCCTAATTATTACCTATTGCTATTTGTGAATGTATTGGTCTGGTATTTCATTTACGGCGAGTTCCCGGAAAAAATATATAAATACATACTGTATGTTCAGAATTTCGCAGATACTTCACTTCCTTTTTACAGGGTTTCCTGGAGTTTGGCGGTGGAACAATTCTCTTACATCATAGGCCCGATATTGTTGTATGGGCTCATAAGTTTCTTTCCGAAGAAGAACAGGGACAAATTCTATCTGTGGGTGACCATCTTCATACTGATTTGCTTTACCCTTACTAAGGTCTGGTTCTATTACAACAAGGAGGTCGCCAATATCTTTGAGTGGAATGAATCAATTCGAAAAGTGCTTATCTACAGGCTGGATGCTGTTTACTGGGGATTCCTGCTTCGCTATTTCTACAATAAATACAACGACTGGATGCACCGCAAAGAGAAGTTGTTACTGTTAGTTGGGCTATTTGGTTTGATTTTTCTGAATGTTCTGAGAGTACCCCTGGGCATATCCGTTGAACAAACTCCCGGTTTTATGATCATCTTTTACCTGGCGATACATTCGATCTCCATCTGCTGCGTGATCCCATATCTCGTGAGTATGGAAATGAAGTCGAAGATGGGGGTTAAATTCTTTACGACCATCAGCCTCATCTCTTATTCTTTATACTTGCTTCACTACACGATCATACTACATAGCCTGAAGACAGTATTTCCCTCCGAAGAACTCAAGGGAGTCTATTTGTGGTTGTACACCTTCCTCTACTGGGGAATCACTATACTATTCTCGTATTTATTATACAAGTATTTTGAACGGCCGATCACAAATTTGAGGGATTCACCTAAAGTGTTGAAATTTCTGGGCTATTCTAAAAATTAGGATTTCTCAATTTTCAGCATTAAAAATTGTATAATAATCAAAATAATTCAACAAAAAATAATATTATAAGAATTATTTTTAAGAAATATGCGATTTCATTAGATATTTTCAAATATTTATAAAATTTTGTAATTTCGCAACGCAATAATCCGGACGGAGCGAAGTAGTTTCACCAAGAATAAATTATCCGGGATTAATAAGAACAAAATCAAAAAGACATACTATGGCATTCGACGTTGACATGATCAAGAAAGTGTATTCCCAGATGCCTTCCCGGGTGGATAAGGCCAGGGAGATCGTGGGTAAACCATTAACTCTCGCAGAGAAGATACTGTATTCCCACCTATGGGATGGTACGCCTAATAAGGCGTTCGGGAGAGGGAAGGATTATGTGGACTTCGCCCCGGACAGGATCGCCTGCCAGGACGCGACTGCCCAGATGGCTTTACTGCAGTTCATGCAGGCCGGCAAGAATAAAGTGGCAGTTCCTACCACGGTACACTGCGATCACCTTATCCAGGCAAAGGAAGGTGCCGCGGCCGACCTGAAACGAGCCAACGATACCAGCATGGAAGTGTTCAACTTCCTGGAATCGGTTTCCAATAAATACGGGATCGGGTTCTGGAAGCCGGGAGCCGGGATCATTCACCAGGTAGTGCTGGAGAATTATGCCTTCCCGGGAGGAATGATGATAGGAACCGACTCGCATACCGTAAACGCCGGTGGGCTCGGTATGGTTGCAGTTGGTGTTGGAGGAGCCGATGCCGTTGATGTTATGGCAGGAATGCCCTGGGAGCTTAAATTCCCGAAACTGATTGGTGTTAAACTAACCGGTGAACTTAATGGTTGGACGGCTTCCAAGGATGTTATACTGAAAGTAGCCGGGATCCTTACCGTAAAAGGAGGAACCGGAGCCATACTTGAATACTTCGGGCCTGGTGCCAAGAACCTTTCCTGTACAGGTAAAGGTACCATTTGTAATATGGGTGCCGAAATTGGAGCGACCACCTCGACCTTTGGATACGACGACGCCATGGAGCGTTTCCTTCGTGCTACAGACAGGGCCGAGATCGCCGATGAAGCCAATAAGGTTAAGGAATATCTGACCGGAGACCCTGAAGTATACGAGAATCCGGAGCAATATTTTGACCAGGTGATCGAGATCAATCTTTCTGAACTTCGACCACATCTCAACGGGCCTTTCACTCCCGACCTGGCAACCCCTGTTGGTGAACTGGGAGAAAAAGCCCGTGCCAACGACTGGCCCATCAACGTCATGTGGGGACTTATCGGTTCCTGTACGAACTCGTCTTATGAGGATCTTACCAGGGCCGCATCGATCGCGCAACAAGCCATTGACAAGAAATTAAAGCCGAAGAGTGACTTCGGAATTAACCCGGGATCGGAACAAATCAGGTATACAGCCGAACGAGACGGCCTGCTGAAAGTATTCGAAGACCTGGGGGCGACCATATTCACCAATGCCTGCGGACCATGTATCGGTCAGTGGGACCGAAGTGATATCCTTGGTGACGAAAAGAACACTATCGTTCATTCCTTCAACAGGAACTTTTCCAAACGAGCAGACGGTAACCCAAATACCCATGCCTTTGTCGGTTCACCGGAAATGGTTGCGGCAATTGCTATTTCAGGCCGACTCGATTTCGACCCGATGCATGATAGTCTTATCAATGAGGACGGTGACGAAGTGAAGCTGGACGAGCCAAGAGGTATTGAATTACCACCCAGAGGTTTCGAAGTGGAAGATGCAGGTTACCTTGAGCCCGACGCAGACGGCTCCGGTGTGAATGTAGTAGTAAATCCGGATAGTGAACGTTTACAATTGCTTACGCCATTCGAGCCTATCAGGGATGAGGAACTCCAGGGAGTGAAGCTGCTCATCAAGGCCTTTGGTAAGTGTACAACAGACCATATCTCCATGGCGGGTCCGTGGCTGCGTTTCAGGGGTCACCTGGATAACATCGCGAACAACACTCTCATTGGAGCTGTGAATGCCTTCAATAAAAAGACCAACTTCGTCAAGAACCAGCTGGATGGGGAATATGGCGGCGTGCCGGACACCCAAAGAGCCTATAAGGCAGCAGGGATCAAGACAATCGTTGTTGGTGATCATAACTACGGGGAAGGATCCTCAAGGGAGCATGCGGCCATGCAGCCTCGTCACCTCGGAGTGGCAGCTGTCCTGGTAAAGTCATTCGCGCGTATTCACGAGACCAACCTGAAAAAACAGGGAATGCTGGGGCTCACTTTCGCGAACGAGGCAGACTATGACCTTATACAGGAGGACGACACGTTCAACTTCCTTGATATCGCTGATTTCTCCGCAGGGAAACCGCTCACTATCGAAGTGGTTCACTCGGACGGAAGCAAGGATACCATCATGGCGAACCACACCTATAACGAAGCACAGATCGAGTGGTACCGTGAAGGATCGGCCTTGAACCTGATCAAGAAACAGAACGCTTAAACAGATACAATTTAATATAACTCCCGCCAAGGCGGGAGTTTTTTGTTAGTTTGGAATAATAAATCGGACTATAGTTACCTATGAAAGTCTTTTTTCGTAAGCATTGGGTTAATCTTTTGATCGTGATCCTCGCCGGGTTGATGATAGTACCCCAAACGTCCGTACCTATAAAGGTGTTTTTCCAGCGGTTGATCATGATGGCGCCATCCGAACTGGAGGCTTCGGAAGTAAAACAACTGAGTACTTATAAATGGGAGATCAAACCAATTGACGGCGATCCGGTAGTCTTGAGCAGGTCCCGGAACAGGGTTGCGGTGATCAACCTTTGGGCCACCTGGTGTCCTCCCTGCATAGCTGAATTACCAAATTTTCAGAACCTGTACGAGGAGTTCGGTGAAGAGGTCGATTTTTATTTTGTTACTGCTGAAGAGGCTTCAATCGTCAAGCGATTCCTTCAGAAGAAAAAATTCAAAATCCCCGTATATCTTGAAACTACCCGTCCGCCTGCTGAACTGCAGGTTAGCACGATACCTACAACCTTCGTTATCGACAAAAATGGAAGGATCGTGATGCAAAAGACGGGAGTGGCACGCTGGGACAGTGATGAAGTCAAGGAGTTTATCAGAATTTTGGTGGAGGAGTAGTTCTTATTCCTTCTGTCCCGTCTGAATTCGTTCCATTACAAACAGCACGGTAAGCAGCATTCCCAGGTTATAGATGGTGTCTTCTACAGGTATGGTCAACATCCTCAGGGCGAGGTTTTGATCGTTGTTATACCAAACAACCTGATCTTCAATCCCGGTGCCGGTAAGAATTCCGTTCACCACGAAGAATGGTACCAGGATAACCAGGTAAGTCGCGAAAAATGTGCGAAGCAGATCCTTATTCACAGACTGAACCAGACCTAACAGAAGTAATGCATACACGAAACTCAAAAGGGTGTACCATCGATCGTAAAAGTACCATAGCAATATGATCAACACAGTGACAAGGGAAACTACAATTGCATTGGTTGCCAGTTTGCTGAAGCGGAACTTCGGACATAAATCCACAATTGCGTAATGTGTGAACATGCATGCATAGGGGATACAGATAAAGAAAAGCCATTCTTCCAAAGGTAGTCCCAGCAGGTAGTAGCCTGTAAGATAATCGGGGTTGAATCCCCAGAAGCCATTTTCAGTAAAAAGTATATCCCAGGGAATAAATATGGCCATCATAACCAGTATGCCGGCGAAAAGTGATTTCCATCTTTTATAGAATCGGATTCTGGGGTGAAAACTGAATAACAGGGGGATACTGATGGTACCGATATTGAGCCACAGGTACAGTGAATTCATCGGCTATTTTTTGAAGTATTTTAAGGGTGGAAACAACATGCCGAAACATTCTCCTTCTTCTTTACCGAGATGCTTGTGATGGATCTTGTGCGCCCTTCGGATTCCCCTGGCATACCAGTTGTTGGCATTCCTGAACATTTTGAATCGTTGGTGAATAAAGATATCGTGAACCAGGAAATAGGTGACGCCATAAGCAAAAATTCCCAGTCCAATAGGCAAACCGGCCCAAAACCCCTGGTACTGCCATAAGATGAAACATACAATACTTACTGCGGCATAAAAGAGGAAGAAGGCGTCGTTTCTTTCCCACCAACTTCCGTGATCCTTCCGGTGATGATCCTTGTGTAATACCCAAAGGAAGCCATGCATTACGTATTTATGCGTGAACCACGCCATAAACTCCATCGTGCAGAACGTGCCAAGGAAGATCAGTATCCAGAGAAGTATATTCATATTATTATTTTACAAGATTTAGTTGAAACTTCACGTAGGATCGGGTAAGTAAGCCGAACTTTTCGTAATTCGGTACACGGATCCGACTGTTCTTTATCTCTATCGCCGGAGTTCGTGCCAGTTTTTTAAGTAGCCTTCGGTAGTATCGGTATGCGATGAACACTCCGAATTTGGCCTCCGCAGGCAGCTGTAGTATTCCCTGGTATCCTCTTCGGAAATCATCTTCGATCTCATCTATGATCGCTTTTTTCGAAGTCTCGTCCAATGCCGAAAGGTTGGTGTTCGGGAAATACGATCGGTTGAGGGTTTCGTAATCGGCTTTAAGGTCTCTCAGGAAGTTCACCTTCTGAAAAGCAGATCCCAGGTGCATGGCGGCATCCCTTAGTTCTTCAAATTTACGTTCATCTCCCTTTACAAATACTTTCAGGCACATCAGGCCAACCACGTCGGCAGATCCGTAGATATACTGCTTGAATTCGTCATCCGTAAGGTATTCGGACTTACTGAGATCGAGCCGCATACTGCTCATGAAGGAATCAATGAGGTGGCGGTCGACGTTATAGTTGTGAACCGTATGCTGAAATGAATTCAGGACAGGGTTCATACTTATCTTATGTTTTAAGGCATAATGCAGTTCTTCTTCGAACTTATTAAACAGTTCCTCCTTGTTGTACTCGTGAAAGGAATCCACGATCTCATCGGCGAGACGTACAAATCCGTAGATGTTGTAAATATCCTGCCTTATGGTAGGAGCCAGCATTTTTGTGGCCATAGAGAAGGAGGTGGAATACATCTTAGTCACCTTCTTACTACAACTAGCCGATAAATTGTCGAAAATCTCTTTCACATCAAAGCTTTTTTTCAATTAGACCTGCAACCAGTTTGCCGGAGATAAGTGATGGTGGTACCCCGGGACCCGGCACTGTAAGCTGACCTGTAAAATAGAGGTCCTTTACTTTACCGCTTTTCAGCTTAGGCCTTAAAAATGCCGTCTGCATCAGTGTATTTGCGAGTCCATATGCATTTCCTTTGTAGGAATTATAGTCCGATATGAAATCGTTTACACAAAATGACTCTTTAAAGATAACGGAATTTTTAACTACTTGGTTGGTTACTTTTTCAAATCTCGACATGATCTTGTCGAAATATTTTTCTCTTAATTCAGGGCTGTCCTCAAGTCCGGGAGCCAGGGGAATAAGGAATATTCCGGCTTCATTTCCATCGGGAGCAGCAGATTTGTCGGTTATGGAAGGAAAACTCGCATAGAACAATGGTTCTTCCGGCCAGGCCGGTTTGTCGTAGATCTCAGCTGCGTGTTTATCAAAATCCACATCAAAGAAGAGCGTGTGATGCTCTACGTTTTTTATTTTTTTGTCAAAGCCCACATAGAAAAGCAGTGAAGATGGTGCGAAGGTCTTTTTCTCCCAGTACTTCTCGGAATATTGTTTCAAATCCGGGTCCAGCAGGGTTTCGGTATGATGGTAATCGGCTCCGCTAAGAATTATGTCCGCATTCACATCTTCACCATTGACCCTAATCCCGGTTGCTTTTTTATCTGAGGTAAGGATCTTTGTCACGTTGCTGCCGGTGTGAATCTTCACCCCCAGAGAAATAGCCAGGTCCCGCATTCCTTCGATCACTGAATACATTCCGTTTTTCGGGTGAAAGGTACCCAGCCCAAAATCGGCATAATTCATAAAACTGTAGAAGGCCGGTGTATTTGAGGGTTTTGCGCCCAGAAACAGTACCGGGAACTCAAGAATTGATATCAAACGGGGATTTCTGAATTCCCTCCGTACTTCCTTACTTATCGTAGAAAAGAACTGACCGATCTTTTTCATGGTAACCGGGGTCATCAGTTCGAGTGGTGAAACGCCCGGCCGATAGACCAGGTCCTTGATGGCGATATTGTAATTGTCGAGGGCCGCATCCATGAACTTTTTCAGTTTCCGCGAGCTGCCGGGTTCTTCTTTTTCAAAGGTATTGCTGATCTTTTCCAGGCAGTCACCGATCGTTATGACATCATCGATCCCGAAGTATACTGAGTATGCGGGATTCAGTTTTATCAAATTATAATAGTCCGAAGGTTGCTTGCCGAAGTCAGCAAAGAACCGCTCGAACACATCCGGCATCCAGTACCATGTTGGTCCCATATCGAAAGTAAACCCGTCTCTCTGCAATTGTCTTGCGCGTCCCCCTATGGTTTCATTTTTCTCATAAACTGAAACACGATGACCGGCCTTGGCCAGGTAGCAAGCAGCTGCCAAAGAGGAGAATCCAGACCCGATGATCGCAATATCCTTCATTTTTGTTTAACAAACATAGAAAATATTTAAACAAAATATTATCACCCTGTGGGTTTTATGAATTTTTTAATGTTTCCAGCTGTTGGATGAGGTCGGATAAGCTGGAGAACACCTTATGATTTTCCCCTAGCTTGTGGCCTGCCAATTCCCTTGTTTTATAACCCATTAACCATAGTCCACAGTTTGTGAGGGTGCCTATTGTAGATTCGAATTCAGCAATATAATCGGCAAGGGTTTGCTTTACCGGGATCACTGTAAAGTAAGATATAAAAGTGATGTTCTTGTGGTGTTTGGTCACGAATTTCAGGCTGTCCATGGGAATATTGTTCCCGAGATATACTGTTTTGAAACCTGCATTTAAAATTTCGTAATTGGCATACAGCAATCCGATCTCATGAATTTCTTCATAGGGAAGATACAGCACGAACACCCGATCCATGTACCGGGGTGTATTTCGCTGAACCTTCTCCGTATTTAGGATAACCTGTTGTTTTACCAGTTCCGAAACAAAGCGTTCATGGGAAGGGTCGATGGTACCCGTCTGCCATAGCAGTCCGATCTCATTGAGCAAAGGCATAAAGATATCGAAGAAAACTACCCTGAACGATCTTTTTTTCCTGAGGTCATCATAGGTCTGCAGGAATAAACCGGCATCGAAATCAAGCATGGCCGACTTAAACACTTTCAGTGCGTACTCCTCTTTCTTTTCATCGCTTTTTCCTATTACCAGTTCACTGATTTCATCTTCTGTAAGCTTTGCGATCTTGGAGATCTTCAGCCCTTCGTTGTATAGGAAGGTGACATTGAGTAATTTTTTAAGATTGAGGAGGTCGTATTGGCGAATGTTGGTCTCGGTACGATTGGGTTCGAGCAAATTGTATCGCTTTTCCCATATCCTGATAGTATGTGCTTTTACATTGCTGAGGTTCTCCAGGTCTTTAATGCTGAATAGTGTTTTAACACTCATATCGACAATTTTACCGTACAAGGTATAAAAAATCAACCTCCTTGTTTAATATGTATTCTTAAAATATAAACAAAACTATAGCAGTCAGGAACTTCCAGAAAGATCATCCGGGAGAAGATCGACAAGTGTTTGTCGGCTCGCATCTGAAAATCGTTTTCAATAAGTTGCGATTTTCACCTGCTCGCCACGCCCGCAACGGGCCTAATATTGTTTAAATAAAAAAGCCATCCTTTTCAGAAAAGTGTTTTGAGAACAGGATGGGAGTATTTTGGATTGCCGGCTCAAGCCCAAAAAGCCTGCTTCGCAAACTATGCTTTTTGTGCTTTTCGCCACGCCCGCAACGGGCTTAATATTGTTCAAATAAAAAAGCCATCCTTTTCAGAATGACTTTCCGTGCCCGAGATGGGAGTATTTTGGATTGCCGGCTCGCATCTGAAAATCGTTTTCAATAAGTTGCGATTTTCACCTGCTCGCCACGCCCGCAACAGGCTTAATATTGTTTAAATAAAAAAGCCATCCTTTTCAGAATGACTTTCCGTGCCCGAGATGGGAGTCGAACCCATACGCCCTATTGGACACATGGCCCTCAACCATGCCTGTCTACCAATTCCAGCACCCGGGCAAAAAAAAAAGTTAAACCGCGGGGCTTAACTTTTTGTGACCTGACTGGGGCTCACTTCGACAAGCTCAGTGTAAACTTCTCGCCCCAAATCCTGTTGCGACACAAACCTTTGGTTTGCCTATTCACTTGTGACCTGACTGGGGCTCGAACCCAGGACCACCTCCTTAAAAGGGAGGTGCTCTACCAACTGAGCTATCAGGTCAATTCTATCAAAACAAGCCTTTAAAATACTTCCTGGCCTGCGCCCTCCGAAGCTTCCGCCAGAGGCAGATGCGTAGGAGGGTGCAAATATACTATCAATAAATTTATTTTTCAAAGCTTATTAAATTAAATTTGTGAATAATTGGTTATCCTTCAGAATACCATAAAATTAACGCTAGTCCGAAGATGAATCTTGTACTGATCGGTTATATGGGAAGTGGTAAAACTGCGGTTGGGAAAGCGCTGGCAGCAACCCTGGATTACCCCTTTATCGATCTGGATGAATTCATAGAACAAAGCGAATCCACTACGATCCAGGAATTGTTTTCTAACAAAGGTGAAATTTATTTCCGAAGAAAAGAAAGCGAATCCATGTCCTCATTGCTGAACATTTACGATATGTCTGTCATAGCTACCGGTGGCGGAACACCCTGCTACGGAAATACCATGGACCTGTTGCTGAATTCGGAAAAGACTACGACCATCTACCTTAAAGCTTCAGTTGACGAACTCACCAAAAGACTTTTCACCGAACGTTCCACGCGACCACTGATCGCTCATTTAACCAACGAGGCAGACCTCACAGATTTTATCAGGAAGCACCTTTTTGAACGCGCACCAGTATATGAAAGATCGGAGCACGTTATTTCAGTTGAAAAGAAAAGTATTGCAGAAATTGTGGAACAGATTGTCCTGAACCTATTCTAGAACCGCCCTGTCATTGTCCTTCTCTATGATCACCGATACATTCTCGCTGATGGAAGTAGAAAGGGAGATACCCTTGAAATCGGCTTTTACAGGATATTTCTTGTGATTTCGGTCTACCAGGACCGCAGTCTTGAATTGCTTTAACGGAACTTCCAGGAAATGCTTCACACCATAGATGAGCGTGGTGCCACTGTGAAGCACATCATCCACAAGCAGCACGGACTTGTTAGTGTAATCCTTCTTGCTTAGCGAAGTTCGAATCGGGTTGGTTGGTTGCACCTTGTCGATCATTACCTTGCACAAGGTGACCTTGATCGGAGAGATCTGCTCCACCAGGCGCTTTAGTTTTTTGGCAACCAGGTAGCCGTTCGCCTCGATACCAGCGATCACTACCTCTTTCTCTTCGATATTGGTTTCGTACACCTGGTAAGCGATTCGTTTGAGCTTATGAGCGATCTGTTTCTTATCGAGAATAACGGTCTCCTGTGCCATGCCTTAGTTTTTTTCAAAGATAATAAACCCGGTACTTATTCGAACTCACCTTCTGTAAAATCCTCCAGGTCACGCCTGTCCTTTTTCGTAGGTCGACCCACACCTTTCTTTCGGTAATAATCTTTGGAGTATTTGAGGAGTTCCTGGTTGCTGAAGGCTTCCTTTGGTGTGGTATCTTTTCGGTAGATGTCAACCAGTTTAGCACCTAACCTGCTATCGGGAAGATCAAGTACTTCCAGGGTATAGTTGATCTGGTTCTTCCTTAGCCCAATGCTATCCCCCGGGTATACTTCCCTCGAAGGTTTCACAGAATCACCATTTACCGTAACCGATCCTTTTTTACAAGCCCTTGTTGCGATACTTCTTGTTTTAAAGTATCTCAGACACCACAGGTATTTATCAACCCTCATACAATCACACTTAATTCTACGTTAATGTAGCATACAAAAATAACGGAAAATTGTATCTTGCGACACTATAAAAATTGAGGATGAGAAAATACTTGAGCTTACTTTTAGCTGCTATTTCAACACTTGTAATCGTAAATTCCTGTGGCAATGATGACGATCCCGGCGACAATTTCGTTCCGGCGCGGGACAGGGCAGAGGAAGCACCTGTAGCCCAGGCGATCATTGAGGAATACCTGGATACCCATTTTTACAATTACGAAGAATTCGCGAACCCTCCGGCCGATTTCGACTTTCAGATCAAGTTCGATACTATCGCAGGAGCCAATGCCGATAAGACCCCACTGCGTCAGCAAGTAACCTCTAAAATGGTTAAAGACCGCGTGAAGGACGGCCTTGAGTATAAATTGTACTACCTGGTAGTGGAAGAAGGAGAGGGAGATCGTCCCGAATTCCCGGATATCGCCACCATTAGTTACGACGGGATCTATATAAACCTTGAAGAAGATCTGTTGCCTTATTCCAAAAGGTTCGACGCATCGCTTCTCCCGGTACGACTGGATATGACGGCAATCGTGAACGGCCTCCAGGATGTGCTGGTTGAATTCCGTGGAGCTACTGGCATCATTACAAACCCCGATGGTTCCATATCTTTCGAAGGATACGGGATTGGTGCAGTTTTCATGCCCAGTGGTTTAGGATACTATGTGGATCCGCCTTCAACTTCGGTGATCCCTACTTACGCCCAGCTGATCTTTGCATTCCAGCTATACGAGAATGAAATGGGCGATCAGGATGGTGATGGCGTACCTTCAGTAGTGGAGGACCTCAATGGTAACAAACTTGAGGAAGATGATGATACCGATGGGGATAGCCTGCCTAATTATGCCGATACGGATGATGATAATGACGGTCGGCCTACAAGTGATGAGATCGAGATCGATGGTGACGGGAACATAACTTACCCGGATGAGGATGGCGACGGGATCGTTGATTATCTCGATCCGGACAGTTAAAAAATATATTACTGAATACTAAAAAGCCTCCATATGGGAGGCTTTTTTATTTGATGATTTTTATTTCTGAATTACTTTCGGCCGATCACCTTTTTAGCAGCATTTACAATGGCTTCGGCGTTTAGTCCGTATTTATCCATGAGTTGAGCTGGCGTTCCGGACTCACCGAAAGTATCCTGCGTGGCAACGAACTCCTGGGGTGCAGGAGCATTTTCAGCCAATACCCGCGCAACACTTTCGCCTAATCCTCCGTAGTAGTTGTGTTCTTCAGCAGTAACAACGCAACCGGTCTTACCAACACTGGCAAGGATCGCTTTCGAGTCCAGTGGTTTTATAGTGTGAATATTGATCACATCAGCCGAAATTCCCTGGTCGTGTAAGGTTTGAGCAGCTTCCAGTGCCTCCCAAACCAGGTGTCCGGTAGCCACTATGGTCACATCATTTCCTTCCTGCAACTGAACTGCCTTCCCGATCTCAAAAACCTGGTCCTCCGGAGTGAAGTTCGGAACTTTTGGCCTTCCGAATCTTAGATAAACCGGCCCTTGATGATCTGCAATTGCTAAGGTGGCTGCTTTGGTCTGGTTAAAGTCGCAGGTATTGATCACGGTCATTCCGGGAAGCATTTTCATCAACCCTATATCTTCAAGGATCTGGTGGGTGGCTCCATCCTCACCAAGTGTCAGCCCGGCGTGTGAAGCACAGATCTTCACATTTTTATGGCTGTAGGCAATACTTTGACGGATCTGGTCGTAAACCCTGCCGGTGGAGAAATTGGCAAAGGTTCCCGTGAAGGGGATCTTTCCTCCGATGGTCATTCCTGCGGCGATTCCCATCATGTTTGCTTCGGCAATTCCTACCTGGAAGAAACGCTCTGGGTGGTTAGCTTGGAATTCATCCATTTTCAATGAACCGGTAAGATCGGCGCACAACGCCACAACGTTATCGTTCTTTTTTCCTAGTTCGGTGAGACCGGCTCCGAATCCGGAACGCGTGTCCTTTTTACCGCTATCTGTGTATTTTTTCATTCGCTAATGTTGAATCGGGTAGAGATGTTGATATTGGTTTTCACGTCTTCGATCGAAACAGCTTCCATCATGGTGTTCTCTTTGTTATAAACACCTACGATCAGGCCATCCGGGATATCCAGGCTCATACTTCCCTTACTTTCTGTCTTGCGAAGCATCATCTGGATGAATTCATTGATCACGTTATTGTTATTTACCGGCCTCGAATGATCGATGGCCAGGGTAAGTGGTTCCTCGGGGTTAGTATCCGGATAGAGGAGGTAAGTTGGATACGATTTTCCTGCTATCATCTTAGAATCCCCCGTTTTTTCAGCAACCAGGCTGAAGTTGTCATTCATGGGGTCGTCGTTTTCCATCGGAAGCAGGTTTTCGAGATTCATTTTGAAGAACATCATGTTCTCACCAAGGCTGAAGTTAAAATAGATCTCCATCTTCTCGGTATCCAGAACAAAGCTCGCTGTGGCCGAAGAAAGATCCAGTGATGGGTTTTTAAATACCGATCTTCCGAAGTCCATCCCTAAAAGCTCGCTGTTGGTGTAAATGAATTTACCCTTGGAATCATAACTGATAGCCACGGTATCAACGGTGCTGCTTTTAGGTGCCGGGATGGCATAATTGACTTTGTAGTCCATCTTTGCCGACAGGTCCTGGGCGGAACCAATGCAACTGGCGGCGATCAGTGCTAATGCGAGTAATGCGTTTTTCATATTAGTAGTCTCCTAAGGTTTCGGGGTTTTGCGACAGTCCGATCTCCAACTGTTCGTCGTTCGGGGCTTTACCATGCCATGCGTGCGTATGCATCATGAAATCAACTCCGTTACCCATCACCGTGGTCATCAGCACGCATACAGGTTTTTGGTTTCCTGTTCGCTCTTTGGCCTTTTTCATGCCATCGATCACCTGCTGAAGGTCGTTGCCATTTGCGATTTCCAAGACATCCCATCCAAAGGCCTGGAATTTTGCCTTCAGGTCACCCAGCGGGATCACATCATCGGTAGCCCCGTCGATCTGTTGGCCGTTATAATCTACGGTAACCACAAGGTTATCGACCTTGTGTGCCGCTGCATACATGATAGCCTCCCAGTTTTGACCTTCCTGGAGTTCGCCATCTCCGCAGAGAGTGAAGACCAGGTGGTCGTCGTTGTTTAGCTTTTTGGTCTGTGCAGCTCCTATGGAAACCGACATTCCTTGTCCAAGAGATCCCGAAGCCACACGAATACCCGGAAGGCCTTCATGAGTTGTGGGGTGTCCCTGCAATCTGGAATTGATAAGCCTAAAGGTATTGAGTTCGTCTACCGGAAAGTAACCGGACCTTGCCAGTACACTGTAAAAAACGGGTGATATATGACCATTGGACAAAAAGAACAGATCTTCACCTATGCCGTCCATTTCGAATCCTTCTTTTCGGTCCATGATCACCTGGAACATGGCGACGAAGAATTCGGTGCATCCCAGGGAACCTCCCGGGTGCCCTGAATTAACTTTGTGAACCTGTCTAAGTATATCCCTGCGAACCTGGATAACTAAGGCGTTTAGATAGGAAATATCCGGCATAATCTGTGTTTTTTCAGCTTCAAAAGTAACGTATTCCGAAAGTGGAACAAAGGGCAAAAATGGGCAGTTATTAACGATTTGACGTAATTAGTTAACATATTCGCGGCTTTGCTGGTCAGGGGATTGTTCTAACACTATTTTAGGAAGCAAAAACGACAAATCATTATATCTTTGCAGCTTATACGAGTCAGGGCTCATTACGATCGATTATGCAATTTCAGCTGGAACGAAAGGACGAAAACACCTCGGCAAGAGCAGGTACTATTACCCTCGGACACGGGCAGGTTGAAACACCTATTTTTATGCCTGTAGGTACTGTGGGTACTGTAAAAGGAGTTCACCAGCGCGAATTGACCGAAGATATTAACCCAGACATCATTCTGGGTAACACGTATCACCTGTATTTACGGCCACAAACACCTATACTTGAAAAGGCGGGTGGCCTACATAAGTTTATGAACTGGGATCGAAACATCCTCACAGACAGTGGCGGATACCAGGTGTACTCTCTTTCGGCAAACAGGAAGATCAAGGAGGAAGGGGTTAAGTTCAAATCGCATATCGATGGCAGTTTTCATGTGTTCACCCCGGAAAACGTAATGGAGATCCAGCGGGCCATCGGGGCTGATATCATTATGGCTTTCGACGAGTGTACTCCTTATCCCTGCGATTATGAGTATGCGAAGCGTTCTATGCACATGACACATCGCTGGCTGGACCGATGCATTGAACACCTTCAGAAAACACCACTGAAATACGAACACGAACAGGCCTTCTTCCCAATCGTCCAGGGGAGCACTTACAAAGACCTCAGGCGGCAGTCGGCCGAATATATCGCCAACGCTAATGCATTCGGAAATGCAATCGGGGGGTTATCGGTTGGTGAACCTGCCGAAGAGATGTACGAAATGACAGCCGTGGTCACCGAGATACTTCCGGAAGACAAACCGCGTTATCTCATGGGAGTAGGGACACCTGTCAATATCCTTGAGAATATTGCCCTTGGGATCGATATGTTCGATTGTGTGATGCCTACTCGAAACGGACGGAACGGGATGCTGTTTACCGCCCACGGAACGATCAACATCAAGAATAAGAAGTGGGAAGACGATTTTTCGCCTATAGATGAAATGGCGATCACCTGGGTGGATACGGCTTACAGTAAAGCGTATCTTCGGCATTTGTTCACTGTGAATGAAATGCTGGGCCGGCAGATCGCTACCATTCACAACCTCGGATTTTACCTTTGGTTGGTCAGGGAAGCGAGAAAGCATATCTTAGCCGGTGACTTCGGGACGTGGAAAACCATGATGGTGGATCAAATGGATAAACGCTTGTAATGCTCAGCATACTCGACCGCTACATATTGCGAAAATACCTCGGGACCTTTATCCTGCTGTTACTGTTGTTCATTCCCATCGGGATCACGGTAAACCTGGCCGAGAAGATCGATAAGATCCTCGAGAACGAAGTTCCATTCATAGAGGTAGCAAAGTATTACCTGGATTTTACCATCTATTTCGCTAACCTGCTGTTTCCTCTGTTCCTCTTTCTCTCGGTGATATGGTTCACTTCCAAATTGGCCAATAACACCGAAGTGATCGCTTTTTTAAGTAGTGGGGTGTCCTTTTCCAGGTTCCTGAGACCCTATATAATTGGAGCTACCATTGTTTGTATAGGTGCATTGGTACTCGGTATGTACCTGGCGCCTTTGGCGAGCAAGGGCTTTAACGAATTCACCTATAATTACCTGAAGAAGGGTAAGCGGGACAGGAACCAAACCAACGTTTACCGGCAGATAAACGAGAGCGATTATATCTATGTGAGTTATTTCAATGTGAAGGAGAAGTCGGGCAACAATTTCACCCTGGAACATATTGAAGGGAATAGAATGACGTATAAAATCTCGGCCAGTAGGATCAAATTCAATGAAAAGGACAGTACCTATTCACTTTTCAATTACAAGAAGCGGACGATTCTCGAGACTGAAGATATCATTGAGAAGCGCAACAGGGTCGACACTACATTTACTTTTGAACTGGAAGACCTGACGCCGGTGGAATATATCGCAGAAACTTTGAATTTTACCGAACTTAACGATTTCATCAAGAGGGAAAAGGAGCGAGGATCTTCCTATATCAATCGCTACGAAGTTGTGCAGTACAAACGCTGGAGTTTGCCGGTTTCCGCCTATATTCTTACGGTTATCGCCGTCGCTGTTTCATCCATTAAAAGAAGGGGTGGAATGGGGGTGAACCTCGCAATTGGTATCGCCATCGGAATGGTTTACATTTTCTTCGATAAGATCTTCGGAACCATGGCCGAACAGAGTACTTTCTCTCCTTTTATCGCCACCTGGTTCCCCAATTTTGTATTTGGTATTTTAGCAGTATATCTGTTGCGAAATGCAAAACGCTAGGCTATTTAACTACCTGCATCTTCATGTGATCGTTTTCATCTGGGGGTTTACCGCGGTACTTGGCGCACTGATCTCCATAGAGGCCATACCGCTGGTGTGGTATCGTATGTTGCTCGCTACTGGCTTCGTCCTGCTGTTCCTTTTACTGAGAAAAGTAAACCTCAAACACACACGGAAAGCCATCGCTGGATTCTTTATAGCCGGACTGCTCATTGCCCTGCACTGGCTGGCTTTCTTTGGAGCTATCAAGGTTTCCAACGTGTCGGTTACCCTGGCGGTCATGTCGACAGGTGCCTTCTTCACTTCCTTCCTGGAACCGCTATACTACCGGCGGCGGATCGATGGATATGAGGTGCTTTTCGGAGTTTTGGTCGTGGTAGGATTGTACATCATTTTTCAGTTTGAATCAGGTTACACCATGGGAATCGTCCTCGCGCTGTGCTCTTCCTTTTTAGGTTCACTATTTTCTGTGATCAATGGTAAAATGGCGATACGACACAGGGCTTCGGTTATTTCCTTTTACGAATTGTTATTCGGTGTCTTGTGTATCACGATTTACCTTGCTTTCAGTGGTGATTTTACTTCGGAATTCTTCCGGCTGTCCAAACACGACTGGATATACCTGCTGATACTTGCCTCCGTATGCACCGCCTATGCCTTTATCGCGTCCATCCATGTGATGAAGTGGCTGAGTCCGTATACCGTAATGCTAACCATAAACCTCGAACCGGTTTACGGGATCATCCTGGCACTGCTGGTACTGGGTGATTCGGAAAATATGAGTCCGCAATTTTACTACGGCGCGCTGATCATACTGGTTACGGTTTTGGTCAACGGGATCATGAAAACGAGAAGAACTATAAAAACCACGGCAGGCGACGTTAACTAATCACAATGTTTTATCTTTGTAAGCTAAGCCAACTAATTTCAGATAACCAACAGTATGGAATATCTTGAGTTTGAATTACCTATAAAGGAACTCCAGGAACAATATGAGAAGGCCTGCAAGATAGGCGAGGAGAGTGATGTGGATGTGAGCAATACCTGCAAGCAGATCGAGCTCAAACTGGAGGAGACCAAGAAGGAAATATATAAGAACCTGACCCCCTGGCAACGCGTCCAGTTATCCCGTCATCCCAACCGTCCCTACACCCTGGATTATATCAAGGCCATTTGTGGGGATTCTTTTTTGGAATTGCATGGCGACAGGAACTTCAAGGACGACAAGGCGATGATCGGTGGATTGGGGAAGATCGGTGATCAGAGCTATATGTTCATCGGTCAGCAGAAGGGTTATAACACCAAGACACGTCAGTACCGTAACTTCGGAATGGCAAACCCTGAAGGCTACCGCAAAGCATTGCGCCTAATGAAAATGGCCGAGAAATTTGGGGTGCCTGTGGTAACCCTGATCGATACCCCTGGAGCTTATCCCGGACTTGAAGCTGAAGAACGCGGACAGGGAGAAGCCATTGCGAGGAATATCCTGGAAATGACAAGACTGGAGGTTCCCATCATTGTGGTGATCATTGGTGAGGGAGCCAGTGGTGGAGCCCTTGGGATAGGTGTGGGAGATAAGGTACTGATGCTTGAGAATACCTGGTACTCGGTGATTTCACCGGAAAGCTGCTCTTCAATACTATGGAGAAGCTGGGAGTTTAAGGAACAGGCAGCCGAGGCCCTGAAACTCACTGCGGCCGATATGAAGAAATTGAAACTTATCGATCAGATCGTAAAAGAACCTCTTGGAGGTGCGCATAGCGATAAGGAAAAGACGTATCACCTAGTTGCCAACGCCATCGAAAAGGCATATCGCTCCATGGAGAATTTATCCCCAAAAGAATTGGTCGAAAAACGCATGGAAAAATATTCAGAAATGGGAGTCTATAAAGGCTAATTTCAGTAATAACAACCCTTTAGAAAATCCGAAGTTATTGCTTCGGATTTTTTTGTAACTTATTAACAATAAAATTGAGTTGTTAACAGTTCATTTGTTAATTAACGGTGGATACTCGGAGTCCCTTAAATTGCTTCTTGTCTTAACATTTTATTTACATTCGCTCAATGGAAAAACTGAAACCTCACACAACGTATCCGTCAAGGTCGGCGCAGGTAATCTCTTTGGAAAAGGGAAAATTACCTCCGCAAGCAGTTGATTTAGAGGAAGTTGTGTTAGGTGCGATGATGATCGACAAGAAAGGAGTCGATGAGGTCATCGATATCCTTAACTCCGAAGTTTTCTACAAAGAAGCACATCAGCATATCTTCGAGGCGATTCACATGCTTTTTGAGAACAGTGAGCCTGTGGACTTATTAACCGTTTCTGCCCAGTTGAAGAAGAATGCCAAGCTGGATGCGGCAGGAGGGGAGTTTTACCTGGTACAACTGACGCAAAAAGTATCATCTTCGGCCCATATCGAATTTCACGCCCGGATAATCCTTCAGAAATACATTCAAAGAAGCCTGATCAAGATCTCCAACGAGATCATCGAAGATTCCTATGACGAGACTACCGATGTGTTCGATCTGCTAGATACGGCGGAAGCCAAGCTCTACGAAATTACACAGGGCAATATCAAGCGTTCCTCGGAAACTGCACAAAGTTTAGTGATCCAGGCCAAGAAAAAGATCGAAGAGATCGCCAACAGGGAAGGCCTGTCGGGAATTCCCTCAGGTTTTAACAAGGTGGATAAACTTACTTCCGGCTGGCAACCCAGTGACCTGGTGATCATCGCAGCAAGGCCGGGTATGGGTAAAACGGCGCTTACGCTCTCCATGGCGAGGAATATTGCTGTGGAACACAACATCCCGGTTGCCTTTTTCTCGCTGGAAATGTCGTCGGTCCAATTGATCACCCGTTTGATATCTTCGGAAACGGGGCTTAGTTCAGAAAAACTTCGAACTGGGAACCTCGAAAAACACGAGTGGGAACAACTTAACGTGAAAGTGAAAGGTCTCGAAAAAGCTCCTTTGTTCATAGATGATACACCCTCATTGTCGATCTTCGACCTCAGAGCCAAGGCCAGGCGATTGTCGTCACAGCATGGCATCCAGCTGATCATAGTGGATTACCTGCAGTTGATGACTGCTGGCGGAAGTCAGAAAGGTGGTAATCGCGAGCAGGAGATATCCACCATTTCAAGAAACCTTAAAGCCCTTGCTAAAGAACTAAATGTGCCTGTGATTGCACTGTCCCAACTCTCCCGGGCCGTTGAAACTCGTGGAGGTAGCAAAAGACCACTGTTGAGTGACCTTAGAGAGTCCGGGGCCATTGAACAGGACGCCGATATCGTTTCTTTCATCTATCGTCCTGAATACTACAAGATCGACGAATGGGACGATGAGGACCGAACACCCACAGCGGGACAGGCGGAATTTATCGTGGCAAAACACAGGAACGGTGGTCTGGATGAGATCCGACTCAAATTCATCGGGCACCTGGGACGTTTCGAGAACCTGGAAACCTTCGATTTCCCAACCGAGATCCATTCCCGAATGAACGATGCTGCAAATGACGACACGTTCAAGACCGATCACTTCCCATCTGCCGATGAGGCCTTCGGAAGCAGTATGAATGACGACCTCACGCCGGACGATGATAATGACGTGCCTTTCTGATAGCAGGTTATATATTTCATAAAATCCAATTTGGAACAAATTTTGTCGTTATCTTAGCATGATGACGCGTTTGATCACCCTTTTGATTCTACTTATGTCCTTTGGGCAGCTTTCAGCTTCCTATATTCTGATACCAATGGATGCCGAGGGTCAGAAAGAACATCTCAAAGCTTACGGAATAACATACTGGACCCTGGAGCGACAACAGAAAGTGAAGTGGCTGCTCAATTACAGGGGCGGTTCCTTCCTGTTGCAAGATGCCGAAGAGATCCGCAAAGAGTGCCAGATAAGGGGAGTTTCATACGAAGTATTGTCCGATTCCAAGGCCGAGCAGATCCTCGAGGAGATCAGCAGCCCTTCTCAGAATATGGAGGCCGTTGTTCTGGAAAAGGCACCACGGATTGCTGTCTATTCACCAAAGGGGAATCAACCCTGGGACGATGCAGTGACCATGGTACTTACGTATGCTGAGATTCCCTATACCGTCGTTTACGACGAAGAAGTTCTCGGCGACCAACTGTTATTGTACGATTGGTTGCATTTGCATCACGAGGATTTTACAGGACAGTATGGGAAATTCTACCGGGCATATCGTTCGGCACCCTGGTATATAGAAGAAAAACGTAAAGCTGAGGAACTGGCAACGAAGCTTGGATACACAAAGGTTTCCGAAGCAAAACGAGACGTAGCTTTGAAGATCAGGGATTATGTGATCGGAGGTGGATTCATGTTCGCCATGTGCAGTGCGACGGATAGTTTTGATATCGCCCTGGCGGCAGAAGGTGTTGATATTTGCGAACCCATGTTCGACGGTGACCCAAGCGAACCGGGATACCAGGGTAAGATCGATTTCAATAGAACATTTGCATTCAAGGATTTTACACTGGAAAGAAGTCCGATGGTATACGAATTCTCTTCGATCGATATGACTCGTGACCGTCGCATTGTAAAGGAAACAGACTATTTCTCACTGATGGATTACTCCGCCAAATGGGATCCTATTCCATGTATGTTAGTGCAAAATCACACTTCACTCGTGAAGGGGTTCATGGGTCAGACCACGTCCTATCGACGATCTACGGTTAAGTCGAACGTCCTGGTGATGGGCGAAAACAAAACGAACGGTGAAGCCAGGTATATTCATGGGATAAAAGGGAAGGGATTCTTCACCTTCTATGGGGGACACGACCCTGAAGATTATCAGCACAGGGTAGGGGACGCCAAGACGGAATTGGCCCTGCATCCAACATCCCCGGGCTATCGTCTGATTCTGAATAACGTATTGTTTCCGGCTGCCAAGAAGAAAAAGCAAAAGACCTGATCTACTCTTCCGCAAAGGACTCGAAGTAATCACTGGGAGGGAACACCATGATCTCCACCCTCCGGTTTACCTGTTTGTTCTCGTCTGAAGAATTCTCGACTTTGGGTTGTGATTCGCCATATGCCCTAACTTCAAATTGAAACTCTCCTGCCGAAGCCAGAAGTTCTTTCAGTTTCATATGCACCGAATTACATCGGTTTCGGGATAATTCCATATTGTATTCCTCTTCCCCATCATTATCGGTATGTCCTTCAATGAGGATCGTGGCTTTTTCGACGATTTTGATCGTCCCGGCAATAGAGTCAAGGGTTTTCTTTGCGGAAGGTTTCAGGGTATATTTATCCACGTCGAAGAAGACATCTCCGTTCACCGTAAGTTTAATGACGCTGTTGATCGCCGCCACAGCGTCGATATCGGCGCCGGCACTTTTACCGGTGCATTCGTCCTTCAGATCGCTGATCCTGACATAGTAGAAGATCTTATTGGGATCGACCTTGCTGTTGTCGAAATCCATTTTTGTAGTACCACCTTTGGTCATGCCGGCTACAAACCATTCTACACCATCCTCACTCACTTCCACCAGGGATCGTTCCCTGGCCGGGCCTACTTCGAAGATGGCCAGGTCCGGCCCCAGCAGGTTCATAAAACCGTTATTATTGAACTTAAGCGTTAGTGAGCCCTTACAGCCCAGTGAGACAAAATCCGGACTATTGTATCCCTGGTAGTTTGGCTTGTGTAGAGCCTGGGTACTGTCGCGAAAGATGGTTTTAGGTTTCGGGAACCCCATTCTGAATTCCACGATGGAATCTGCAAACGAAACCTTGCCGAGTGGAAGGTAGATCCTTTTGCCATCACTCCCGGTATAATTGAATTTCTGTTCCGGTTGTGCAAAACCTGTATAGGCCAACAGCAGTAAGAAAATATAGAAGAGCCTGGGGTTCACAAAGTTACAGTTTAAGCGAAAATACAAATTTCTGTGCTTCACAGCTCTTTGGATGATAGCAAATAAAAAACCCGCTCAATGAGCGGGTTTTTCCGAAGTAATATGTTTGGTCTTATTTTACTTTGTCTACAACAGCTTTAAAGGCTTCCGGGTGATTCATCGCCAGGTCTGCAAGAACCTTACGGTTCAGATCGATGTTGTTGGCTTTGAGTTTCCCCATAAACTGAGAATAAGACATTCCGTGTTCACGTGCTCCTGCATTGATACGGGTGATCCACAGGGATCTGAAATTTCTCTTTTTTGCCCGGCGGTCGCGGTAAGAATACAACATGGCTTTCTCCACGGCATTCTTTGCAACAGTCCAGACATTCTTACGTCTTCCAAAGTAACCTTTGGCATGCTTCATCACCTTTTTTCTTCGGGCTCTGGAAGCAACTGAATTTACTGATCTTGGCATAATTTACTTTTTTTTGTAGCAGGCGGTTTCGGTGTTGAGTTTTTAGTGTTAAGGTTTAAATATTCCTCAACTTATAACTCAAAACTTAAAACTCTTTTCGGGCCATACTCCAGGGTTTTTAAATAGTTTAACCGGTTAAGGATTACTTCAAACGAAGCATCTGCTTAACATTGTCCTCATCACTCTTGTGCACCGTGGTGTCATGAGTAAGGGCAAGCTTGCGTTTTTTCGACTTCTTTGTCAAGATGTGACTTTTGAACGCATGCTTTCTTTTGATCTTACCGGTACCCGTAAGCTTGAATCGCTTCTTGGCACTGGATTTTGTCTTTTGTTTCGGCATGTTTCTACGTTTTTATATTACTTCGATTATCTTTTCTTCAGAATTCAGTTCGCTTTTGGTCACTGAATTCGTCGAAGGGTTATTTTTTCTTCGGCGCGATGAACATTGTCATTCGCTTTCCTTCCAGTTTTGGCATCTGCTCCACTTTTCCTATATCTTCCAATTCCTGGGCAAGACGGAGTAACAAAATTTCTCCTTTGTCCTTATATATGATCGATCGTCCCTTAAAGAACACATAAGCCTTTAATTTGGCTCCGTCCTTTAAGAACTTCTCTGCGTGCTTCTTCTTAAAATCATAATCGTGATCGTCTGTATTGGGTCCGAAACGGATCTCCTTGATGACCACTTTCGAGGCTTTCGCCTTCAACGCCTTTTCGCGTTTCTTCTGTTCGTAAACGAACTTCTTGTAATCCATCACCTTACAAACCGGTGGTGTTGCGTTCGGTGAGATCTCTACCAGGTCCAGACCTTGCTCTTCCGCAATTTCCAATGCTTTCCGAATAGGATATATTCCTACTTCAACATTGTCCCCTACAACGCGTACCTCTTCGGCACGGATCTTATCATTGATCCGGTGTAGATCTTTTTTAATGACCCTCGCCGGGCCTCTGCTTCTTTTTCTTCGTATTGCTATGACTAATATTTATTATACCGCTTTCGCAGTGTTGTTATACATTGAATTCTACGCTGTTCTTTTCAATTTCTGAATGGATCAACTCCGAAAACGATTCGACACTCATGCTGCCGAGGTCGCCTTCACTGTGCTTTCTTACAGAAACCGTACCATCTTTTTCCTCCTGCTCACCAACGATCAGCATATACGGGATCTTGTTCATCTCCGCTTCCCTGATCTTCTTTCCAATCGTTTCATTGCGGTTGTCAACGAGGGCGCGAATTTCGTTATTTTCCAACAAATTTAAAACTTTTTGAGCGTATTTTTCATATTTCTCGCTGAGACATAGGATACTAACTTGCTCTGGCATAAGCCATAGCGGGAAATTACCTCCCGTATGCTCCAGCAGGATGGCTACGAATCGCTCCATACTTCCGAAAGGAGCTCGGTGTATCATCACCGGGCGGTGCAACTCATTGTCGCTTCCCTTGTATGTAAGGTCGAAACGTTCAGGCAGGTTGTAATCCACCTGTATTGTTCCCAGCTGCCAACTTCTGCCCAATGCATCGCGAACCATGAAATCAAGTTTTGGCCCGTAGAAGGCCGCTTCACCCTCTTCGATCACGAAATCTAGATTCTTTTCGGTCGCAGCATTGATGATCGCCTGTTCTGCTTTCTCCCAGTTTTCGGTATCACCGATATATTTTTCAGGATGCTCCGGATCCCTCACTGAAACCTGTGTTTTGAAATCTTCAAATCCGAGTGATCCAAAGACATACATTACAAGGTCGATCACCATTTTGAATTCCTCATTCAATTGGTCCGAAGTACAGAAAATGTGCGCATCATCCTGTGTAAACCCACGAACTCGTGTGAGTCCGTGAAGCTCTCCACTTTGTTCATACCGATACACTGTCCCGAATTCTGCATAACGTTTAGGCAGGTCTTTATAGGACCATGGCCTGCTGTTGTACATCTCGCAATGATGCGGACAGTTCATCGGCTTCAGCATGAATTCTTCATCCTGGTTAGGTGTCTTGATCGGCTGGAAACTGTCTTCCCCATACTTCGCATAATGACCCGACGTAACGTACAATTCCTTTTGCCCGATATGAGGCGAAACCACCATCTCGTAACCGGCTTTTTTCTGAGCTTTCTTCAGGAAATTCTCCAGCCGCTCCCTAAGGGCAGCACCTTTCGGTAACCATAACGGAAGTCCCTGTCCGACTTTCTGGGAAAACGTGAATAACTCGAGTTCCTTCCCAAGTTTTCTGTGGTCCCTTTTCTTGGCTTCATCCAGCAGTTCCAGGTACTCTTTCAGGTCTTTTTGCTTCGGAAATGAGATGCCGTAGATACGTGTGAGCTGAGGGTTGTTCTCGTCACCCCTCCAGTAAGCCCCGGCAATGCTCATCAACTTAACCGCTTTTACAATTCCTGTATTTGGAATATGTCCGCCGCGGCAGAGATCCGTGAAGGTGTCATGGTCGCAAAAGGTAATTGTGCCATCCTCCAGGTTCTCGATGAGTTCCACTTTGTATTGATTGTTCTGCTCCCTGTAAAAATTCAGTGCGTCGTCTTTGCTAACCGACCTCATTTTGAAATCATGTTTCCCGCGGGCGATCTCAAGCATCTTGTTCTCGACGGCGGGCAGATCCTTTTCCGAAATACTCTGGCCGTTCAGATCGATGTCGTAGTAAAACCCGTTCTCGATCGGCGGACCGATAGTTAGCTTGATTCCCGGGTACATCTCTTCAAGTGCCTGGGCCATGATATGTGAGGACGAATGCCAGAAGGCCTCCTTGCCTTTATCGTCATTCCAGGTATACAAAACCAGGGATCCATCGGTGGTGAGGGGGGTAGTGGTTTCCACTTTTTCATCGTTGAACGATGCAGAAATTACATTACGTGCCAGCCCCTCACTGATGCTTTTTGCAACATCCATGGGGGTAGTTCCTGCTTCCACTTGTTTTACACTTCCGTCCGGTAGCGTGATCCCAATCATATCGTATCAATTTAGGGGCGTAAAGATACTACGGTTTTCGGCCATATACAATATGGTGCAGAGGTATTATTTTTCTTTGGGCGTTCCCCCTGTAGCGAGCTTCGCTCTGCTACAGGGGTCGGGCTTTTCGCGCTACACGCCTGCCCGCCAAAGGCGGAGCAGGCGGGGTAGCACGCTTCAATCCCTAACGCGGGTACCATCCCGGGATTGAGGCTGTGTCGTTGAAAGGGTATATATATAAGTATATGTATCCCTGAATTTATTTTGATCCTATAATTTCGGAAGGATCAAATACTTAGGTTTTGCACCCGAAAAATTTTGAAAAATTTATGTGCTAATCACTTGTAGGATATAAAATGGGCTGTATATTTGCATCCGCTTTCACGAGCGACATAAGTTCTATAAACGGGGAAATACTTCAAACATATTTTTTCTTTTGAAATTAATTTTCAAAACCTTGTTGGGATAAAAAATTGTTGTATATTTGCACCCGCTAAAAACGGCTGATATGATGTTAGCTGTTTTTATTTGAGTAAGAATGACACGTTCATTGAGATATTGAAATTGACAGCGTATATGGGATTGGGATGGAAACGTCTTGATTCTGTATCGAAACAAAAACTAAACTAAGTAGAAC
>JAUIIU010000096.1 GCA_030431695.1 Bacteroidia bacterium | reverse complement strand
TGCAGGTTTCCACCACAGTAGATCGGCATCCTTCATTCCGGACACTCCCTCGTAGTCTTCGAATATCGCCGCGAATTCTTCTGCGGAATGATTCAATTCCCATTTATCCTTACTAGCTGATGGATTTTTCGAAAACAATTCCGGCTCAATGAAATAGTCGAAATCCGATAACGGATACATGGTAATTCCCGGGTGCAGCTTCAGGATATCGTATAAGGTTGTAGATCCCGACCTGCGCTCTCCTGCGATGATGAAATGGGGTTTAGTCATAGATCGAATCTACGGTGGTTAGGTCTTTCTCGAACAGCGGTTCCAGTTTTTTGATCTCCTCCTCCGATTTATCCCACCAGGCCAGTTCCTGCAATTCACGGATCACTTTTTTCGAGAACCTCGGGCGTACCACTTTTGCCGGAACCCCTGCAACAATATGGTAATCAGGGACATCTTTGGTCACAACGGCTCCTGCGGCGATCACCGCCCCGTTACCTACAGTAATACCTGCCAGGATCTGGGCATTCTTACCTACCCAAACGTCATTTCCTATACGCGTGGGTTGAGACGTTTTATAAGCGGTCATCTTGCCATTGAGCAATCGTTGATTGATATAAGTGGTTATATGATCGGCCGGGTGATTATAAGTATTAACCGAGGCATAGGGCCCGAACTGGCAATAGCGCCCAATCTCCACATCCCCGTGTACGAGATTGTGGATCCCAAAGGTGGTAGCATAGCCCACCTTCACATTCCCATTGAAATTGGAGAATTCCAGTACGGCATTTTTACCTTCAAAAGATACCTGACGAATGCCTTTTACCCATCCGGTTACCGAAACCCTCCCGTCCTGCATGTTTCGGGTATAGCTGAGTCCTTTCCTGGCAAGTTTGTAAAGTAGGTTTTTCAGCATGTTTAAAACGATTCATGGAAACGATCTGACACTTCTTTGGTAATTCCGTAGACCGTGTCTTTCTCAAAAGTACTTAAATTATTCTTCCAACGGCTTGCTCTCTTTTCATTCAAATCTAAATATCAAGAAATAGTTGTATTGCAATTCGACTTATCAATGGCCGAAATACAAACGATAAGCTAATCGAATAGTTTAAATTTTTTCATTCCGGCAGCGATCTTAGGTCGCAAATTATAAGGAATAAGGGAAGTAGTAAATCGAACTTTACGGCCCGGCAGATCATCAAACCTGAATGCATCTTGTTTAAAGCCTTCCAGTGATCTCAACTTCTCGTCGGCCCACTTTTTATCGAGGATATTACCCATATGCCAAACATAAGCTCTAGGCGAAGAAAGTCGCCAAAGACCTGTTTTATCAAGTGGCACATCCAGGAAGACATTCTCCGAACCACCGGCTGCGGCAATATTGCTCATACCGCGTGGGGTTTTATCAAGTACCGGGGACCTAACAACCGTGCAGCAGAAGTGACCGGCACCAATAATGTAGTTATCACCAACACAGGTCACCCTGGTATTGTCGAACATATCACGGGTATGTTCCTCATCTTTACCGATGCTTTTATGAAAATGTTCGAGGTCACTATAATCGCAAACCTCACTTGTCCTTTGCGCCTTGCCTAAGAACTTCCAGAAGTTTGCAACGATAGTAGAAGACGCCAGCGACATATTCTTCGGTGTAGGATTCATGGATACGAAGCCGGCAGAACGGACCGAATCAAACATGGTGTAGGTTTGTTTCAACCATCCCTTATCGAAGAACACGTCGGCATCCGAATAGGTGACATAGGTTTCGAAACTCGCCCTGGCTTCGGCGATTATCGCGTTCATTTTGCCTACATTCTCCGCGTTGAAAACAGCTCTGTCGATCTTCCCACTTCTGTAGAGTTCACCGATAAACTCATTCACTTCATCACTGGAGGCATTGGAGATAAGCGTGATTTTTGTATCGGAATTGATAGTCTGTAACAGGGACTGAACACAGGTCTTCAATACATCAAAAGAACCTTCAAAATAGCCTTCAGAATTAGGTATGTAAATCGGAATTATAACACGATGCGATGACTTCGAGAGGTCGAGCTCCTTTTTTATATTTGGATTTTGTCCAATTCTCATAAATCATTCATTAGGAAAGAATACTGAAGATTACAGGCTAATACTGAATTATGGTTGAAAGTAATCATACTTTGCCAATAGTTGATCCAATTCCTGCTTGGAAACCACACTATCTTTACTGCTGAACTCTTCGAAATCCACCTTCTGATCCGATAGTTCGTGGTAATGCATATAGAAGTTATTGTCTGCTTTATTGAAATATGTACGGGGAATTTCCTCCCTGGCGATCATGATTTCGTGTATCTTCTCCGAGATCCTGGGCTTACCCAAAGTGTATTTTAATCCGAATTTATCGTGGAAGATCTCAAACAGATCCTTCACCAGGAAACTCTTCAGGTTCGGAATAACGTTATACCCGGATACTTTCAGGCTGCTCTCGATAACCTCTATAGCTTCATCAATCTCGATCATAAAACGGGTCATCTCTTCGCTGTAAAGCACCACTGTATAATTGTTTCGGATACTGTCCCATATCAAAGGAATAATACTCCCTGTGGAATTCAACACATTTCCGTAAATGGCAGTACTCAATCGAACGTTAGATTTTTCAGCATTAACAATAAATGCCTCTCCACCTACAAATTTCATGGCTCCGTATAGGGTCGTCGCTGCCCTGCTCTTATCACTCGAAATGAAACAGGCAGCTTCAAAATTATTGTCCTCGGCCACCTTACGCGAATTGAGTGCGCCGGTCACTATGGTGTTTAATGAAACTTCCACATTTTGATCGACGGCTTCAATTTGTTTGAGGGAAGCGGCAAAAATTCCAAGATCATGGCCACTGGCAGATCGATCCATGAGTTCAAAATTCGCAACATCGCCAATGATACAGTTTATTTCGGGAAATTGTTTTTTGATAAAATAGTGTTTTGCTTCGTCCCTGCTGTATATAGTTATATCATAATCCTTGTAGAAATGAGCAACTAAGTGTTTACCAAGAAATCCGGCTCCACCTGTGATAAAAATCTTCTTTCGCCTATTCATTAATAATAACTGGTTAAGGTTGTTAAGAGTTGAGACTCAAATTTATTGTTTAGTGCTATCCTAAATGGAGAAGTGTGATATTGGGTGTGTAATCGCTTCAGGATTTCATAGAGTTCCGGTAGGAAAACGGGAGTTGTCTCGAAATCTTCTTTACTTCTGAACTCCATGATAGCATCTATTGCTTCACGAATATACAATAACTTAATCTCCACTTCATTTATATAACTCTCCTTTCCGGAAATTATATCACTGCAAAAATTAGCGACTACGGACGTATGGTAAGGTTTGGAATACGGCCCGAACAAATTTGGGAAAACGATCTTTTCGAAGCTCGAACCCCATTTATCACATACAGATTCCAGGTAGGACGCTCCCTCTCGTTTGGACTGGCCGTAATAATTGTCCTTGTTCTCATGAACTGAACTCGTAAATAATATATTTGGTTTAAGTCCGAAACGGGACAACAATTCGATCGTCCCCCGATTGATCTTCTTATTATTTTCGTAAACCAGATGCTCTTCCGCTTCCCTGTGAGACGAGGCCAGGTGAATCAACCAATCCAGTTTTTCGGGTGGATTTGGGTGCAATGCACCGAAATCCCTGTCCGTAGTATAAACCCGGTAACCTTCCCGTACTGCCAAATAATTCATCAGATGTCTTCCAACGAATCCGCTAGCACCGGTAATAAGTATTGAGGTTGCCTCCATTTATCGATTCAAAGCTTTCTTAATAAACACCTTCAGATTATTCAACTTGAGAAACCACACGGGGTCCAACCTGAACATATTTCCTACAACAAGTCCCGGATTCAGCCTGAGCATTTTGAGCTGCATTCTCCCCAGGTTGCGCATTAGCAAACGATTTTCTCCAGGTTTAAGTTGGTTCTGTCTTTGCAGTTCTTTCCGACACTCATTCAAATATAGTGGAAGTTTAAGGTACTTCCCAGTGTCGGAGGATATATTGCCGGAATGAACTCGATATTCTACCAGGGGTTCGTCCAGGTAATAAAAATTTGTATGAAAGCTACATCGAACCCAGAATTCAACATCCTCCAGCCCGGCAGGAATATCTTCGTTAAACCTTCCAACTTCATTCAACAGATCAGCTCGCAGAAGTGGGGTTGGCATCATTAATGTCCAGTTACCAATCATTTTTAGCCGAACATCACCGTGTTTCACGTTTAAACTCCCCGGACGACCAATAATCTCTGAGGTTCTCTCTCCTTCCGGGTCGATTACTTCACAAGGGCCATGTACCAATCCGTATTCGGGGTTGTCTTTCAGGATCGCGACTTGTTTCTCCAGCTTAGAGGGCATCCATATGTCATCATCATCTACCCAGGCCAGGTAATATCCATTGGCCATCTCACTGCCAACATTTCTGGGACGAGCAGGCCCCCCGCTGTTTTCTATTTTTTTATATCGGACTTCCTCATAGCTATCACATAGCTCTGCATTGGCAGTTCCTTCGGTTCCGTCATCGATGACGATGATCTCGATGGGTCGATACGTCTGGCCCACCAGGCTATCCAGGGTAAGCTTCAAATAGTTGGCTCTATTATATGTAGGAACGACTATACTTACGAGCGGCCCTTTCATTTCATGAATTTGCGTTTAATGCGTTTTATAAGACCCGGAAGAGTGTTTCGCCTGGCCAAATAAAGATCTCTCTCCATTTGTCTCATGCTCATATAATCCTCATAGTAGATCCCGAACAATTCTCTGAACATCCTATCATCCTCAGCCAGCTTTTGGTTGCGATACTCCATGTCGTTACTCAGACCTTTCAGATCAAAATGAACCAGGGGATATCGAATATGCCTGAATTCGAATTTCTCACTGAGATAACTGGCTGTAAAAAACACCCTGTCCGATATTATCCGGTAGGATTCATCGTATTTCCCCATTATGTCAAAGACCCGGCGTTTGAACAGGGTACTTTGGTGTGGTAAAGAAGTACGAACAAAATAATAGGGCGTCAAATGGTCTGCGTATACCTTGTGCCCATTGTCAAATTTGTAATCACCGTAAACGATATCTCCACCAAATTCCTTGTGCCCGATAAACTCATTCAAGGCGTCCTTCCCGTTCAAGGTATCCCCGCTATTCAGAAATAAAAAGTATTGTCCTTGAGCCATGTCAATACCTTTGTTCATGGCGTTGTAAATACCATTGTCCGACTCACTCACCCAACACCTGAAGTGATCCGTATTCTCAGAAATGAACTCTTTACTGCCATCCGTAGAATCCCCATCCACAATGATATACTCGTAGTTGGTATAGGATTGGTCCAATACAGACCGTACCGTCCTCTTCAAGCCATCGAGGTTATTATAATTTATGGTGATTATGGACAGAAAGGGGTTTTCCATATCAACTCCTGCTATACCAATTGTACATCCGTGCTATCCCCTCTTCCAGCGAAACTTCTGCCTTCCAACCCATGGCATTGATCTTGCTCACGTCGGTGAGTTTTTTCATGGTGCCATCTGGCTTGTCGGTATTGTAGAAAAATCCACCGTTGAATCCAACAATTCTCTTTACCAGGTCGGCAAGATCGGCGATACTGATGTCCTCCCCGGTTCCGATATTGATATGGGTATTTCGCACTTCCTCTCCTTGATTGGCTGTGGTCTGTGCATCGGTATGTTTCATCAAGTACGTACAGGCCTTTGCCATATCCTCAACCCACAACAGTTCCCTCATGGGCTTGCCACTTCCCCATATCTCCACTTCCACTCCATCTGCCTGCCGAATTCCGAAATCGGCCAGCTTGGCAAGTATAATGTCTTCGGAAGCCTTCCCATCCACTCCTTCAACCGGTAATTTATCAAGGTCGGCGCGAATGGCCTCCCAGTCTGAATTCTCAAGAGCTTTCCCAAGGTGTATTTTCCGAAGTAAAGCTGGTAGCACATGTGCTTTTTCCAGGTCGAAGTTGTCGTTAGGGCCATACAGGTTGGTGGGCATGGCCGAAATGAAATTGGTTCCGTATTGTAAG
>JAUIIU010000095.1 GCA_030431695.1 Bacteroidia bacterium | reverse complement strand
GGACGGGAAGTTCTCTCAGCGGCTTTCCAGTCATATGAACATCAAGATCGGTGATCCGGACGTCTATGTGCATGGAAAACAGCATTACGAGATACGGTACCGGGTGAAACAGGCCTTTTTGTATGAAGACGATTATACCCGCTTTTACTGGAACCTGAAACCCACACAGTGGTTCGCGCCTTTCAACGAGATCGAATTCAATGTCCATTTACCGGAGGGCGCGGCAGTGGACCGCAGTAATATCTTTGTTTACTCCGGAAACGAGGGGAACACCGAACCAACCACCGAATACGATCTGCAGTACTCGGGAAATATCTTTTCGGGGAAGAGCAAGGAAGGGGTGATCTCGTCCTACGGACAGGCTGTCACCGTGCTGGTGAATTTCGAACCGGGCAGCATTGCCGAGATCAAGCCGCTGTTCCCGTTCTGGACCCATTACGGCTATACCATCATCATTGCCTTGTTATTTGGCGGTTTCTATCTACTGTGGCGGAAGCACGGAAAGGACACGCGGGTTACCACAACCACCAGCTATTATCCTCCGGCAGGACTGGATCCTGCAATGGCAGGTTTCCTCATCAACGATTTTGACGATACCGCCGACCTCGTCTCCCTGATCCCTTACTGGGGAGCAAAGGGTATTATAAGCATGGAGGAGATCGATAAAAAGGGCCTCTTTGCAAAGGATGATACCAAAATTTACAAGCTGAAAGAATTACCTCAAGGCGTACCCGATTACGAACGCAGGATGTTCAAAGGCCTGTTTTCGGGAGGTAAGGAAGAAGTGGAGATCAGCAGTCTGAAGAACAAGTTCCACACCACCATGACCGATGCGAAGTTGAAGCTGGTGAAGTCGGCCCAGGTGTACTACCTGAAGAAATCGCGGCGAATACGAGGGTTCGTATTCCTTGCCCTGTCACTGCTCGTATTGGCGTGGATCCCAATAAGTCTGTACCTGTGGGGTGTACTTGGCGCTGTGTTGATGTTTGTGACTTTTGTGGTATTGTTCATTCTGAATATTTTCATGATCAAGAAGAACGCCAAGGGTGATGAGGTGCTATCCGAACTGAAAGGTTTCCGCGAATTCATCAAAACGGCTGAGGAGAATAAACTGAAAATGCTGATCAAGGAAAGCCCGGTTTATTTTGAATCCACCATGGGCTACGCACTGGCATTCGGGGCCTTTACAGTTTGGGCGAAGAAGTTCGCAGCCTTGAATGTTCCGCCACCCAGTTGGTATAGTTCCACTTCACATTCACATTTCAATATGAACCAGTTCAGCAGGTCGTTTAATTCGTCGATCACTGCGGCCAAATCCACTATGGTAAGTACACCGAGCAGTAGTGGTTCCGGCGGAGGATCATCCGGAGGCGGCTTTGGCGGTGGAGGCGGAGGAAGCTGGTGACTTCGACTCCCTGCCCGTTCCGTTCAGGCGGGCGCTCAGGGTCCGCTCTGAATGACAACCCACAACCCACAACTGAGAACCCACAACCGACAACCCACAACTGATTGGAGAATTGCTCAATACGCCTTCGGCGCATCTCGCGAGTCTTATTGGGGAGGGCTTACGGAAAGTGAAACTGACAATGCTTTGCATTGATTGGTTTTTTATTCTTATGACTTCCGAAAACAAGTTTTCGTTGCCCAAGAATTAAAAAACCCAACACATCCGTGTTGGGTTTCACTTTTCGTAGCGTGGGGGAGACTTGAACTCCCGACCTCCGGGTTATGAATCCGACGCTCTAACCACCTGAGCTACCACGCCATTCTAGCGAGCGCAAAGATAGCAACAAATTGTAGCTTAGCAAATACCACTCATAGTTTTTTACAATCTGATTCTGGAAAAAACCCATCCTCAATTTTTTGGCAGTTTGCAATTAATATTTATATTGGGCTCCTGCTAACCGAAAACGCATATGGAAGACAAGGTAAAATACGAAATGGAGTTCCCAATTCATGTATCTCCCTCATTACTATTTCAATACATTTCAACTCCATCGGGCATGAGTGAGTGGTACGCGGATAACGTGAACTCTCGCGGTGAGTATTTTACTTTTATCTGGGAAGGAAGCGAAGAAAAAGCCAAGCTTATTGGTAAAAAAAGCGGCGAACGAATCAAATTCAGATGGGTTGAGGATGAAGATACTCCTTACTACTTCGAGATGCGAATACAGGTGGATGAGATCACTAAAGATGTCTCCCTGATGGTAACCGACTTTGCCGAGGATGAGGACGATGTTGAGGAAGGAAAGATGCTTTGGACCAATATGATCTCTAATCTTAAGCATATATTGGGGTCTACTTGATTTAAATTTATATTTTTTTATTCATGTTCATTTCTTTTGCTTGCCCAAAAGAAACGAACCAAAGAAAACGGCACCTTTTCGATAGGTATTTTTAAGCTTTCAGCTTAAAACCATTCGTAATTTCCTAAAATCCCTACACGGCTTCGCGATTTCTTCACGAAAATTACTCATCTATACTGACGAAAAGGAAAAGGTTCAGACCGCACCAATAATACTAATAATCCAAAATACTATCATACTAACATACCCGCTACAAAGCGTTATCTTTGCTACTGAAAAATTGCACTAGTCAACATGAAACTAAACCTCAACGGGGCAATCCTCGACGCTGCAGCTGCTGAAATTTCTCCCGACAATCGCGGACTCCAATTCGGGGATTCGGTATTCGAGACGATGAGGTATTCGGGAGGGAAGATCTTCTTCTGGGAGGATCACTATTTCAGGCTGATGGCAGCCATGCGTGTCCTTCGCATGGAGATACCCATGGATTTCAGCATGGAACAGCTGGAAGCCGAGATCATCAAAACGCTGGAAGCTTCCGAAGCACCAAATAAAACATGTCGCATCCGACTCACAATTTGGCGCAAATGGGGCGGAAAATATACCCCGGGCTCACGGGAGATCGAGTTTATGATCCAGATCGAGGAACTCGCAACGCCTTTCTACACTGTCTCTGAAGATTCGTACGAGATCGAATTGTTCAAGGATCATTATGTGCTCTCTGGGCTACTTTCAACGCTTAAGACCAATAATAAACTGGTTTCGGTGCTGGGAAGTATTTATGCTGAAGAGAACGACTACCAGAACTGCCTGATCCTGAACGAGAACAAGATGGTGGTGGAAGCCCTGAACGGAAATATCTTCCTGGTGAACGGCTACAAGATCAAGACCCCACCCTTGTCTGATGGCTGCCTGAAAGGTGTACTTCGGAAACAGATCATCGATATCATCGGTAAGCTACCCGATTATGTCCTGGAAGAAGAAACCGTCTCCCCCTTCGAACTTCAGAAAGCAGACGAAATCTTTATCACGAATGTCATAGGTGGGATCCAACCTGTAACCAAATACCGCAAGAAGACCTACGACAATAAGGTCGCAAAGGAACTATTGGCAAAGCTGAATGTGAAGGCGAGATTGGAATGACCCTTCGATAAAATTCGCATTAAGCGAATCACTCAGGGTCCTTGGAGTTTGGTCACTGAGTATTCGCCGCTATCTGAGCGGAGCGATGGACTGAGCCTGTGATACACTGAGCCTGTCGAAGTGCCGAAGTGCCGAAGTGTCGAAGTGTCGAAGTTAGGCGAATGTATCGAAGTGACGTCTAATTATAACTCGGATCCTCCGGAGAATTGGACCAAATAAGGTAATCCCCACCGAATTCCAGCATCTTTTCCTTCCAGAAATTGTTGTTGGATTTTCCCAGGATCTTGTTTTCGTAGATATTCGGAACCACTACCCAGCTGTGGACTTCAAGTTCGTTTTCCAGTTGCTCACTCGACCACCCGGAATACCCAAGGAAGAAACGGATCTGTTCCTTTTTCAGCCTGTCTTCCTTTAAAAGGTCCATAATGGCATTGAAATCACCACCCCAGTAGATGCCGTTGGAAATTTCCACGCTGTCCGGGATAAGTTCAGGTATTTTGTGAATGAAATAAAGATTGTCCTGTTCAACAGGGCCGCCATTGTAAACTTCCAGTTCCGAAGAGATCTCGGGGATGAAATCCCTGAGCTTGTATTTAAGAGGCTTGTTCAGAATAAAACCCACCGAGCCATTTTCATTATACTCGGCTAAAAGCACAACCGACCTGTTGAAAGAAACATCTCCAATTATTGACGGTTCCGCAACGAGTAAAACTCCCTTGTTCGGTTTTATCGTGGTCATACGGTTAGTTTGTCCAACTAAATCTAAGTATTAATTTTTTAAAAAACAACTTGCAAAATCACTGCTGGTATTTTCGTACAAAAAAACCCCGCGATGTTCGCAGGGTTTGGAAGAATTAAGCTTTTGATCTTAGTTCACAGAATTTGAAAGATCTGATCCTGCTTTGAACTTCACTACTTTCTTAGCAGCGATCTTGATAGTTTTTCCGGTTTGAGGGTTTCTTCCTTCTCTTGCAGCTCTCTTAGAAACTGACCAAGATCCAAAACCAACTAGAGATACTCTGTTCCCTTTTTTAAGTGAGCCTTCAACATTTCCTAAGAAAGACTCCAATGCTTTTTTTGCAGCTGCTTTTGTGATTCCAGCATCTTCTGCCATACCATCGATTAAATCTGATTTGTTCATAGTTATCTGTTTAAAATTAAATTGTTGGTTAAACTTTCCATTAATTGCTCTACAAAAATAGTCGGATTCTGCTATCACGCAAGTAATGGCGGGGGAAATCGGCGTTTTTGTTGATAAGTCGGCTGCTTTGTTAATAAAGACGACCTAAAACATAGGAATTTTCGCCATTTCAGCAATAATAAGGCTTCACAGTAGTTTCGCTCCGATTTCGAATGTGTAACCGTTCAACAGGTCCCGACTCGTCATTTTTCGCCTCCCGGGCAACTTGATCTCAAGGACTTCAACAAATCCATCCGGGGTTGCCACATCAATGTGCTTTTTATCGCTTCGGACGGTGCCGGGATCCAGACGGTGTTCTTCCAGCCTGAAGCTGCATCCGTAGATCTTCACCTGGATTTCTTCGGAGTCGTTCTCCATGTCGCACCATGCCCCCGGATAAGGGTCCAGGCCGCGAATATGTGCATCGATCACCCTGGCAGGCTGGTTCCAGTCGATCCTCGTATTTTCATTGTTTAGTTTCGGGGCCTCTTTTAATTTTTCTGAAGCAGACTGAACCGTGGTCTCAACTTCACCTTTGGCTATAAGTTCAACCGTGTCCAGTACCAGTTCCGATCCCAGCACCATCAGTTTATCATGCAAAGTCCCGGCAGTCTCCCGCGCATGAAGTTCGATCTCCCGCTTCGCTATGATGGCGCCGGTATCGATCTTCTCATCAATAAAGAAGGTTGTAACACCCGATCGTTCCTCACCGTTGATGATCGCCCAGTTTATGGGAGCGGCACCGCGGTACTCGGGCAGGAGGGAGGCGTGGAGGTTGAAGGTCCCAAACACCGGCATAGCCCAGACCACTTTGGGAAGCATTCGGAAGGCCACCACGATCTGCAGGTTGGCATTAAGGGCTTCCAGTTCCTCGATAAAAGTTTCGGATTTTAAATTCTTTGGCTGAAGCACAGTAAGGCCCTGTTCTTCGGCATATTCCTTCACCGCCGAGGCCCGCAGTTTCCTTCCACGTCCCGCCGGTTTATCCGGGGCCGTGATCACCCCGACTATATTGGCGTTATTCTCAACCAGGGTTTTCAGCACACCAACGGCGAAATCGGGGGTACCCATAAATACGATCCTCAGGTCATTCATCACAGTACATAATATTGGTTTCTCGGGTTCAGACCGATCTTTTGACTGTCCAGCAGGGCTTTCAGGACTTTCAGTATATCTGCTTCGGCAAAAGTAAGCTTTTCTGAAATTTCCCTGGAATCCATATCACCCGATTCGAGCAAAGCGAGAATTTGTGCAGCGAGCTGTTTCAGTCCTTTATTGCCGGTGCCCTTGTCGTCCTTAATACATACAGAACATATGCCACAGCGTTGCGTGAATTCTTCGCCAAAATATTTCAGCAATTGTTCACTCTTACAACTGAAATTGTTGGTAACATATGCTATCATGGCTTTCACCTGCTTCACTTTCTTGTCGTTCAGTTCGTTCACCCCGTTCGCCATCCTGTTGATAGTCTTGTCGTCCTCCCTGGGTACCAGGAAGGTGATGACCGCATCTGTTTCGTACAACTGAAGTTCGGCAACTTCGTCCTT
>JAUIIU010000094.1 GCA_030431695.1 Bacteroidia bacterium | reverse complement strand
TTTTCACAGCCTGTGAGACAGTTGAGCTTGAATTATTAGTAAACCCCAACCAGGTTGGGGAGGAGAACGCTGATCCGAACTTCATTTTGAACGACGTTCAGCTGTCATTCGCCCGTAACGTCTGGAATGGGTACAACGGACCCTCAGCGAGTATCACACGTATGACCAACTTGTTTGGTGCATACAACGGTGCTATCGATGAGAATACACTGTCTACCGAATGGCAACAGTCTTACCAGATGTTTGGTAACATCGATCTAATCCAGGGATTGAACGATGTGGATATTGAGAACGGTGGAGAGGGACTTTCCAACCACCTTGGTGTGGCCCAGGTGATCGAAGCCTTTGCTTACATGCTACTTGTAGACTATGTGAACAATGTTCCTTTCTCCGAGGCTAACCAGCCGGAGGAATTCCCAAACCCGAATGCAGATCCTGCCAAGGTGGTATACGATGCACAGTTAGAACTGCTTGATGAAGCTATTGCGAATCTTCAGTCTGGTGGATTGGTAGAGCCTGAGACAGACCTGTTCTTTGGTGATTTCGATCCTGATAATTGGATTGCACTGGCCAATACTCTTAAGCTAAGAGCATACAACAACCTTCGTCTTACTGATGCGGCTCGTGCTGCAGCAGGGATCAACATGGTTGCCAATTCCAACATCATCGATAGTTCAAGTGAGGACTTCACTTTCAACTATTCTGATGTTCAGGATCCGGCCGAATCAAGACACCCTTACTTTACTACAGGATATCTTGCAGCCGGTGCTGGTTCTTACATGAGTAACAACTACCTTGACCTGCTTAACGCAGGGGACGACCAGCCTCCGTTTGTTGAAACAGGAGTGACCGATCCAAGAACACGTTACTACCTGTATCGTCAGACATCAACCCCACCATCAGGTTCCGACCTGCCGTGTGCCGGTGATGCGCAGTTCGACTACTGCTATGTAGGTAACCTTTACTGGGGTCGTGACCACACCGATGACAGTGGTATTCCTAACGATGGATTCAAGCGTACAACCTTCGGAGTATATCCCGGAGGAGGTGCTTTCGATAAAGATGAGTTTGCTCAGGCGCGTGCTACAGAGAACAACCTGGGTGGAGCCGGAATACTTCCGATCTACCTGGCCTCTCACACACACTTCCTGTTAGCCGAAGCTGCCCTTACACTGGGTACCAACGGTAACCCTGCCAACCTGTTGGCGGAAGGTGTGCGTATCAGCCTTGATAATGTACAAGACTTCGGATCTGATGTAGACACCGGAGGTCTTGAAATGACTCAAGCCGACAAAGATGCATACGTAGCACGAGTGCTACAGGAATTCAACGGTGGTAACAACCAGCAGAAACTGGCTGTCATCGCAAGAGAAACCATGCTAGCATCCTGGGGTAACGGTGTAGAAGTATACAACCTCTACAGAAGAACAGGTTACCCAACCCTACAAACTCCTATCATCCCTGCAGGTGCATTCCCAAGAGGATTCAGATATCCTGTGGACGAGGTAGAGAACAACCCGAACATCCAACAGCGTCAGCTAACCGACCAGGTATTCTGGGATAACAACCCTGGCGGATTTATTGACTAATGGTTTATTTGAAAAGAAAAGCCCCGAATCGGGGCTTTTTTTTATTCGAAAAATCTGAATCCGTCCAGTTTGTCATTTTCCGGAGCAGTATCCAGATTGACCAGGTATGGAATCTTTTTACCACTGCTGAAGACGAGATACGATTGAAACTGGTATGCAGTTCCCTGTTCGTCACTCAATTCAGCAATGCCAAATGGATCGTAACCAATCAGGCTACCATATTTACTTTTATACTTAGTAATGGTTACCATGAGTTGCTCGCCAATCGGATCCGGGATGGTGTTCGTGTTTCGGATCTCATCAATTTTCCCTCCGTCACCTTTCAGAACACCTTCCGAGAAAGCCACAAAAATTGGTGATTTGGCCGCAACCTTCTTCAGCACCGGAACCGGATAGGTGTAATCTGCCGTATCACCCTTTTTGTTCACCATCTGTACGAAGATATTGTTGTACTTGTCTTTTTCATCTTCTTCAAATCCCTGGTACACCAGCAAGGCGATATTGGATGAAGTTACGTTCGGATTCAAACTGTCTATAAGGTCACTTTCGGAAATCTTCGCAGTGAAGTTCCTGATGGTTTCCTTCCCGGCAGCACTGTTAAACCCCTTGGAGTAAGACGTCTTGGCGTCATAGATGTCTGCGATCCGGTCCAGGCTTTTTTGTTCCGATTCCGAAGCACAGGCGACTATCAATCCGGTCGCGATGATCAGTAGTAGTTTTTTCATGATTATTGTGTTTAGTTAAATGTGAAGTTCGTATTCAAGCGCAATGCGCACCAGTCCCGCGGTATTTCGCGCTCCGGTCTTAATTAGCATATTCCTTCTGTGTGTTTCAACAGTCCCAAAGCTGATAAACAGCTTTTCCGCGATCTCCTGGGTTGTATGTTCTTTCAGAATTAGTTGCAGTATTTCCTTTTCTCTTCTGGAAAGTGTGGGAAACGGGCTGCTCGATTTTTTATCATGCCCGGTGGCCACACTGTTAACCACGATCTCATTGACAGTATCATCTAGGTACATCTTGCCCGAATGTACCTTTTCAATAGCTTCAATAACCTCATCCTGGCCGGCATTCTTCAGTACATAGCCCTTGGCTCCACTACTCAGCATTAGTTTGATCAAACTGCTCTCTTTGTGCATTGAAATAGCTATGATCTTAAGATCTGGTTGTATTTCCAGGAGTTTCTTGCAGGTATCGATACCATTCATTTCAGGCATGTTGATATCCAGTAACACCACATCCGGTTGTTCGGCAGGTATTCGCTCCAGCGCCTCTGTCCCGCTCAGCGCAGATCCCACGACCTTTATATTTTCCTCATTTTGCAGCAAAAGCTGCAATCCTTCTATGACCATTTTATGATCGTCTACTATAAAAACCTGTATCATAATGGTATGTTTATACTTATTGTGGTTCCATTACCGGGTTTGGTATCCCATTCAATAGTCGCGTCCAGGTAATCCACACGGCTATTGATACTTTTGATGCCCAACCCGTCTTTGGCTAACGCCTCCTCGTAATTGAAGCCGTCTCCATTATCTTCGATCAATAAATTGATCTCACTATCGTACGCGAGCAGTTGTATCAGAATAGACTTAGCATTCGCATGTTTGCGTAAGTTCGAAATGATCTCCTGCAATAACCTGTAGATCATAACCTGTTTGGTATTGTCCATTACCGGAAGATCGGACATCTCCAGGGTAATATGATACCCTTCTTCCTTAAGGCTGCCCGCGATATCTTCTACCGCACCTTTCAGACCCGAAATGCTCAAAGCGTGAGGCATCATATTGTGAGATATCCTTCTTACCTCTATGCAGGCTTCATCAATCAGTTCGTTGGTTCGGGTGGTCAGGTTGAGTTTTGCCAGTTGCTGTATTTCTTTCTGAATGGTGGTGAAATGAGCCTTAACCGTACTGAGTAACCCTCCCAGGCTATCATGCAGATCCTTTGCGATACGTAATCGCTCTGCTTCCTGCCCTTCGATCATGCTGCTAAGAGCCAACAGTTTGTTCTTTTGCTGAAGTTCGGTGATCTTTTGTCGCTGCAGAGAAGCATTCTGTTCGGAGATCGTCTTTTGATACTGCAACCTTTTTCTGAAGAAAAGGAAAATTACAATAGCAAAAAGTATAGCCGTTATCAATCCGAAGAGGATCCTGTTCTTCTGCCTCGCATTCTTTTCGATGGTCAGGGCCTGCTCCAGCAAGGCTTTGTCTTTCTTCTCAGCCTCGTATTTCTGAAGTGCCTCCGTGAGACTTTTTTCCTTTTCAGTATTGAAGATAGAATCCTTTGCTTCAGAATACTCATAAAACAAGTTCATCCCCTTCTTGGTCTCATTATTTTCATAATAGGCGTCGATGAGGAATGGCATGGTTTCCAGTTTTTCATCAGTAAAACCGTGTTCCCTGAAGGCCTCATACGCTCTTTCGTAATAACGAAGCCCTTTCTTCTTATCTCCTTCATGACTGTAAACCCCTCCTAGTCCTCTAAGCAATGAACCATAGTGAAGTATATCGGCTGTTGTATCCATGATCGTCAGAGTATTCAGAAAGATTTCCTTGGCTTCCTGGGGTCGTTCAAAATCTGAATAAGCACTCGCCAGGTTAATGCTGATCGGTATGAAATATTTCTTGAAAGAGGGATCTGAAAGTATGTCTCTCGATCTTTCGAGATATTCAATCGACTTGTCCAGATCACCGCGATTACGGTAAATATTACTGATGTTGTTCAAGGCAATACCCATGTTTTTCTTGTTATCCACGGCATTACTCTTATCAAACGACTTCTGATAATAACTAAGGGAAAGTGAATCCAATCCGTGTTTCTCATAGGCAGCTGCGATCCCGTTGTACACCGAACTCAACCTGCCGGGATCATCGGAGGATTCGAAATAGTTGGCAGCTTTCAGATAATTGGGAAGTGCTTCTTCATAGTTTCCCATGGTCACGTCAGCGTTTCCCAGGTAGTAGTGGCAGAGTGCGATCCGGAAGGAGTCGCCAACACGTTCGGCTACTTCAAGATAACTGACGGTATAGGCTTTCGAAATTTCGGGTTCAGAATAAAATGTAGCCTTTCGCAGTTCATTGTAAAGGTTCATCCGAATAGAATCATTGGTGGTTTCAGCAAGTACCACTTTAAGGCTATCTTCCACTTTATTCTCCTGGGCGGATAGATGATATCCTCCAATACAAGAGAAAAATGCAAGAAAAACGAGCCTTATTCGATATGTGATGAACACTTTGGTTTGCATTTACTGTTTAGGTATCTTAATGGTTATGGAAGTTCCTTTGCCCGGATTCGAGTCCCAGTCGATCTCTCCGTCGAGAAACTGAACCCTGCTGTTTATGCTTTTTAATCCTAACCCGCCTTTATCCAAAGCAGCTATATAGTCGAAGCCTTTTCCGTCATCCTCGATGAGGATACTGAGTTCGTCTTCTACCGGGATCAATTGGATCAGTATGGATCTTGCCTCCGCATGTTTTCGAATATTCGAGATGATCTCCTGCAATAGCCTGTACACCATGACTTCACGCGTATTCTCCATCTCAGGTAGCTTTTGCATTTCGAGAGTGGTCTGGTAACCTTCCTCCTTCAGGTTAGCGGCCAGGTCTTCCACCGCACCCATCAGGCCGGATATGCTAAGCGCATGTGGCATCATATTATGAGAAATTCGTCTAACCTCAATACAGGCCTCGTCGATAAGTGAGTTGGTCTTTTCGGTGATATTGAGTTTCTCCAATTGCTCTATTTCTTTCTGAATGGAAGTAAAGTGAGCCTTTACCGTGCTCAATAAGCCTCCGAGACTGTCGTGAAGGTCTTTCGCAATTCGCAGACGTTCGGCTTCCTGGCCCTCGATCATGCTGTTGAGCGCCAGTAATTTGTTCTCTTGTTGTAGTTCCTTGATCTTTTGTTGCTGAATAGCCTCCTTTTGTGCTGCGATAGTACGCTGGTATCTCAATCGATTCCTGAAAAATATAAGGGTGATGATCAGCAGTATACCAAGTGCCACCAAACCTATCAGGATCTGGAACTTCTGACGTTCCTCCTTCTCGATAAGGAGATCCTGCTGCGCAATTTTACGTTCTTTCCGCTCCGTGTCGAATTTCACTTCCAGTTCGGCAACATTGCGTTGCATGCGTTCCGATTTTATACTGTCTCGCATCGCAGTTTCCTTGCGCAGGTAGGTAAAGGCATCTTCGTAATTGGATGCCCTCGCACTGATTCGGCTTACTTCCGAATACAAATCCAGTTTCAACTGAGGCTTATTAGTGGAGTCGATTCTCCGGATGGCGTCTTTCAGCACAGCGATTCCTTCATACGGCCGCCCCATTTTTTCGTACGTCTTTGCCAGAGCTATGGAGGAAAAAGTAAGTGAATTTATACTGTTCAGACTGTCACTGATCCTTATGGACTTTAACAATGAGGGTATGTTCGAAGGGTCCGATCGCTTCTCAAAGATAGTTTTGATAGGCATATGACCTTCCGGAGTGTCCGGGTTGGCTTCTTCATATAGGCCCGAGAGGATCTCCGTGTATTTCGCAAGGTCTTCAGAATAATCTGTCTGACTTAAAAAATCGACAAGTACGTACAGGTAGAATCG
>JAUIIU010000027.1 GCA_030431695.1 Bacteroidia bacterium | reverse complement strand
TTCCAGACGTTACGGGCGAATGACAGCTGAACGTCGTTCAAAATGAAGTTCGGATCAGCGTTCTCCTCCCCAACCTGGTTGGGGTTTACTAATAATTCAAGCTCAACTGTCTCACAGGCTGTGAAAACTGCAAGGGCCGAGATCACAAGGGAAAGTCGGAATAATTTTTTCATAGGAATATTTTTGCGTTCAGTAATAGAACAGTTCAGAAACGAAAATGCTACCCCTTCGACCAAAAATATTTTTTCTATAAGTTTATACACGGAAACCGAAACTATGAACAAGGAAGAAAGCAGTTGCAAGGAAGAAGTATTCAATTCGCTTTACCGCGAGTTGTCGCCTGCGCTGCGCAATTTTATATTTTTTAAGAGCGGGGACAACGACCAGAGTTTTGATATTGTCCAGGAAGCCTTTATCAAACTTTGGAATAATTGCGGAAAAGTCCCTCCTTCCAAGGCAAAGTCCTTTCTTTATACGGTTTCGAACAACTTATTTCTGAATACTGTATCTCATCGGAAAGTGGTGCTTAAATTCAGAAAAGACAAAAAACAGGAACTCAATGAACAATCTCCCCAATTTCTACTGGAGGAAAAGGAGTTTGGAGAGCGACTGTCGGATGCCATCTCCGAACTTACAGAAATGCAGCGAACCGCCTTTCTCCTCAATCGTGTTGAAGGAAAAAAATACAAGGAGATCGCAGAAATACTGGGGATTTCAGAGAAAGCAGCGGGTAAACGAATTCACGATGCACTGGCCGCTCTGAGAACCAAAATTGAAAAAATTTGATACTTGAGGTAGTAATTTGAGGTTGAAACTGTTATACAAATGAACATGCCAACGAAATGAAAAAGAAAGATTTATTGGATAAATGGTTAAATGGCGAACTAACTCCGGAAGAATTTGAGGTTTTCAGGACGATTCCGGAGTTTTCGTCATTTATAAAGATCGACTCCTTTGTCAGGGAGGTTGAACTGCCCCGGCATGATGTTGAAAGTGGGCTGGAAGACCTGGCAGCGCGCAAATCCCACTTGACTACCAGGCAGAAACCAAAATTGATCAAACTGGCGACCGTTTTGAAGATAGCCGCTGCTCTAACCCTTTTGGCCGCTACATATTTGTTCGTATCGAACTACGAGATCGGTACAACCACCGAATTCACCCAAACCGAACTCTATCAATTGCCGGACAATAGCAGGGTGTTCCTTAACGAAAATTCGAAGATCGAGCTGAAGGGTTTCAACTGGAAGAACAACCGCCTGGTCGATTTCCACGGTGAGGGTTTCTTCGAAGTTCAGAAAGGAAGTTCCTTTACCGTGCAGACCGCCCGGGGTTCAGTGACCGTGCTGGGCACGAAATTCAACGTGGTCTCGAACCAATTCGGACTTGAAGTGAGTTGTTACGAAGGACTGGTTCGTGTTGACCAGGACGACATTTCCATAGAACTGCCTGCCGGAAGATCTATAACCCTGGAAGGAGGGAATCTCGACCTGGATGATCTCCACACCCTGGAACCAGGCTGGATTCATAACGAAAGCAGGTTCGATGACCGTCCGATCCTACAAGTTATTTCGGTACTGGAAGACGAGTACGGACTCACTGCTTCAACTGAAAATATTGACGTAAATTTACGTTTTACGGGTGGTTTCCCGAACGACGACCTCGTAGCAGCGCTTCAGGCGATCACGGTACCGTTCGAACTCAATTATACCATAGAGAATAAGGATGCGATCACGATATTCAATACGAAAGATTCAGAATAAACTCGGCGTCCTCCTCCTATTTCTATTTACCTCTTACCTCCTACCGGCTCAGGATTCTCCTTCCGGGGAAAAAGCTGTTATTACCTTACTGAAAGAGTATGAGAGGAGATTCGATCTCAGTTTCTCCTACAATCGGAGAGACCTTAGGAATATTCGCTGTGCAGTGGATGATCCCGCAAGTATTGAAGGTGCACTGAACCAATTATCCAACAACTGCGACATCCAGTTCTTCAGGATCGACGAACGCTATATCGCGGTTACAGTTGGTGATTCTCCTATTATATCTATTTGCGGAACCCTCATAGATACCGCCACCGGAACTCCGCTGAGCGGTGCTTCAGTAGTAGGTAGTGGCTTCCAGGTGAGCACGGGTAGGGGTGGCCAATTCACTATAGCCGGTATTTCGGAAGGCACATCTCTGGCTGTGTATTATCTGGGATTCAAGGTAAAGGAAGTATTGGCCGGTGACCTGAATTCCGAGCAGGGCTGTCCGTTGATTTTCATCGATCAACGCTTCAATTATCTCCCTACGGTATTAGTTAACAGCTACCTGACGAAGGGGATCTCGCGGAATGCGGAAGGTTCGGTATCCATATCGAACCAGAACTTCGAGATCCTTCCCAGCCTGATCGAACCGGACGTTCTCAAGATCGCCCAGATCTTACCAGGAATTGAAAGTTATAATGAAACCGCTTCGAACATCAATATCCGGGGCGGGAAAAGCGATGAGGTCTTGTTGCTCTGGGATGGGATCCGAATGTACCAAAGCGGTCATTTCTTTGGCCTGATTTCGGCCTTTAACCCAAACCTCACCCAGCATGTCACGATCTATAAGAACGGAACCCATCCACGCTTTTCAGAAAGTGTATCTGGGGTTATCAGTATGAAATCGGACAGTGACATCCCGGACCAGGTTACCGGTGCTGCCTCCGTGGATTTCATCAGTACGCAGTTCTACGCCAAGATCCCGGCTTCCGAGCGTTTTGCGTTTCATGTTTCTGGACGCACGTCTATAAACACCGGGCTAGGAAACCCTGTCTACAACGAATTCTTTCAAAGAGTATTTCAGAATACAGTAGTGACCAACTTCCGGACCAACAGCACAGAAGGTCTGAGATCCACAGACGAGGACTTTAATTTCTACGATATCAACGGAAAGGCTATCTGGGAACTGACGAACAAGGACAAACTCCAATACAACTTCCTCACTATTTTCAATAAACTGAATTTCACCGAACGTTTTACAGGCGAGACCTCCCTGAGTAAGAACGTTAGTGAACTGAAACAACAGACGCTGGTCCATGGGCTTTCGTGGGAGCGGGAATGGACTAAACAGCTCTCTTCTAATATCAGCTACAGTTCTTCAGACTATGTGAATAATGGCGGTAACCAGGATATCGATACTGGTCAGCTTGAATCGCAACGAAATGAGCTTACCGAAAGCCAGATCAGTGCTGAACTTGTCTACACCCCGAACTCGAAACTTGCCCTGGAGGGGGGATATCAGCGAACCGAAACTGAGATCATCAATGAAAGTAGTCCGTTTGAGATCAACCAGGTGTTCGTAACGCAAAATGAGTTGGTGTCCGACGGCTTCTATCTCAATTCGAAGATGAACCTGTTCAACAAGCGCAGCCTGGTCACGGCCGGATTGCGATTCACAAATTATCCTCAGATCGATAACAGCTTCCTAGAACCACGGATCACTATTTCACAGAAGATCAATTCCGAAGTAAGTTTGTCCGCCTCCTTCGAACAAAAACACCAGGCCGTGGCACAGACGATTGATATCAACAATAGTTTGCTTGGGATAGAGAACCAGCGCTGGATCATTCTTGGGTCTGATGATCAGCCCATATTGGAGAACTCACAGTTTACTCTGGGCGGTACTTTTAAAAAGGATAAATGGTCGTTCGGAATTGAGGGTTTTTACAAAATGGTTGATGGCATCAATACCCTGAACCAGGGATTCAGAAACCAACTGGCTAACGAAAATGCTCGTGGTGGATACGATGTGAATGGTGTGGAGCTGTCTATCAGTAGGAAAACAGAGCAGCTGAATGCATGGATAAGCTATACCTACCAGGACAACGCATACAGTTTTGACGAGCTAGTCCCATCCGATTTCAGAAGTAATTTTGACGTCACCCACTCCCTTTCGGCGGCTGCATCCTATTCCTTGAAATCCTTCCTGTTCTCGGTGGGGACCACCTATCACAGTGGGATACCTTACACGTCCCCGGTCCCCGGTAATGCAATAATCTCTCAAGGGAATGATTCGATGATCAATTTTGATACTCCCAATGATGACACCCTCAAAGACTTCTTCCGAACCGACCTTTCGGCGAGCTACACCTTACCTTTGGACGACACTTTCACAGGGAAAATTGCGGTAGGGATGGTAAATATCTTCGATAGGAAAAATGCACTCGACCGTTATTTCGTGCTGGACAGGGACGATGAGGGAAATGAATTCCTGACACAGGTGGAGCAGTTCTCACTGGGCTTCACACCAAATATCTCCCTGAAGTTACTCTTTTGATCACATCCTGTCCGGAACCCGGATCCCAAGAAGCCTGAACCCTGTTTTGATCACTTTCGCCACGGCATCCGATAGTTCAACACGGAATTGTTTTTCGGAAGGATCTTCGGCACCAAGAATGGTAACATTCTGATAGAAAGAGTTGAATTCCTTCACCAGGTCGTAGGTGTAGTTGGCAATTAGTGCCGGACTGTAATTGGCTGCTGCCGCCTGGATAATTTCCGGGAAAAGTTGAAGCTGCTTCAGTAATTCCTTTTCCTTCGGATGAAGTTTTATTCCAGAAATATCTCCTTCCCCAAGATTGGGAGCTTTTCTCAGGATAGACTGTATCCTCGCATGGGTATACTGAATGAACGGACCGGTATTGCCCTGGAAGTCCACACTTTCCTTGGGATCGAAGAGCATTCCTTTTCGCGGGTCGACCTTCAGGATAAAATATTTTAGCGCTCCCATTCCGATAGTGTGAAAGAGCTCATCCTTCTCTTCTTCCGAAAAATCCTCGATCTTACCAAGTTCTTCGGAGATCTCACGTGCAGTATCAGACATTTCGGCAATGAGGTCATCTGCATCCACCACCGTACCTTCACGGCTTTTCATTTTCCCCGAAGGGAGATCCACCATCCCGTAACTCAGGTGGTACAGGTTCTCGGCCCAACTATAGCCAAGCTTTTTCAGGATCAGGAACAATACTTTGAAATGGTAATCCTGTTCGTTCCCAACGGTATAGATCATCCCGTTCACATCCGGGTGGTCCTTGACCCTCTGTATGGCCGTACCTATGTCCTGGGTCATATAAACGGCAGTTCCGTCACTTCTAAGCACCAGCTTTTCATCCAGGCCATCTTCAGTAAGATCACACCAAACTGAGCCATCCTCTTTCTTGAAGAATACTCCTTCTTGCAGTCCTTCCTCTATATTGTCCTTTCCGAGCAAATAGGTGTCACTCTCGTAGTAGTAGCTGTCAAAATCGACCCCAAGCGAGGCGTAGGTCTTTTCGAAACCATCGTACACCCAACTGTTCATCATCTTCCAGAGTTCCACGGTTTCAGGGTCGCCCGCTTCCCACTTACGAAGCATTTCCTGGGCTTCAAGTAGTGAGGGGGCTTTTGCCTTGGCCTCATCTTCCGTAAGACCTTCATCCTGGAGGGATTTAATCTCCTGCTTATAGATCTTATCAAATTCCACGTAGTAGTTGCCCACCAGCTTATCACCTTTCAACCCTGAGGATTCGGGAGTTTCACCATTTCCGTAGCGCTTCCACGCCAGCATACTTTTACAGATATGGATCCCCCTGTCGTTGATGATCTGTGTCTTATAGACTTTCTTCCCGGCAGCTTTCAGGATCTCTGCCACAGAGTATCCCAGCAGAATATTCCGCATATGCCCAAGGTGAAGAGGTTTGTTGGTGTTGGGGGAAGCATATTCCACCATCATGGCCCCTGTTCCGGCGGGTTTTATTCCGAAGGAAGAGAAATCCGCAACCTCATTAAAGAACTTCAGGAAGTACGCATCACTTAATACCAGGTTCAGGAAACCCTTTACCACGTTGAAATCAATCACTTCGTCCACGGAATCCTTCAACTGATTGCCAATGGTCTCCCCAATCTGAACCGGATTTCCTTTGATCACCTTCAGCATAGGAAAAACCACAACGGTAATATCCCCCTCGAACTCCCTGCGAGTTGCCTGGAATTCGACTGTTTCGGGACTTGTACCAAAGTGATCAAGCGTTATTGCTTTGATCTCCTGTGTTAATTTTTGCTGAAGGGACATAGTGTACGCATTATATGAAAAGAACAGCATTGCCGCAAAGCTTCGCTGTTCATGGGCAAAGATAAAATTTTTATTGTATTTCTATGAGCCTAATTACAGTACCGGGCTAACGCCTGCGACGCATAAAGAAGCCCGCGACAGCCGCCAGTAGTCCTACCCCGATCATACCGATCAACTGATTATCCAATCGAACTCCGCTCCATTTCATTGTTTCGGAGGATTCGACAAAAAATGCAATGTACAGGCCATACCCAATTAGTGAGAGTCCGCCGAGAATTAATACGATTCGTAGGATCTTCATGGTTAAGCTTATTTTTTCTTCGGAAGAAAAACTTCTGCCATCATACATCTCGCACTACCTCCTCCGCAGGTTTCAATGGTTTCCAGGTCACTGCTCAGGATCTCACAGTATTTTTCAATGGCGGAGACCTGGCCTGCCTTCAGACTATTGCGTGCCGCCTGGCTCATCACTATATAGCGCTTATCTTTCGAGCCTCTCACTTGCAGCATATTACCGGCAAATTGGTGCATCTGGGCTTCCGAAATAGCAATAATCTCTTTGCCATCCGACTTGAGCTGTTTTACTACATTCTTCTTTTCGGCAGCATCGTCGATACTGTCCAGGCAGATCACGCAGAACTGCTCTCCCAGGCACATCATGACATTGGTGTGGTAGATCGGTAATCGTTTGCCGTCAACATCCTGGTAGGCGGTGAAAACAACAGGAGTATACTCAAAATCCTCGCAGAATTCTATGAAGAGATCCTCATCGGCCCTGGGAGAAAGTGCACAATAGGCCTTCCCGTTCACCCTGTCCATTAAGATACTGCCGGTACCTTCAAGGAAGACCCCTTCATCTTCGGCAGCTGTATAATCAACGATATTCTCTATGTGGAAACCTTCATTCTCCAGGCGGATAAAAACCTCATCCCTGCGTTCTTTTCTGCGGTTCTCCGCAAACATCGGGTAGATCGCTATATCGCCATTCTCGTGAAAACTCACCCAGTTATTCGGAAAGATAGAATCCGGGGTATCATCCAGCGCATCATCACTTTCAACGATCACATTAACCCCAACGGCTCTGAGTTTATCAACGAATGCATCGAATTCGACTTGCGCCTTGCGATTTATCTCCTGGTTTCGAAGGTCGAGATCTTCTTGAAAATAATTGTTAACCGCTGTTTCTTCGTTCATTCTGAAAGACACAGGACGGATCATCAGGATAGTATTGGTGATCTGTTGCATGCACTGAAATTTGCGTAAAATTAAACCAAATTCCCGGTCTCAGAACATAAAAATCATTGGGATGAGATTATTTTTTTCTGAAGTTATAAACAAGCCCTACTCCGTAACCCGGTCCCTTGAAAATGTTACGCCCGTCATAAACATAGGAAAGGCTTGCATACAGTCCGAAAGAGGATCCCAACGAGCGATAGACGGTTCCTCCTACTTTCTGAAAATCCACTCCGAACTCTCTGAAATCCTGTGGAGGTGGTGTACTTCGGTAATCTATTCCTCCAAAGGCGTGCTGGTAGTCGAAATAGACATCGTAATACCATTTTGCGAGGGCCCGACCCGCTTTAAAGGTGGCGGGGATACTACTTGGCGTAGGATCCGACCTGAAGGAATATCCACTCTGTAATGTGGCAAACCAGCCTTCATTGGTTTGAAAATGCACGATTCCCCTTGTATCGATCACTGTGGCTTGTTGCCCAATATCGTTCAGACCTCCGAGGTCGTAATCGGTTAGGTTGGTTGAGAATCCACCGGCAACACTAAATTGAAAGCTTGAATTTTCTGTATCCACCGAGGCTATCCTGTATTTCAGGTAGATCGCTATGTCCTGGAAATCGGCGTTGTCGTCACTTACGATATACGGGATGGTGACATTCACATCCAGGTCGTCCGTGATACCGTAAGCCCCAAAGAGACTTGAATAGAACACACTTCTTGTAATATCGAGTTTCCCCGTAATGTCACCCGCAAGGTATTTTTTACCCTCCTCGAATCCCAAACCGAGAACAACGGTACCATTTTGTTTTCCACGGTAAAATCCATCCAGCTTTCCCTGGGCCAGGCTAAAACTACTTTGTACAACCAGAAATAATAGCAGAAATTTCTTCATAGCAAATTTTTTTTACGTCCTTAGACGCTCGATCTTAATGAAACTTACATAAATATCAACATTATACCCTTGCTGAAAAAGTTTACCTTTAAAGAAAAACAATGACCGAGAAAGACAAAATGCTCTCAGGAGCAATGTACGACCCAATGGATCCGGTGATCACCGCAGAGCGAAATTCGGCTCGTCTTTTGATCCAAAAGATCAACAGCATCAACGAAGAGGACCGTGAATATCGTGACTCCCTTTTTTATCAGCTGGTTGGTAATGCCAGTGATAATCTCAATATCGTACCGCCTTTCTACTGTGACTATGGCTATAATATCTCCGTGGGCACTAATGTCTTTATGAATTTCAACTGTTGCATCCTGGATGTGATGAAAGTTGAGATCGGTGATAATGTGATGCTGGCTCCCTACGTTCAAATATATACGGCTACCCATCCCCTCGAAGCGAAAGAGCGGAATTCGGGGCGGGAATTCGCCAAACCCGTTAGCATTGGGAACGACGTATGGATAGGCGGGGGTGCGATCATTTGCCCGGGAGTGACCATAGGAAATGGCGTGGTTATTGGAGCAGGTTCGGTGGTTACCCGTGATATTCCCGACAATGTCTTTGCGGCGGGGAATCCTGCTAAAATTATACGTACAATTGATAATTGATATGAACCTCAAAGCGTTTTTATTCATCATACTCTTTTGCATGCCTCTTTTAAAAGGTCTTGCACATCCCGCATGGGGAATAGTAGTAGATGGTCAGGGGAATATTTATTTCACCGATATATTCCACAATGGCCGGGGTTCCCTGTGGAAACTTCATCACAATGGGACATTGGAATTGCTGCTGCGTGATTTCCACGCCCATAACGTCAGCCTGGATGCTGATGGCAATCCTGTTTCCGCTCACGGGGAAGAACACCATACCATGGTTCGTCTGAAAGGCAGTGTTGTTTCGGATACTTTGTTTTCTACTACGGATATCGAAGAATTTTTTGGAGGTAATTGTACATATACAAAGAATGGTGATATTCTCTTCGGAATAAATAAAAAATTGTGGCGAATTGACAACCAGGGTATTCTCAGTCCAATATCCGATCACACTTTCGAGTGGAACCAGGCAGTTTTCTGCGATGAGGAAGGAAATGTGTATGCTCCGGATATCGGAAGGGACAATGGTGCCGTAATCAAGATCGATACAAATGGCCATGCCGCCGTAATCGCCACGGAACTCATAACAACCACAAACGGGGAATTCGACCCACACAGTGATGTATTGCTGGGAATTGGAAAGGACGATGATGGTTGGCTCTATATTGCTGAAACGGCCGGAAAGCGGATCGTTAAATTTTCCGAAGAAGGAAAAAAAGAGACCTATTATACTTCGAAAGGAGATTGGTTTCCCTGCGGGATCACTTTTAGTAACGGTGAAGCCTATATACTGGAATCTAAAATGGACAATGGTTATGAAGGTCCGCAAATCACAAAGATCTCGAAGGACGGAACTTCAGAAATAATCTTCAATTACGATTCCTATAAAATTGAGAAGACAAAAGTTGACACCAAAAAGGAAGAAAACGAAAGCGACGGAATAAACCTGCTGTGGATCTCTATGGGGCTAGCGTTGATCGTATTGGTGGCCTTATTCATCTATCGAAAACTACAGCCGCCATTGAACAAGCTTTCGTAGTGGGAGCAAGTAGTGGATAGAATAGTCTACTTCAACATTATTTCGAAGATTGCTTAAACAATGAAGAGTCTGGATAATAATTCGGTACGAAGCAGATGTTCCGAACTAATGTGAATTTGAGCTTATTTCTCCCGAACAAGTGGCATGGTACTACAGCGAAGCAATCCTCCTTGTTTGGCAATTTCCGAATACGCCACTTCCTCAACGATGAATCCTTCGGAACGCAACCAGTTGTTCAGGCGTGTAAAGTTTCTTTCTGAAATGATCACTTCCGGGGAGATCGAAAAGATGTTGCTGTACATTAAGGCCATTTCATCCGTCGTGATGTGGAAGCAGTTCTCCTTTCCGAAGAAATCCACCAGCCACTGATACTCTTCCTCCTGGAGGAAACTCTCTTTATGGATAATGGCTTTTCCTTTACCGATTGGTTGAAAGCAGCAATCCAGGTGAAGCGCATTCTTTTTAGCATCTGTGTTGGATTTCCGCAGGTTAAATGACTTCACTTTTTTATGCGGAAATAATGACTGAAGAGCTTCTACTGCCTCCATATTTGTTCTTGCGGTGATGTACTTGGTATAGTCATCCCCACGATAGGTCCCCACAAAAATATGGTCGTTCCAGGGCATTACATCGCCACCTTCCACATGACAATCATCCGGAAGGATCACACGAAAAGATTTCTGAACGTGGCTCCAAACGTGCTCCGTGGCATCCACTTCTCGTTCACGGTCCGGTAAGATGTTCGCTATAATGATCTTGTCTTCGATGACGAAGGAAATGTCCCGTGCGAAAATCTGGTTGTAATCTTCTAGGGTATGAGGTCTGAAAACACGAACGTCGTAACTTCTCAGCAGGTCTGCCACCCCTTCTAGTTCACGTATCATCGACTCTTCCGTTGGATATGTTCCTGCTTTGATATGTTCGGCCGATTTAGGATCGTAGGCGTCCTCTAGTTTCGGCATAGGACCATTACTTTTTGCGGTACCGAGAATCACAGCCTTTAAAGTGGAGATCTCGTCGGTGATGTTCAGTCTTACCATAGGACCAATATACATAAAAGCATCTGTGTTATCAGATGCTTTTTTTCAATGAAAAATAAATTTATCGCTGAGAAATTTCTTTGAACTGCCTTAAGTTCTCCCCAATATATATCTGTCTTGGCCTTCCGATCGGTTCTTTCCGAAGGCGCATTTCACGCCATTGAGCAATCCAGCCCGGAAGTCGTCCGAGGGCAAACATAGGAGTGAACATTTCAACCGGGATACCCATAGCACGGTAGATGATACCCGAGTAGAAGTCGACATTGGGATATAATTTCCTATCGACAAAATACGGATCTTCCAGAGCTTCTTTTTCGAGTCCTTTGGCAATGTCGAGAACAGGGTCTTCAACCCCCAGATCGTTTAACACCTCGTCTGCTGCTTTTTTGATAATTCGCGCACGTGGGTCGAAATTCTTATACACCCTGTGCCCGAATCCCATCAAACGGAACGGGTCACTTTTGTCTTTGGCCTTGGCCATGTATTTTTTAGTATCCCCACCGTCTTCCTTAATGGCTTCCAGCATCTCGATCACCGCCTGGTTAGCACCACCGTGTAGTGGCCCCCAAAGTGCCGCGATACCTGCTGATATGGAAACGAATAATCCCGCATGGGAAGATCCCACCATTCTTACCGTACTAGTGGAACAGTTTTGTTCGTGATCGGCATGGAGAATAAGTAGCTTATCCAATGCATCCACGACGATCTTATTGGAAACATACTCGCTGTTCGGACTCTTAAACATCATCTTTATGAAATTCTCTACATAGCCTAAAGAGGTATCCCCGTAGTCTAGCGGCAGTCCGGCTCGCTTCCTGTATGTCCACGCAGTAAGTACCGGAAATTTCCCAAGTATACGAACGATCGCATTGTACATTGCCTCTTCACTTTCAACATTGACGGACGAAGGATTAAATGCTACTAGTGCCGAAGTGAGCGAGGAAAGGACGCCCATCGGATGGGCGGATTTTGGAAACCCGTCCAGTATCTTTTTTACGTCTTCATCAACCCTGGACTGCGCCTTGATATCATCGTGAAATTTGGTCAAGGTCTCCGCTGAGGGAAGTTCCCCGAAAATCAGCAAATATGCTACTTCAAGGAAATCTGCCTTATCAGCCAGGTCCTCTATGGCGTAACCTCTGTAACGCAGGATCCCTTCTTCTCCATTCAGGAATGTGATCGCACTCTCGCAAGAACCCGTGTTCTTGTACCCGGGATCAATAGTAGTAACACCACCAGTGACCGACCTGAGATTCTTTATATCGATTCCTTGCTCATTCTCGGTACCCTCAACAATTGGAAACTCATACGTGTTGCCATCTATCGTTATGGAAGCAGTTTTAGACATATTCTAATTTGATATTTGAAGTTGATGTAAGAGGTGCTAATTTACGAAATATCCGGCGATTTTTTTAACAATTGCATCCTTCATATAGGTTAAATTATCCTTAAACAAATCGTTTCTCCGAAAATTTTTCACAAAAAAAGCTCCGTTTTCGACGGAGCTTTAAAAATCAGTGGTACTTATATTTTGAAGGCTTTCCTCTGGGGGTAATAACCTACCTCGCACAATTGCTCTTCAATTCTGAGTAATTGGTTGTATTTAGCCATACGGTCGCTCCTGGAGGCAGATCCGGTTTTGATCTGTCCGCAATTCAGGGCTACTGCGAGATCGGCTATTGTATTATCTTCGGTTTCACCACTCCTGTGAGACATAACCGTAGTATACCCCGCGTTTTGAGCCATACTCACTGCATTGATGGTTTCCGTGAGTGTACCGATCTGGTTTACTTTGATCAGGATGGAATTCGCGATTCCTTCCTCGATACCTCTTCCCAGCCTGTCCACATTCGTAACAAACAGGTCGTCCCCAACTAACTGCACCGTATCACCGATCTTTTCGGTGAGGTATTTCCAGCCTTCCCAGTCGTTTTCATCCATTCCGTCCTCCACAGAAATGATCGGATATTTTGAGCACAACTCAGCCAGGTAGTCTGCCTGTTCCTTCGAAGTACGTATACTTCCACTATCTCCCTCAAACTTAGTGTAGTCGTATTTGCCGTCCACATAGAACTCGGCAGCGGCACAATCTAGTGCGATCATGACCTCATCTCCCATTTTGTAGCCGGCCTTTTCAACGGCAAGGCCAATGGTATCCAGGGCATCCTCGGTACCATCCAGGGCAGGTGCAAAACCTCCCTCATCCCCAACCGCAGTACTCAAACCACGGTCGTGAAGTACTTTTTTAAGGTTGTGAAATATTTCAGAACCCATCTGCATCGCATGTGTAAATGAGTTGGCCTTCACGGGCATTACCATGAATTCCTGGAAGGCAATAGGTGCATCACTATGCGATCCACCGTTTATGATATTCATCATAGGAACCGGCAAAGTAGTTGCGTTCACACCGCCCACATAGCGATACAACGGCAGTCCCAGCTCGTTGGCTGCGGCTTTGGCACTGGCGAGTGAAACTCCCAGGATGGCGTTCGCTCCCAGGTGGGATTTATTCTTAGTACCATCCAACTCGATCATGATCCTGTCGATCTCAGCCTGCTCAAATACACTAACTCCCAGTAATGTCCCGGCGATCTTACCATTGACATTCTCCACCGCCTGCAACACTCCTTTGCCCATATAATCGTCTCCACCGTCCCGAAGCTCCACGGCTTCGTGTTCCCCGGTTGAAGCCCCGGAAGGTACTGCTGCCCTTCCTACAAACCCATTCTCTGTTATTACGTCAACCTCGACGGTAGGATTTCCACGGGAATCGAATATCTGCCTAGCGTGAATGTCTATTATTATGCTCATGCGGTCTCTAGTTTATTTTCTTTTATTGTAGAAATGAATTGATCGAACAGGTATTCCGCGTCATGGGGTCCGGGACTGGCTTCCGGGTGATACTGAACGGAGAATACAGGTTTATTCGTCATGCGTATCCCTGCAGCTGTATGATCGTTAAGATGAACGTGTGTCAATTCGATATCCGGGTGGGCTTCAGCCTCCTCCCTGTTGATGGCAAAACCATGATTCTGTGAGGTGATCTCACCTTTGCCGGTCAACAGGTTCATGATAGGATGATTGATCCCTCGGTGCCCGTGATGCATCTTGTAGGTTGAAATACCGTTTGCCAGGGCGATCACCTGGTGTCCGAGGCATATTCCGAATAAGGGAGCATCGGCATCGATGATGTTCTTCGCTGTTTCGATCGCTTCTTTCAGCGGTTCGGGGTCACCGGGGCCATTCGAAATAAAGTATCCGTCTGGCTCAAATGCACGCATCTCCTCAAAACTGGAGTTGTGTGGGAACACTTTGATATAACAATCGCGTTTGGCCAGGTTTCGCAGGATATTCTTCTTGATCCCGATGTCCAGTGCCGAAATCTTGTATGTAGCGTCCGGTTCACCAATAAAATAAGGCTCTTTGGTCGATACCTTACTCGCGAGTTCCAGTCCTTCCATATCTGGGATCCCGGCTAATTGCTTCTTTAATTCTTCGATATTGTCCACATCGGTAGAGATCACGGCGTTCATTGCACCATTTTCCCTGATATAATTGACGAGGGCCCGTGTGTCAACATCACTTATTGCAAGCAAGTTGTTCTTATCGAGGAATGACTCGAGGGAATCATCGGCTGCAGGTCTTGAGTAATTGTAGCTGAAATTTCTGCAGATCAGTCCCGCGATCTTGATACCTTCCGATTCGACTTCTTCTGAATTCGTTCCGTAGTTACCGATATGTGCGTTGGTTGTCACCATGATCTGGCCAAAATAGGAAGGATCCGTAAAGATCTCCTGGTAGCCAGTCATACCGGTGTTGAAACAAACTTCTCCAAAGGCCGAACCTTCCTTTCCAGCGACTGCCTTTCCGTAGAAAACGGTACCATCGGCCAGTAGAACAATCGCTTTTTTTCTTTTCTGATACTTCATTTATTGAAAGAGTTTTACAAAAATACTACAAAAAAAGGGACAAGCTTTAAAAACCCGTCCCTTAGTTATTTACAAAAGAATGTTCATTTATTCTTCTTCCTTGGTCGCTGTTGGTTGAACCGCAGGTGCTGCCGCTTTGGCACCACTACCACGTCTGCTACGACGAGTGGATTTCTTTTTAGACGGCTTACCGGCATTGTACAGTTCGTTGTAATCAACCAGTTCGATCATTGCCATTTCGGCATTATCTCCTAAACGGTTACCCAATTTAATGATACGGGTATAACCTCCCGGGCGATCTCCGACCTTAGTTGCCACCTCCCTGAACAATTCAGTTACTGCATCTTTCTGGCGAAGTTTACTGAAAACTATTCGTCGGTTGTGAGTGGTATCCACTTTAGACTTGGTCACTATCGGTTCAACAAATTGCTTCAAGGCTTTAGCTTTGGCAACGGTAGTGTTGATTCGCTTGTGCTCAATAAGGGAACAGGCCATATTTGCCAACATCGCCTTGCGATGTGCGGTCTTTCTTCCCAGGTGATTTACTTTTTTTCCGTGTCTCATGACATTTTCATTTAATCATCATCTTGCTCAACTCGCTCTGAGGAGCAAATTATGATGGATTAGTCTTTATCTAATTTATATTTTGAAAGGTCCATACCGAAGCTCAGCCCTTTCACGTTTACCAGTTCTTCCAGTTCCGTAAGTGATTTCTTTCCGAAGTTTCTGAATTTCATCAGGTCGTTCTTGTTGTACGAAACTAGGTCGCCCAGGGTATCCACCTCTGCTGCTTTCAAACAGTTCAGGGCACGAACACTCAGGTCCATATCCACGAGTTTGGTCTTCAGCAGCTGTCGCATGTGAAGTGATTCCTCATCGTAGGTCTCGGTTTGAGCGATCTCATCTGCTTCCAGGGTGATTCGCTCATCACTGAACAACATGAAGTGGTGAATGAGGGTCTTGGCCGCTTCCGTCAACGCATCCTTTGGGTGAATAGACCCATCGGTGATGATCTCGAAAACCAGCTTTTCGTAGTCGGTCTTCTGCTCTACACGGTAATTCTCAATGCTGTACTTAACATTTTTGATCGGGGTGTAGATAGAATCGGTAAAGATGGTCCCAAGTGGCGCGTTTGCTTTCTTGTTCTCTTCAGCAGGAACATATCCCCTACCTTTTTCGATAGTGATCTCGAAGTTAAGATTTACCTTAGGATCCATATTACAGATCACAAGATCCGGGTTCAACACCTGGAATCCCGAGATGAACTTCTGAAAATCACCAGCGGTAAGCTGCTGTGCTCCCGAAACAGAAACTGTTACGGTTTCGTTATCGATCTCATCGATCTGACGCTTGAAGCGGATCTGCTTAAGGTTCAGGATGATCTCAGTAACGTCTTCAACAACACCGGCGATAGTAGAAAACTCGTGGTCTACTCCTTCGATTCGGACCGAAGTAATTGCAAATCCTTCCAGGGAAGAAAGTAATACTCGTCTAAGTGCGTTACCAACGGTCAACCCATAACCTGGTTCCAAGGGACGAAATTCGAATTTCCCCTCGAAATCGGTCGAGTTGATCATGATAACTTTATCAGGCTTTTGAAAACTAAATACTGCCATAGTGTGACTCCTGTGTTTTTATTATTTAGAATAAAGTTCTACGATGAACTGCTCGTTTATGTTCTCAGGGATCTGGAGACGCTGAGGAATAGAAACATAGGTTCCTTCCATGGTTTCAGAATTCCAGGTGATCCATTCATAAACGTGACTGGCGTTAGCCAGGGAGCTTTGGATAGCTTCAAGTGATTTCGACTTCTCGCGAACGCCGATCACATCACCAGCCTTACATTGGAAGGAAGGGATGTTCACTTTTTCACCGTTAACCGTGATGTGCCTGTGAGATACCAGTTGTCTTGCAGCAGGACGACTGGGAGCAATTCCCATTCGGTATACTACATTGTCCAACCTGCCTTCACAAAGCTGTAGCAATACCTCACCAGTAATACCAGGTGAAGATGTTGCTTTTTTGAACATATTTCTGAACTGACGCTCAAGGATACCATAGGTATATTTAGCCTTTTGCTTTTCAGCCAGCTGAATAGCGTAATCTGATTTTTTTCCGCGACGACGGTTGTTTCCGTGCTGTCCCGGAGGGTAATTTCTCTTTTCGAACGACTTATCGTCTCCGAAGATCGCCTCGCCGAATTTACGAGCGATTTTAGTTTTTGGACCAGTATATCTTGCCATTTTAAATTGTTTTTGAAGGCGGAAACTAAATTAAGGTCTTTACTATCCTCTAGCCCCGTTTGTCCTTCAGGTTTCTATTGATTGAAATTATACTCGACGTCTTTTTGGAGGACGGCATCCGTTGTGTGGCATTGGAGTAACATCGATGATCTCGGTTACTTCAATCCCGGCATTGTGAATAGAACGAATGGCAGATTCCCTACCATTTCCAGGTCCTTTCACATACACCTTAACTTTGCGTAATCCTGCTTCCTTAGCCACACCAACCGCATCTTCCGCAGCCAGCTGAGCAGCATAAGGAGTGTTTTTCTTAGATCCCCTGAAACCCATTTTACCGGCTGAGGACCAGGAGATCACATCTCCGTTCTTGTTGGTCAAAGAAATGATGATATTGTTGAAAGAGGCTGTTACGTGTGCTTCGCCTACAGATTCAACATTAACTTTACGCTTTCTCGTACCTTTTCCTTTTGAGCTAGTCTTTGCCATATCTCTAGGTATTATTTAGTTGCTTTCTTCTTGTTAGCAACAGTTTTACGTTTTCCTTTTCTCGTCCTGGAATTGTTCTTGGTACGCTGTCCACGTAACGGCAGACCAATCCTGTGACGAATTCCTCTGTAACAACCGATGTCCATCAAGCGCTTGATGCTCAACTGAACCTCGCTACGTAATTCACCTTCGATCTTATAAGACCCAACGGCTTCACGAATTCGTCCGATTTCATCATCGTCCCACTCGTTTACCTTTTTGTCTTCACTAACTCCGGCTTTTTTCAGTACTTCCTGGGCGCGGCTTTTACCAACACCATAGATGTACGTTAACGCGATTACACCCCTCTTATAATTCGGGATATCTACACCTGCGATTCTTGCCATAACTTATCCTTGTCTTTGTTTGAACCTAGGGTTCTTTTTGTTAATTACATATAATCTGCCCTTCCTGCGAACGATCTTGCAGTCGGCACTTCTTTTCTTTACGGAAGCTCTTACTTTCATGACTTCTAGTATCTGTATGTTATACGAGCCTTGGTTAAATCGTAAGGGCTCATTTCTAATTTTACTTTATCACCGGGTAACAATTTAATGTAGTGCATACGCATCTTACCCGAAATATGTGCGGTAACTATATGACCGTTTTCCAATTCCACACGGAACATCGCATTGGACAATGCCTCAACTATGGTTCCGTCTTGTTCTATTGCTGGTTGCTTTGCCATATTACGCTACTGCTTTTCTGTTTTTACCCGACTTCATCAGACCGTCGTAATGACGATTCAGTAAGTAGGAATTGATCTGCTGCATAGTATCGATGGCCACACCAACCATAATGAGCAGTGATGTTCCACCAAAGAACAATGCCCATCCCTGCTGAACTCCCATCAGTTTAACAACAAATGCAGGAGCCACAGCAATCAGCGCCAGGAATAAGGATCCCGGAAGCGTGATCTGCGACATAACCCTGTCCAGGAACTCAGCGGTGTCCGTACCCGGTTTAATACCCGGGATAAATCCTCCGCTACGCTTCAGGTCGTCGGCCATCTTGTTGGTAGGTACTGTGATCGCAGTATAGAAATACGTGAAAATGATGATCAGTATTGCAAATACGACGTTGTACCACAGTCCGAATATATCACTGAAGTTCGCCTGTATGGTCTTTGCGAATTCACTATCCGATAAACTGGCCACCGCAGACGGCACGAACATGATCGCCTGGGCGAAGATGATCGGCATTACACCCGATGCGTTTAGTTTTAACGGAATGAATTGTCTCGCTCCAAAAATGTTCTTCTCATATCCTCCGCTGGCTGTTCTCCTCGCGTATTGCACGGGGATCTTGCGAACCGCCATAACAAGCATTACAGAAGCCAGGATAATGATAAACCAGATTACAACTTCGATAAGGATCATGATCACATCACCTGCTCCAGGTTGTAATCTCGCTGCCACACTCTGAATAAAACTCTGAGGCAAGGTAGCGATGATACCCACCATAATAAGAATAGAGATACCGTTTCCGATACCCTTGTCGGTGATCTTCTCACCTAACCACATGGCGAATACACAGCCTGTTACCAGGATGATCACAGAAGAGACATAGAACATTGTTCCCATTCCCTGCTGCACCATGATGAAAGCATCATTCGGCACACCAAGGGCTGGTAATCCCGCAAGGTAACTAGGCGCCTGTATCAAACAGATACCTATCGTCAACCAGCGGGTGATCTGGTTAATCTTCTTTCGACCGCTTTCTCCTTCTTTCTGTAATTTCTGAAGGTATGGAACAGCGATCTGCATCAGCTGTACAACAATGGAAGCCGAGATATACGGCATGATCCCAAGTGCGAATACAGATGCGTTTGCAAAGGCTCCACCAGTGAAAGCGTTCAGCAATCCACCGATTCCTCCTGCATCAAACTTACCGGCAAATTCAGCAAGTTTTGACGCATCGATCCCGGGAAGTGTTACCTGTGCACCAAAACGGTATACCAATAATAGCCCGAGGGTCACGACGATACGATCGCGTAATTCCTCTATCTTAAAAACATTCTTTATGGTTTCTATAAACTTCATTGGTGCGTTTTATTTATAAGGTTACCGCTTCACCACCGGCAGCTTCAATAGCTTCTTTTGCTGAGGCAGTAAACTTATGCGCAGATACTCTCAATTTAGCTTTCAGTTCGCCCCGTCCAAGGATCTTCACCATATCGTTCTTCCCTGCCAGGCGAAGGCTTACCAGCGTATCGAAATCAACTGCATCTTTGATCTTCTTATCGTCCACCAATTTCTGTAGTGTATCTATGTTGACACCCTGGTATTCCTTTCGGTTGATGTTTTTGAATCCGAATTTTGGAACACGACGCTGTAATGGCATCTGTCCTCCTTCAAATCCTAACTTCTTGGAATATCCCGAACGTGACTTCGCACCTTTGTGCCCACGGCCTGATGTTCCGGCTTTACCGGACCCCTGGCCTCGCCCTACGCGCTTTCCCTGTCTGTTGACAGAACCGTCTGCTGGTTTTAAGTTACTTAAATCCATTCTCTATATCTTAAGCGGTTTCAACAGAAACCAAGTGTTTTACTTTATTTACCATACCAAGAATATTTGGCGTGTCGTCATGCTCTACCGTCTGACCGATTTTCGTCAAGCCCAAGGCCTCGAGCGTTCGCTTTTGGTTTCTGGTGCGGTTGATCGCACTTCTCACCTTTGTTACTTTGATCTTTGCCATTTTCTTGTCTTTTATCCTTTATACAATTTCTCCAATGAGATACCTCGTTGCTTAGCCACCATCTGTGCACTTCTCAATTGAAGCAGTGCATCGAAAGTTGCTTTTACCACGTTGTGTGGGTTCGACGATCCCTGAGACTTTGAAAGTACATCGTGCACTCCAACAGCTTCCAGTACCGCACGAACGGCTCCACCGGCGATAACCCCCGTACCGGGAGCAGCTGGCAACAAGGTTACACGGGCTCCACCGTATTTACCTTTCTGTTCGTGAGGAAGGGTAACCTTATTAAGTGGGATACGAACCAGGTTCTTCTTGGCATCTTCGATCGCCTTAGCGATTGCACTGGCTACGTCCTTGGATTTCCCAAGTCCGTGACCTACAACACCATTCTCATCACCAACAACTACTATAGCTGAAAATCCGAAAGCTCTACCCCCTTTGGTTACTTTGGTTACACGTTGTACACCTACCAATCGGTCCTTTAATTCCAGACCGCCGGGTTTTACTGTTTCTACGTTTTTATAATCCTGATACATAGTTCTTAAAATTTAAGACCGCCTTCGCGAGCCCCTTCAGCTAATGATTTTACTCTTCCGTGATACAGATACCCGCCTCTGTCGAATGAAACAGTATCAACTCCGGCCTTTTGTGCTTTCTCGGCGATAGACTTTCCTACCAGCTTTGCAACTTCGGTCTTGTTGACTTTCCCAGACTCTATATCCTTATCTCTTGAAGATGCAGCGGTAATTGTAGTTCCGGTTACATCGTCAATAAGTTGCGCATAGATTTCTTTATTACTTCTGAAGACAGCCAGGCGCGGACGCTGGGCTGTTCCTGAAACCGTCTTACGGATTCGGAATCGGATTCGATCTCTTCTTTCGCTCTTTGATAATGCCATAACGCTATGTCTTATGCAGATTTACCTGCTTTTCTTCTAATTTGTTCACCAACAAACTTGATTCCTTTTCCTTTGTAAGGTTCCGGCTTACGGAAGGAACGGATCTTAGCCGCAACCTGTCCAACCAGTTGTTTGTCGTAAGATGATAATTTTACGATCGGGTTCTTTCCTTTTTCAGTAACCGTCTCGACTTTTACTTCAGGAGCGATATCCATCACGATATTGTGAGAGAATCCAATGGCCAAATCCAATTTCTGTCCCTGGTTAGAAGCTCTGTAACCTACTCCTACCAATTCCAATTCTTTTGTAAAGCCTTGTGAAACACCTGTGATCATATTGTTGATCAGGGCTCTGTACAAACCGTGCTTCGCTCTGTGATCTTTTGCCTCGGAAGGACGGGTAACTGTTACGTTCCCATCTTCCACTTTTACGCTAACGTCGCTTATTTCCTGCGTTAACTCGCCTAATTTCCCTTTTACGGTGACCACGTTGTCTTTGATGTCAACTGTCACTCCTTCAGGAATCGCTACCGGGTTATTACCTATTCTGGACATTTCTCTGCTGTCTTTATATTAGTATACGTAACAAAGTACTTCACCACCAACATTCTGCGACTCGGCTTGCTTTCCTGTCATCACTCCTGCTGAAGTAGAGACAATTGCAATTCCAAGGCCGTTCAGGATTCTTGGCATATCTGATGCACTTGAGTATTTACGTAAACCGGGTTTACTAATTCGTTGCATTTTCTTGATCACAGGGTCCTTTGTGAGCTTGTCGTATTTCAAAGCTATCTTGATCATCCCCTGCGGGCCTTTCTCATCTTCAAATTTGTAGCTCAGGATATAACCCTGGTCGAACAAGATCTTTGTGATCTCCTTTTTTAAATTTGAACCCGGCACCTCAACTACGCGGTGTCCAGCGTTCACTGCATTTCTAACTCTTGTTAGATAATCTGCGATTGGATCTGTTGTCATTTATAATAATTTACGATAGTGGTTTTTGTCCGCCACAGGCGGGCAAACCTTCTAACTGTTAATAATTTACCAGCTTGCTTTACGTACGCCCGGGATCAATCCTTGGTTTGCCATTTCACGGAACAATACACGTGAAATCCCGAATTGTCTCATATACCCTTTTGGTCTTCCCGTAAGTTTACAACGGTTGTGCATACGAACAGGTGAAGAGTTCTTTGGTAATTTCTGAAGAGCTTCCCAATCGCCTGCTTCTTTCAAAGCCTTGCGCTTTTCAGCGTACTTCGCTACCATTTTTGCTCTTTTAACCTCGCGGGCTTTCATTGATTCTTTGGCCATCTCTTAATTCTTTTTGAAAGGTAATCCCAATTCTGATAATAATGATTTTGCTTCTTTATCGGTATTGGCGGAAGTCACGAAAGTGATGTTCATCCCTTCGATCTTCTTCACCTTGTCGATATCGATCTCCTGGAAGATGATCTGTTCAGTAATACCCAATGAGTAATTACCTCTTCCATCGAAACCTGTTGCCTTGATCCCGTTAAAGTCGCGAATACGTGGAATAGCAGTTGTGATCAACCTGTCAAGGAACTCGTACATACGCTCTCCTCTCAGGGTTACTTTGGTTCCAATCGGCATTCCTTTACGGAGCTTGAAGTTGGACACGTCCTTCTTGGACATGGTAGACACTGCCTTTTGTCCGGTGATATTCGACAATTCCTCCACGGAATTATCAATGAGCTTCTTATCGGCCACTGCCGCACCAACACCCTGGGATACTACTATCTTCTCCAGTTTTGGCACCTGCATGATGTTCTTGTAACCGAACTCATCGGTAAGAGCATTGATAACCCTGCTCTTATATTCTTCCTTAAGTCTTGGTATATATCCCATAACTATAATACTTGATTCGATTTTTTCGCAAATCGTACTTTATTTCCATCTTCCATTCTAAACCCTACACGTGTTGCCTCCCCGGATTTCGGGTCGATCAACGATAGGTTAGAAATGTGAATAGGAGCTTCTTTTTCCGTGATTCCGCCCTGAGGATTTGCCGCGCTTGGCTTCTCGTGCTTCTTAACGGTATTCACTCCTTCAACTATTGCTTTGTTCTTTTCACGAAATACTTTCAGTACGCGACCTTCGGATCCCTTGTGTTCTCCTGCGATCACTACTACGTTATCTCCTGATTTTATCTTGAGCTTTGCCATCTTGATTTCGCATTAAAGCACCTCAGGTGCCAATGATACTATTTTCATAAATTGTTTATCACGAAGCTCTCTGGCCACGGGACCGAAAACACGGGTTCCCCGCATCTCACCCTGTGGGCTCAAAAGAACACATGCGTTGTCGTCGAAGCGGATATAAGAACCGTCTGGTCTTCTCACTTCTTTCACGGTACGAACTACCACAGCGGTAGAAACAGCTCCTTTTTTAATGGTCCCGTTGGGAGTTGCGTCCTTTACGGTTACAACGATCTTGTCCCCAATGGAAGCATATCTTTTCTTGGTTCCACCCAACACACGAATACAAAGTACTTCCTTTGCTCCTGTGTTATCTGCTACTTTAAGTCTGGATTCCTGCTGTATCATGATTACTTCGCTCTTTCAATGATTTCTACTAATCTCCAACACTTGGTCTTACTCAAAGGTCTTGTTTCCATGATCTTTACAGTATCTCCTTCGTTGCAGTCGTTTTTTTCGTCGTGTGCTACGTATTTCTTCGTTTTCAAAACGAATTTTCCATACATAGGGTGTTTTACTTTCTTCACCTCGGAAACAACAATGGACTTCTCCATTTTGTTACTGGTTACTACACCTATACGCTCTTTTCTTAAATTTCTGTTTTCCATCTTTCAGCTTCGTACCGTTATTGTTCGTTTCTTTTTGTTAGTTCTGTCGCAATTCGAGCGATCGCTTTTCTGTGTGATCTTAACTGAATCGGATTCTCTAACGGTGAAATGGTATGTGCCATCTTTAGGTCGGAATACGCCTGTCTAGTCTCTGCAAGTTTTTCCTGCAGTTCTGCTGTTGATGCCTGATCTATTTCTGATTGTTTCATCTCTCAATAAATTATGCTTGATAATCTCTGGACACGATAAATTTCGTTCGAACAGGAAGTTTCTGAGCAGCAAGGCGCAACGCCTCTTTTGCTGTCTCTTCAGAAACACCCGATACTTCGAAAAGAATTCTACCAGGTTTTACAACAGCTGCCCAGTATTCGACAGCTCCCTTTCCTTTACCCATACGTACCTCAAGCGGTTTCTTGGTAATTGGCTTATCCGGGAATATCATGATCCAAATGGAACCTTCCCTTTTCATATAACGGGTAGCGGCAATACGCGCAGCTTCGATCTGACGCGATGTCAAGAATTCTGAATCTAAAGATTTAATACCGAAAGTTCCGTATGCAAGCTGGTTGCCACGTCCGGCATTCCCCTTCATGCGGCCCTTTTGCTGTTTACGGTATTTTGTTCTTTTGGGTTGTAACATTTTCTTCTCTTTAAAAAATTACTTTCTACGACGCGATTTGTTATTACCGCCTCGCCCGGATCCGCCTTTTCCACCTTTCTTGGACAATCCAACTAGTGGAGAAAGCTCTCTTTTACCATATACTTCACCTTTCATGATCCATACTTTAACACCCAGCCTACCATAAGTAGTATGAGCTTCAACTAAAGCATAGTCGATGTCGGCTCTAAAGGTCGACAAAGGGATACGTCCATCCTTGTACGATTCCGAACGAGCCATTTCCGCTCCGTTCAATCGTCCAGAGATCATGATCTTGATACCTTCAGCATTCATACGCATAGCAGCTGCGATAGCCATTTTGATCGCACGACGATACGAGATACGATTCTCGATCTGTCTTGCAATACTCGCCGCAACCAGGTGCGCATCAAGTTCAGGTCTCTTGATCTCGTGGATGTTGATCTGTACCTCTTTCCCGGTGATCTTCTTAAGCTCTTCTTTCAACTTGTCTACCTCCTGGCCGCCTTTCCCGATGATAATACCAGGACGTGCGGTGGTGATAGTAACGGTTACAAGTTTAAGCGTACGCTCAATGATCACTCTGGACACACTAGCCTTACTCAAACGAGCGTGAACATATTTTCTAATCTTGTCGTCTTCGGCGAGTTTGTCACCGTAGTCGTTGCCTCCGTACCAGTTGGATTCCCATCCTCTGATGACACCTAAGCGATTCCCGATTGGATTTGTCTTCTGTCCCATTTAAAAATTAGCTTTGTGTGTTATCGTTAGCTCCTAAAACCAGTGTAACGTGGTTGGAACGTTTTCTAATTCTGTGCGCACGACCCTGAGGTGCCGGACGAAGTCTCTTCAACATCGTTCCACCATCCACTCGGATCTCCTTGATGAACAGGTCCGCATCCTCGATGGAAGCATCCTCGTTCTTGGCCTGCCAGTTTGCTATCGCGGATAGCAACAACTTCTCTAGTCGGCGAGAAGCCTCTTTCTGGCTGAACCTCAAAATATTAAGCGCTTTGTCTACTTTTTCACCACGAACAAGATCGGCGACAAGTCGCATCTTTCTTGGCGAAGTAGGGCAATTGTTCAACTTAGCAAAGTACTGTGTCTTCTTTGCTTCCTTGATCTGTTCTGCTCTTTCTCTTTTACGAACTCCCATGGCTTATTATTTTTTTCCTTTGTTTTTCGCACCTGCGTGACCACGGAATGATCTAGTTGGTGAGAATTCTCCTAATTTATGTCCAACCATGTTCTCCGTAACATATACAGGAACAAATTGTTTACCGTTATGCACAGCAATGGTCTGTCCAACAAAATCCGGAGTGATCATCGAAGCTCTTGACCAGGTTTTGATCACGGTCTTCTTGTTCGACTCGACGTTTTGCTGAACTTTTCTCTCTAACTTATAGTGAACGTAAGGTCCTTTTTTTAATGATCTTGCCATAGCTTATTTCTTTCTACGTTCGATAATGTATTTGTTACTCGCTTTAGATTTAGAACGAGTTCTGTATCCTTTTGCAGGGATACCGTTTCTCGATCTTGGGTGTCCTCCTGAAGACTTACCTTCACCACCACCCATTGGGTGATCAACCGGGTTCATAACCACTGGTCTGGTTCTAGGACGTCTTCCAAGCCATCTCGATCTACCTGCCTTACCGCTAACAAGCAGCTGGTGGTCACTGTTTGAGATAGCCCCGATAGTAGCCCTGCAGGAAACAAGTACCATACGCGTTTCACCTGAAGGCAATTTAACGGTAGCATATTTACCGTCACGAGCCATCAACTGAGCGAAGGCACCGGCACTTCGTGCCATAACAGCACCTTGTCCGGGATGTAATTCTATACAGGATATGATTGTACCCAGGGGAATGTTGGCCAGGGTCATTGTGTTTCCAATCTCGGGAGCAACTTTGTCCCCGGAAACGATATTCTGACCTACCTGGAGACCGTTCTGTGCAATTACATAACGCTTCTCTCCATCCTGGTAATTAACCAAAGCGATGAACGCTGTACGGTTTGGATCGTATTCAATAGTCGCAACAGTGGCTGGAACACCATCCTTGTCGCGCTTAAAATCTATAATTCGGTATTTTCTTTTGTGACCACCACCTCTGTAGCGCATGGTCATCCTACCTTGACTGTTTCTACCACCAGACCTTTTGTTCGGAGCGAGCAAACTCTTCTCCGGCTTATCAGTCGTAACGGCGTCGAACCCGTTAACGACTCTAAATCGCTGCCCTGGTGTGATAGGCTTTAATTTTCTTACTGACATTTTCGTCTAATTAATATCTAATCGCTTAGATGTTACTGTAAAAATCAATTGTATCACCTTCCGCCACCTGTACAATCGCTTTCTTGTAAGCGTTTGTTTTACCAGTTTGGATCCCCGATTTTGTATATCGAACTCTCCTGTCCGGGCGGATATTCATTGTGCGAACTTTAGTAACAGAAACGCCGTAGATTGACTCAACTGCCTTCTTGATTTCTACCTTATTCGCCTTTGGATTCACTACAAAACCATACCTGTTGTTCAACTCGGCATCGTTGGTAGCTTTTTCAGTAATAATAGGTTTGATTAAGATATTCATCTCGTTTCTATTTACTCAAGTTAGTTTCAATTCCTTCCAAAGAACCTTCAAACAACACTAGGCTGTTTGCATTCATAATTTTGTAAGTGCTTAATTCTGAGTTAGTTACAACTTCAGCGCCTTTCAAATTGCGAGACGACAAATATACATTATTATTCGACTCTCCCAACACGAACAAAGACTTTTTGTTTTCAAGTCCCAGTGACTTAAGCACTGACGTGAACTCTTTAGTCTTTGGAGCATCAAAATTAAGGTCCTCCATTACCACGATCGCCTTGTCATTTGCTTTTATACTTAAAGCTGAACGACGGGCAAGTCGCTTCACGTTCTTATTCAGTTTGAACCCGTAGTTTCTCGGTCTTGGTCCGAAGATCCTACCACCACCTTTGAATACAGGAGACTTAATGCTACCTGCCCTGGCGGTACCGGTTCCTTTTTGCCTTTTGATCTTACGTGTACTTCCGGTGATCTCTCCTCGCTCCTTTGCCTTGTGCGTTCCCTGGCGCTGATTGGCCAAGTATTGTTTCACATCAAGGTATACAGCGTGGTCGTTTGGCTCTATTCCGAACACCTCTTTGGAAAGTTCCACTTTCCTTCCGGTGTCTTTTCCGTTTTTATCTACAACAGCTACCTTCATTATTTCTCGATCGTTAGGTAAGCGTTCTTGTGCCCGGGAACACATCCCTTCACAACAAGCAGGTTCTTTTCAGGAACTACTTTCAACACTCTTAAGTTCTGTACTTTCACTTTTTCATTACCCATCTGGCCGGCCATTTTCATTCCTTTGAATACTCTCGCAGGATATGAAGCCGCACCAATGGAACCAGGAGCTCTTAGTCGGTTGTGCTGACCGTGAGTCGCTTGTCCTACACCACCAAATCCGTGGCGTTTTACCACACCCTGGAATCCTTTTCCTTTGCTGGTTCCGGCAACATCCACGAACTCGCCTTCTACAAAGTGTTCCACGGTGATTGTATCACCTAATTTGTACTCCTCTTCAAATCCCTGGAATTCAACAACACGACGTTTCGCAACTGTACCGGCCTTCTTAGCATGGCCTTCGGCAGCTTTGTTTGCAGTCTTTTTGTCATCGAAACCAAGTTGAAGAGCTTCATACCCGTCAACCTCTTCGGTTCTGACTTGGGTAACAACACAGGGGCCTGCTTCGATAACGGTACACGGAATGTTCTTTCCGTTCTCGTCAAAGATGCTGGTCATCCCTATCTTTTTTCCAATTAACCCAGACATAATTATTAATTATTGATTATTACTATTTTCTATTTTTCTTCGGAAACTTCTGTTTAAAAAAACAGGGCCAAAATAAATTCAGCCCTGAATTTTATTTTGTTTCCGTTTTTCCTTCGCACGCAGCTCCGGACATGTCTTGAAGCAAATCGCTTCAGTTTATCATTACACCTTGATCTCTACCTCGACACCACTTGGCAATTCCAATTTCATCAACGCATCGATGGTCTTGGATGAAGAGCTGTAGATGTCCAGTAGTCTCTTGTATGAGCTCAACTGGAACTGCTCCCTACTCTTCTTGTTCACGTGTGGAGAACGCAATACAGTAAAGATCTTCTTGTGAGTTGGCAATGGGATCGGTCCCGTTACCACTGCACCTGTACTTTTTACGGTCTTAACGATTTTTTCAGCAGATTTGTCCACTAAATTATGATCGTAAGATTTTAGTTTGATTCTAATTTTCTGACTCATTGCTGAAATATTATACGTTAGCGGTTCCTCTTGCTGCGGCGATCACCTCGTCCGAAATATTCGTCGGTGTCTGCGCATAGTGTGAAAATTCCATGGTTGAAGTTGCACGTCCTGAAGACAGCGTTCTCAACGTGGTCACATAACCAAACATTTCAGAAAGTGGTACTTCAGCTTTTACAACTTTAGATCCTGCACGGTCGCTCATGTCATTTACCTGACCACGACGACGGTTAAGGTCTCCAACTATATCACCCATGTTCTCTTCCGGTGTTAACACCTCAAGTTTCATGATGGGTTCCATGATCACAGCTCCTGCAGCCTTGGCTGCCGCTTTAAATCCTAATTTCGCCGCTAGTTCGAAAGAAAGCTGATCGGAATCCACAGGGTGGAACGAACCATCCTTTAATGTAACCTTCATACTATCCACTTCGAATCCGGCTAACGGACCATTCTTCATAGCCTCTTTGAATCCTTTCTCAACAGATGGAACAAATTCCTTCGGAATGTTACCACCCTTGATCTCGTTAACGAATTCAAGTCCAACGGCTTTCTCATCTTCAGCAGGTCCTAAAGTGAATACGATATCGGCGAATTTACCACGACCACCCGTTTGTTTCTTGTAAACCTCACGGTGATCCGCAGTTCTCGTAATCGCTTCCTTGTACTCAACCTGTGGCTGCCCCTGGTTCACTTCTACCTTAAACTCACGCTTAAGACGATCTACGATGATATCCAGGTGAAGCTCACCCATTCCCGAGATCACAGTTTGCCCGGAAGCCTCATCGGTCCTTACCTGGAAGGTTGGATCCTCTTCAGCAAGTTTGGCAAGTGCCATCCCAAGTTTGTCCACGTCGGCCTTGGTCTTAGGCTCCACCGCGATACCGATAACGGGATCCGGGAAGTCCATTGACTCCAGTACGATTGGTGACTTTTCAGCGGAAAGGGTATCACCGGTCTTTATATCTTTAAATCCAACCGCAGCTCCAATATCTCCCGCTTCGATATAATCGATAGCGTTCTGCTTGTTGGAGTGCATCTGGTAGATTCGTGAAATACGTTCTTTCTTACCTGAACGGTTGTTCAGTACATAAGAACCAGCATCCAGTCGACCTGAATATGCGCGGAAGAAGGCTAAACGACCAACAAAAGGGTCTGTAGCGATCTTGAACGCAAGTGCAGAGAATGGTGCACTTACATCAGGCTTACGTGATTCTTCTGCTCCTGTATCCGGATTAGTACCTACGATAGCATCCTTATCAACAGGTGATGGAAGGTAACGACATACCGCATCCAGCAGGAACTGAACACCTTTATTCTTAAATGCAGAACCACAGATCATTGGGATGATACTCATGTCCATTACCGCAGCACGAAGTGCAGCATGCACTTCTTCTTCAGTAATAGAATCCTCATCCTCCATAAACTTTTCAAGCAGGTTTTCATCATAACCAGCAACCTCCTCAATAAGTTTACCTCTGTATTCAGCAGCTTCAGCTTTTAGTTCTTCTGGGATCTCGATAACATCGAAAGTAGATCCCATAGATTCCTCATGCCAGATGATCGCTCGGTTCTTCACAAGGTCTACAACACCTTTAAAGTCCATTTCCTCCCCGATAGGAAGTACGATCGGCACGGCATTGGAACCCAGCATATCCTTCACCTGCTGGCAAACAGCAAGGAAGTTAGAACCCTGACGGTCCATTTTATTCACAAAGCCCATACGAGGCACTTTGTAATTATCGGCAAGTCTCCAGTTCGTCTCAGACTGTGGCTCAACACCGTCCACAGCACTAAAAAGGAAAACAAGCCCATCAAGAACCCTCAGTGATCGGTTCACCTCAACTGTAAAGTCAACGTGGCCGGGAGTATCAATGATATTGAAGTGATATCCTTTAGCATCTTCAGTAGGCTGTCCATTCTCGGTTGGGAAGTTCCAGGTACAGGTAGTAGCTGCGGAAGTAATTGTGATCCCGCGCTCCTGCTCCTGCTCCATCCAGTCCATAGTGGCAGCACCGTCGTGTACTTCACCAATTTTGTGACTCACCCCGGTATAGTAAAGGATACGTTCAGTAGTGGTGGTCTTACCGGCATCAATGTGCGCGGCAATCCCTATATTTCTAGTATATTTTAAATCTCTTTGTGCCATTTTTTATTTAGAATCTGAAATGTGAGAATGCTTTGTTTGCTTCGGCCATCTTGTGCGTATCCACACGTTTCTTAACCGCTGCACCTTCTTCTTTCGCAGCTGCGAGTATCTCGGCAGCCAGTTTTTGCGACATAGACTTTTCGTTTCTCTTACGCGCGAAGAGGATCAACCACTTCATCGCTGTTGAGATCTTTCGGTCTGGTCTAATTTGCATAGGGATCTGGAATGTTGCACCACCCACTCTTCGGCTTCTTACTTCCACGTGAGGCATCACGTTTGAAAGTGCGTCTTTCCACACTTCCAATGCCGACTTTTCATCATCTTGTTTCTTTTCTTCCACGATATCTATCGCATCGTAGAATACTTTAAAAGCCACAGACTTCTTTCCGTCCCACATAAGGTTATTCACGAAACGTGTAACCAGTTGGTCGTTAAACCTCGGATCCGGTAAAAGTGGTCTTTTCTTGGCTGCTCTTTTTCTCATGTCTTCTCTTTAAAGTTTTTTGAATTACTTCTTAGGGCGTTTCGCTCCGTACTTAGATCTACGTTGCAGTCGGCCTTCAACACCTGCGGTGTCTAATGCGCCTCGCACAATGTGATATCTAACACCTGGCAAATCCTTCACCCTTCCACCTCTAACCAATACTATCGAGTGCTCCTGTAAATTGTGACCTTCACCACCGATGTACGCGTTCACTTCCTTTCCGTTCGTCAACCTTACCCTTGCAACTTTTCTCATTGCAGAGTTCGGTTTCTTAGGAGTAGTAGTATATACACGAGTACACACACCGCGGCGTTGCGGGCACGAATCCAAAGCAGCCGATTTACTCTTCTTGGTTATTTTGGCTCTTCCTTTTCGTACTAATTGTGAAATAGTTGGCATATAAAATCCTTGTTATACTTAAATATTTTTTACAATTTCCCCTATAAAAGGGCGTGCAAAGGTAAAAATTAATATGGATTAATCAAACCCTATAATATTTATTTTCGGCACCTAATTAAAAATTGGCAGCGGGAAATATGAAAACTACCTGCGAAACGTTAGTTTTACACTAGCAAGATGACCTCATTTGAAGCAATTTTTCTACATTTTTTTATACCTTAATATATATACCTTCTGCACAGGTGTCATCTCTGCCCAGGAATTATCCCTCGAATTAGAGGCAGAAATACCTTTCAGTCAAAGCCTGAAAGACAGCCTGGAATTACCCTCAACATACCCAAACCTCAATTCCATACGAACGGAGGCCGACTCCATTCAGAACAAACTTCAACGATTCGGATATCTCGAAGCCGTTCTGCAGGATATCTTCAGGAAGAACGATTCCGTTTTCACCGCGTCCTATAATTTGGGTGAGCGATCCCGGCATCTGAAAATATATTACAATCCCGAGCTATTCAGCAAAAAAGAACTCTCACGTATTACTAATTTACTCGAGGACGATTACTTCATACTGAACTTCCCTGAAGTGGAAAAGTCGCTGCGATTGCTCAACGAGATCAAGACGGGAGAAGGAAAGGCCTTTGCGAGAATCAAACTCGACAATTTCAACAGATTAAAGGACGGAATTATCACTGCGGAGCTTCTACTCGAGGAAGGTGGTAAGCGCACTATCGACTCCATAGCCGTAAAGGGTTATCCAAAATTCCCGGTTTCTTTCCTGAAACATTATGCGGGGATCAGGACGGGAAGGTCTTTTGATAAGGCCAAACTGAATCGTCAAAATGAGGTCCTGAACGGCCTGGGCTTCGTCAGCACAAGAAAGGCACCCGAAGTGCTGTTCGAAAAAGAAAAGACCACCGTCTATTTCTACCTTGAGAAAAGAAACAACAATCTCTTCGACGGGATCCTTGGTTTCGCCACGGATGAAGAGACCAACCGCTTGCAGTTCAATGGCTATCTGAATCTCGAACTGAACAACAACCTGAACTTTGGAGAACAGCTACTGGTGAATTATAAAGCTGATGGGAACGAGCAGCAGAATTTCAGAGCGCGGGTACGACTGCCTTATTTATTTCGCAGCCCGGTGGGAGCAGAACTGGAACTGAAGATATTCAAACGGGACAGCACTTTCGTCACCACGGACCAGATTGCCAAACTGAGTTACCAGATCGCACCACCTTCGTCCATGTATGTGGGTTATAAGGTTACGGAATCCAGCAACCTGCTGGACGAGGTACTGGCCGGGAGCAATGTTCTGGACTATGATGCACAATACTTCATTGCCGGTATTCAGTTCATCAAAACACAGGATGACCCGCTTTTCCCAACCAAGCTGAACATTGTGCTTGACTCGGAATTCGGATCGCGCAAGTTCAGTGAATCCACAGAAGACCAGACACGACTGTCCTTGCTGGCTTCAAACCTGTTCGAACTCAATTACAACAACCTCATATTTGTTCAGAATAATACCAGTGTATTACTAAGTGATCGATTTCTCACCAACGAACTGTTCCGTTTTGGTGGAATCAACAGCATGAGGGGATTTAACGAGAATAGTATAGATGCCAGTTTATACTCCGTTTTGAATACCGAATACCGCTATCGGTTCAACCAAGGATTCTACCTGCATAGTATTATAGACATTGGCTATTTCGAAAACGATATAAATCAATTGGAGGAGGACTTGTACAGCTTCGGAATCGGGCTTGGATTATCGACTAAAGCAGGTCTGTTGAAATTTAGTTTTGCCAATGGAATTTCTCAAAATCAGGATTTCAATTTTTCCAACACAAAAATCCACTTAAGTCTTACTTCACGATTCTGAATGAAGCTAACAATGGCTTAACATTTTCGTAAAAAAAAAACCAAATTTTAAGTGTGAAAAGTTGTGTAATTAACTTTTTATTGTGATTTTTGGCATTGGCTAATTCAAATAAATTATAAAATGAGAACAAAGTTTAGTGGAATTTTAACGCTATTACTAGCGTTTGTAGTGCAACTTACGTTCGCACAAGAAAAAACAATCTCCGGAATGGTGTCCGATAATGGAGGACTGCCGTTACCTGGAGTTAACATTGTCGTAAAGGGTACAACAACTGGTACTCAGTCTGATTTTGATGGTAACTACTCCATCCAGGCTAGTGTGGGCCAGACGCTTGTATACAGTTACGTCGGTTTTAAAACTACGGAGCAGGCGGTGACCAGCGCTACGAGCACTATCGATGTGCAGATGGAGGAAGACGCAGCCGTTCTTGATGAAGTAGTTGTTACCGGATATGGTATTGCCAGGGAGCGTAAGACTCTTGGTTATGCCGTTAGTACAATTGAAGCGGAAGCCGTTGAGAACAAGCCGGAATCCGATGTAGTTAGAACCCTTAACGGTAAAGTTGCCGGGGTTCAGGTAACAGGTACTGGTGGTGCTACTGGTTCTGGTACGAACTTCGTCATTCGTTCTAAGAGTTCGATCAACGGTGACAACCAGCCACTTTTCGTTGTGGATGGTGTTCCTTTCGATAGTGGTACTAACAACGTAACTAACTTTGCCGGAGGTAACTCGATTACCAGTAGCCGTTTCCTTGATTTGGATCCGAACAACGTAGAATCTATTCAGGTACTTAAAGGTTTGAGTGCTGCGGTTCTATACGGACAGCAGGGTAGAAACGGTGTGGTATTGATCACTACCAAAAACGGAAGTAAGAAAGATCTTAACAAGAAGTTCGAAATTACTTTCTCTCAACAAGTATATGCAACCCAAATCTCTAACCTTCCGGACTATCAGAACGATTATGGTCAAGGTTCGAACAACGCACCTAACCCAGGTTTCGTTGGAAACTGGGGTGCACGCTTCGATCAGGGATTGATGATCGACCACCCTTATGCTACTCTTGGGGCTATTTTCCCACAGTTTGAAGGACTTGAGATCCCTTACCAAGCAGCTCCGAACAACGTTAGTGACTTCTTCAGAACAGGACTAGGCCATGCAACATCTGTAAACGTTGCAGGTTCTCCAGGTGACGGAGGAAGCAAGTACAACGTTAACTTCGGTTATACCACCGAGGATGGTTATATCCCTAACAACGGTCTTACCCGATACAACATTGGTATGGGTGGTACCACTAAACTTTCAAATAAGTTTTCAGTAACTGCAACAGCAAACTATAGTAACCTTCGTGTAAATACACCACCGATTGCGGCTAACAACGCTGTAGGATCTATTTCGTTATTTACACGTCTGCTTTTCATCCCAAGGAACCTTGATCTGGCGAATCTGCCATACGAGAACCCATCTACGGGAGAGAGTGTCTACTATCGTGGTGACCAGAACAACCCTTACTGGTTATTGAACTATGCTGGTACTGAGCAGTTGAACAGTCGTTTCTTCGGTCAGATTACCACTAGTTACGAGATTTCTGATAACATCATTGCAACTTACCGTTTTGGTCTTGACACCTATGCAGAGACGCAGGAATTCCGAGTTGCAAAAGGAGATGTTGTTAACCTTACCGGTGTATTCCGTACGGCTAACATCAGCAACTTTATCTATGACCACAACTTCAACTTGAGCTTCAGTAATATCAATATCGCAGAGAATCTTGGACTTTCTACAGTAGTTGGTTTCAACGCGAGACGAGATACTTTCGAGCGTTCCGGTATCCTGAGTACTGGTCAGGTTGTATTCAACTTCTGGAATCACAACAACTTTACCTCATACGATGACGGTGGACTTGATTACTTCCAGGAAAGAAACATCCTTGGTGCTTATGCTGAAGCAACATTTGAATATGACAACTTTCTATTCCTTGTACTTTCAGGACGTAACGACTGGGGGTCAACACTTGAGTATGAGAACAGATCTCTGTTCTACCCTGGTGCTTCCCTATCGTTCATCCCAACATCTCTTGATGGTGTAAGTACTAACGGAGCACTGAACTTCCTTAAGTTCAGAGCAGCATACGGAACATCTGCTGCCTTCCCAGGCCCATATAACACAAGAGGTGCGTTAGCTCAGTCTTCAGGTACTTTCTTCCCTCCGGGAGGAAACACTATCACTGTTGCATCTAACCCAAATTCTCGTTTGAACCGTGATCTTCAACCAGAACTACAGCGTGAGTTCGAGGTTGGTGCGGAAGCAGATCTTTTCGACAGAAGATTGTCTCTTGACCTGACGTTGTATAAGCGTTTTATCGACGATCAGATCGTACCTAGCAGACCTCTTAACCCTTCTACCGGTTTCAACGATATCGCTGATAACATCGCGAGTTCAGAGATCCAGGGTATCGAGGTTGGTCTAGACGTAACACCGCTTAGAACTAAAGATTTCAGCTGGGATATCAGAAACAATTTCACAGCTTACGAAAATGAGGTTACTGATCTAGGTGACGTAGAAGACTTCCCATTTGCCGGATTCATCGGTCTAGGAAACTACGCTGCTGAAGGTGAGCCACTAGGTGTGATCAAAGGTAGCTACGGTGTACGTTATGACCCAAGTAACCCGGTAATCGAAGGATTCGAAAACCAACAAGGTATTGGAGTTAATGGTGTGCTATTGATCAACCCTGATACAGGTAAGATCTTCGATAGTGATGACCTTGGTCTTCCAATCGAAACAGTTGGTGATCCAAACCCAGACTGGAACCTTACATCGATCAATACATTCACATATAAAGGATTATCCTTATCTGCTCAAATTGAGTACCAGCACGGAGGAGATATCTACTCTCAAACTGCTTCTCAGTACTACAGACGTGGTGTAACAACCGTGAACGTGGATAACAGGGAGGGTACTTATGTAATCCCAGGTATTCTTGCCAACCCTAACACTGGTGAGATCCTTATGGACGAGAGCGGTAATCCAATCGAAAACCAAATTCAAATTGGTGCGAATGATGTTTACTTTATCAACTTAGTGGATCCAGTAGGACAAGGTATCTACGATGCATCTCACCTGAGACTTCGTGATATTTCTCTTACTTACTCACTATCTGAAAAGATGTTAGAGAAGACTCCATTTGGAAATGTAACATTCTCAGTTTCCGGACAGAACCTTTACATCAGAACATTCAACATCCCACAGGCGTTCAACATTGACCCTGAGGCATTGAGTACTGGTGTTGGTAACGGACAGGGACTTGACTTCCAGACTGGACCATCTAACAGACGTTACTCATTTAGCGTTAAAGCAACATTCTAAAAAAATTAATAATCCTATTATGAAAAATATATTTAAAGTATCAATTCTTGCTTCGCTTCTGACGCTTTTCACAGCCTGTGAGACAGTTGAGCTTGAATTATTAGTAAACCCCAACCAGGTTGGGGAGGAGAACGCTGATCCGAACTTCATTTTGAACGACGTTCAGCTGTCATTCGCCCGTAACGTCTGGAA
>JAUIIU010000026.1 GCA_030431695.1 Bacteroidia bacterium | reverse complement strand
TTACAGGCAGGTATATCTTCAGCCTTCCGAAATAATACATCAGCAGGAATCTGATAACGGATTCATCGTTAAAGTACGTCGGCTGCGAGAAAGACTTTTAGAACAGCTTGAAACATATCCATTCGGGGATGATGAACTTAGTATACTACAGGCATTGACCCTGGGTCACAGGGACAGTATCAACCCGGAACTCTATCAGTCCTACGCCTCTGCAGGAGCCATTCATGTGCTTGCGGTTTCAGGACTTCATGTGGGTATCCTTTTCTTTATACTTCAATGGATCTTACGACCACTTCGATTGATTCGTTACGGAAGAAAAACAGGCTTGATCCTTCTAGTGATTACACTTTGGGGTTACGCACTCCTCACCGGGCTTTCTCCTTCAGTAACGAGGGCTGTTACCATGTTCTCATTCTTCGGACTGGCACAATTGCTCAACCGACCGACGAATAGTATCAACACCCTGTTCCTATCATTCTTCTTCCTTTTGCTGTGGAATCCGAAGTGGTTATTTGAAGTTGGGTTTCAACTGAGTTACCTGGCCGTGTTCTTCATTATTTGGCTACACCCGCTGTTTCGCAAAATCTACAGTCCGAAGTTCTACCCGGACAAACTCGCCTGGAGTGTAATTTCGGTATCTGTTTGCGCCCAACTGGGGGTAGCCCCTCTGAGTATTTATTATTTCGGCCAGTTCCCCGGTCTTTTTTTGCTTTCAAACCTTGTGATCCTGCCATTTATCGGGATCTTAGTTGGAACCGGTTTGCTCACAGTTTTACTTTCGGGCGTGAACCTGTTGCCCAATTGGTTGGTTGATGTTGTAAGTTTACTATTGCGAACTCTAAACAACTTTGTTCGATGGATTTCCGAACAACAAGCCTTCGTCATTAAAGACATCAACCTTGAGCTACCCGTCTTGCTTTGCTCTTACCTGGTCCTTATATTTATGGTGAAACTGTTGAACGAATTCAGGTATTCTCACCTTCGGAACCTCCTGTTCACCATAATCGTATTTCTAAGTAGTATTTGTGTGGCCGAATTAGAGAACAAAGGTGAAAGAATGATCGTCTTTCACAAGTCCAGGTCTTCGCTCATTGGAGTGCAGTCTGATCGTAAACTTTTAATAATGAAATGCGACACAAACAGTTACAGTGACCAATTCCCGATCAAGGACTTCAGAAAAGATGAAGGCATCAGGTTTTATTCTGAAACAGACATGCCTTCTGTTTGGCGATTCAGAAATAAAACGATGCTGGTTGTGGACAGCAACTCGATATATCCCAGGCGGGGAAAAGTAGATGTTTTATTATTGAGAGACAGTCCCAGGATACACCTCGACCGGCTTATCGACTCACTAAATCCGGAACAGGTCGTTGCAGACGGAAGTAATTATCACTCGTACGTAAAACGATGGAGAAGAAGCTGTTTGAACAGAAAGCTCCCCTTTCACCATACCGGTGACAGCGGAGCTTTCATACTGGAGTAGTGAAACACTTAACTTAAAGCTACTCCTAGAACGTTCCTTTAAAATTCTTTTGGTATTCTTTCCAGGCCGCCATAGTAGTGATGTCGGCATAGTCGTCATTCGCGATCATTTTCAGGTAGATCTCGAACTGCTGTGGTGTCTTATACCCGGGGATGGATTGTATTAGGTCACCATTATCCTTGAAGAACACAATACTCGGATAACCCTGCAGTCGAAGCGCATCGGCAAAGAAGTGCGTTGCGTTCCTCCCTCTCCTCTCGGGCTGGTAATTAGGATTGGTATAGGTGAAATCCTGGTAGGTAATCTCCTCGGTACCTTCAGCGTTGAACTTCACCGCATAATAGTGTTTATTGACAAAATCGACCACCTTCTTGTTACCGAAAGTATTCTTGTCCATCAATTTACATGGGCCACACCAGGTGGTGTATACATCCATGAGTATCTTTTTAGGCTCTTTCTTTTGTGCTTCCAGGGCTTCATTCATGGACATCCAATTGATCTCCTGGGCAGATAGCATCCCGGCTGAAAGCAGAATAATAACAAATAGTAAGTGTTTCATCATCAGCAATTTTCATTTGAAATGTAACAAAAAACGTTCCAAAAAAGGAACGTTTTTTGGTCGATAGTATTGTGTTTACCTTACTCCGTGCATGAGTCGTTTCAGTACAGGATTAAGTAAGATTGATAATATCCCTACTCCAATAGGTATAAGGGTAAAGATGAGGAAGAAAGTACTCAGGGAGTACTGTTCAGAGATCTTATCGATCATTCCACCCATAGTTCCTGCAGCTTTTTGTCCTACCGCGATCGCCAGGTACCAAACCCCAAACATGAAACCAATCATTCGGGCAGGCACCAATTTACTGAGATAGGATAGACCAACCGGTGACAAACAAAGTTCACCCATGGTGTGTAATAAATAGGCCAGGATCAGAAATACCATACTTACTGAGGCTGTTTTCGCCCCGGATGGGATATCAGCCGATCCGTAGGACAAGATCGCAAAGCCCAAACCTAGCAGGATCAGCCCCAGACCATATTTCATAGCGGCACTCGGATTGTATTTGCTTTCCCACCATTTTGAAAACAAAGGAGCCAACGTAATAATGAAGAATGAATTAAGAATACCAAACCAGGTTGCGTCAACTTCGTTTCCTTCCTGAGAGAATTTATCCACTAATCTCCAGATCACAAGGAACCATAATCCGGCAAATGCGACGGCCAGGATCATATTGGACATCCCGATCTTCGAAAAGGTCTTTTTAGCCAAAAGAACAAGCACCCACGAAATTATTATGAGCGGAACAGTAGTAAGGAGAGCGTCGACGATCTTGAAGACCAATGCCGAGTTTCCTGTTAGTGATCTGTTTGTATAATCCCTCGCGAATAAGGTCATGGAACCCAGTGATTGTTCAAAGAATGAGAAGAAGAAAACCGTGAACAATCCAAATATCGCCACCGCTATAATTCGATCGCGAACTACAGGGAGATATCTGGTAATTCGAATAACCAGCAGAACAAGGAACATTATGAGCGCAAAAAGCACTACAACATTACTACCACTTAAGCCGGCAAATTCGAAAGGCAATAAGTTGATGTCACCAATTTTCTCCAATGGGTCATTGAAGAGATAGAGCAGTCCTCCCGCTGCCGCAAGAATCATAAGGATCTTGTCGAACATTGTAAAAGGATTCAGTTTGGTTGGTTCGGTGGTCTCAGGTTGTTCGGCCGGACTTTCTTCGTTTATATTCTGAGGTAATTCAACTTCGTGAATGAGAGAAGGTTTCTCACCTACTTTTCCAAAGAGTTTCTTAGCTCTCCAGAATTGTAACATCCCTAACATCATGAAAATACCTGCAAGACCAAATCCGTACGACCATCCGTATGTTTCTGCCAAATAGCCGCATAACATCATACCAAAGAATGCTCCCGCATTAACTCCCATATAGAATATCGTATAAGCGCCATCTTTCTTCGATTCCTTACCCTTGTACATCTCGGAGATCATCGAGGTGATATTAGGCTTGAAGAATCCTGTTCCGATTACCAGTAAAGCCAATCCCAGATAGAACGATATGGTCGTTTCCAGTGCCATGGACGCATGGCCCAAGGTCATTATAAGACAACCAATTACGACTGCGACCCTATAACCGGTAATTTTATCCGCTATCCAGCCACCAATGATCGGTGTCAAATAAAGTAATGAAGCATAAGTTCCTATTAAAGCCAAGGCATGTTCCCTGGGCCAATCCCATCCGGGATTGTCACTTAACAGGGGTGCTGTTAGAAAAAGAACCAGGAGGATCCGCATTCCGTAGAATGAGAATCGTTCCCACATCTCGGTAAAGAACAATACGAATAAACCGGCCGGGTGACCTAGTACCTTATCTTTAAATAAATTCTCAATACTTGTTTTCATAAAAGTCGTTATTGGTTTTCAGCTAGTTCGAATCCTTCAGCTTCGTCGTTATCATCGGCCTTGATATCCTCGGCACCATGAGTAAGTCGTTTCAATGGTTTTATGATGAGTATCACCAAAATTCCTATAATGGTACAGAAAACCCCGATACCAGTGAAAATGGTGAATTCCCCTAATTCCGTAGCAGATTCACCCAGGAATCCTGCGAGTTTGTTCCCAAGACCTGTGGCAGCAAAATAAGCCCCCATCATAAACGCCATCCAGCGTTCCGGGGCTAGTTTAGTGATGAACGAAAGGGCTACTGGCGAAGCACATAATTCTCCCAATGTATGGAACAAGTAGGCCAGGATAAGCCATTGCATACCTGATTTTGCGATCACCTCACCGGATGCATCGTATCCAACTTCCTGGCTGGCGATAGTCATAAAGAAGAATCCCCAACCCATGATGATCACCCCTACAGCCATTTTGAACAGCGATGACGATTCCCTCTTCCGGTTCTTCCACCAAACCCAGAAACTACCAACGATGGTAGCGAATATCAAAATAAATATTGCATTCACGGATTGGAACCAACTGGCCGGAACATCAAAACTGCCCAATCTAAGGTCGGTTTTCTGATCTGCATATAAATTCAATAGTCCACCGGCTTGTTCAAATGATCCCCAGAAAATTATAATGATAAGGAATGACAGATAGGTTACAAGTATCCTGTCCTTCTCCACTTTGTTCCCGTCGTTATACACCACTATACCAACTCCTACTGCAAAGGCAAGACCTATCATCAGCAATCCATACGACCATGAACCTCCGAAAACCCAAATAGCAGACCCTGCGAGCACCATGATCGCAAAACCAATTATTGAATTCGTATGGTGGAATATCGAGACAAGTAAATTTTTCGATTCTTTCTTTTCTTCCTCACTACGGGTATCCACAACCAGGTTTCCTACGTGCGTGAGGTGTTTCTGTCCCAGCATATATGTTAGCTGTCCTAAGAGCATCCCTACACCTGCCATACCGAATCCCCAGTGCCAACCGATGTTCTCACCAACATAACCCACTGCTAATGCTGCTGCGGCCGCGCCCAGGTTGATCCCCATATAGAAAATATAGAATCCCATGTCCCGCTTGTTCTGCTCGTTCTTAGGATATAGTCCACCTACCATTGTTGAGATGTTAGGTTTCAACATACCTACTCCCATTACGATAAGGATCAAACCGGTGTAAAACGCCCAAACTTCTTCAATCGCAAGAATACTATGCCCTGCCACCAATAACAGACCTCCAACATATACCGCCTTCTTCTGTCCTATTAACTTATCCGCAATAATTCCCCCCGGGATGGAAGCCACATAAACGAACATGGTATACCAACCATAAAGCACCAGGGCATTATCGTTGGCCCATCCCAATCCGGGATTGATCCCTGCCGTTTCCGTGGTTAGGTAAAGAACCAATATTGCACGCATTCCATAATATGAAAAGCGTTCCCACATTTCTGTTAAGAACAGGATATACAAGCCTACCGGGTGACCGAAGAGCTTTTTTTGATTTTGAAAGACAGAGTCCATAGAGAGTTTTTTAGTTAGATATGTGTCGAAATTGCTATGCTAATTCTTTATTTGGATAAGCTTCTCAGGTTCCGCAGATCCGAGGGATTCCTGAACAAAGCGGGTCATTTTCTTGTACAGGTGGATACGTGTATTTCCGCCATAAATACCGTGATTCTTATCCGGGTAGATCATCCATTCGAAGTCTTTATCGGCCTGGACCAATGCTTCAACCAGCCTCATAGTATTCTGCACATGGACATTGTCGTCGGCACTACCGTGAACAAGCAGGAAATCTCCTTTCAGATTATCCACATGAGTGATGGGAGAATTGTTGTCGTACCCATCAGGGTTCTCCTGGGGAGTTTCCATATAGCGTTCGGTATAGATGGTATCGTAGAATCTCCAGCTGGTTACAGGGGCAACAGCGATGGCCATCGAGAAGGTTTCAGGGGCCTGGAACAGGCAATTGGACGACATAAAGCCACCATAGCTCCATCCCCAGATCCCAATTCGATCTTCATCGATATAAGGTAATTCACCCAGTTTTTCAGCAACTGCCACCTGGTCTTCAACTTCGTATTTTCCAAGTTCCTTCTGTGTCATTTTTTTGAAGTCGCGCCCTTTGAGCCCGGTTCCCCTGCCATCCACACAAGCCACGATCATCCCTTGCTGAACCAGCATCTGGTGCCAGTAATCGTTTGCTCCTCCCCAGCGATTGGCAACATTCTGTGATCCCGGGCCGGAATACTGATACATGAAAAGAGGATATTTTTTATTTGGGTCGAAGTCCCTGGGCTTGATCATGTACATATTCAATTCCTCACCATTTACAGAGATCGTGCTGAATTCCTTGGGAGAAGTAGCATAACCCGCTACTTTTTGCTTCAAATCATTATTGTTCTTGATCTCTCTCAGCTCCTTGCCATCCTTCGCCTGGTGCAGTGAAAAGACATAGGGTGTTTCGGCATTCGAGTAAGTATTGATGAAATAGGAGTAGTCTGCACTGAAGGATCCGCTGTTAGTGCCGGTTTTAGAAGACAACTTTACTTTGTTCTTACCTGATTGGGAAACGGAGTACACCCCCCTGTTAATGCTTCCATCTTCCGAACTCTGGTAATAGATCCTTCCTGTATTCGGATCGAAACCATAGAAACGAGTCACCTCCCAATCCCCATCGGTCACCTGGTTGATTAGTTTTCCCTTTCGGTCGTAATGATAAATGTGATTCCAGCCGCTCTTCTCACTGGTCCAGATAAAGCTGTTGTCGTTGAGGAAGGTCAGGTCGTCCGTAACATCCACATAAGCGGGATCCGTTTCCTTCAGGATCAGTGCTGTACTCAAATCCCTTGCATCAACGAACACCAGGTCCAGTTCGTTCTGATGCCTGTTAGTTACGCGTACACTCAGAATATTCGGATCACTTGTCCATAAGATCCTCGGTATGTAATAGCAGTTGTATTTGGAAAGATCGACTTCAGTGGACGATGTCGTTCTGAGATCATATATATGAAGTGACACGTCGGCGTTAGGGTCCCCAGCCTTCGGATACTTAAAGACCTGCTGACTAGGATACAGTTCGGTTCCGTAGACGTCCATCGAAAACCTGGGCACGTCCGTTTCATCAAAACGAATATATGCGATTCGCTGACTGTCCTTACTCCAGTCGAAAGCTCTCACAAAGGCAAATTCCTCTTCATAGACCCAGTCTGTAATACCGTTGATAATGCTATTCTGCTTGCCATCGAAGGTGATCTGGGTTTCCACATTGTTGACAAGGTCGGCGATGTAGATGTTGTTATTATTTCCAAAGGCGATCTTGTTTCCGTCCGGGCTGAAGGTAGGTTCCTGTATTTGCTTCTCCGATACCAGCGAAAGTTCTTTGGTTACAATGTCGTAGACATAATATGTACCCACAGAAGACCTGCGGTAGATCTGTTTCAACTGAGTGGCGAGTAATAATTTAGACTCGTCCGGGCTAAATTCATAGGAAATGATATAGTTGATGCCCTTCAGGTCTTTGGAATTCACAAGTGTCCTAACCTTTTTTCCACTTGCATATTCGTATACATCCACCGTGGACGCACTTTCGGCTCGATTGTAATTCAGCACCGAATATTCCTTGCCATTAGCCAACGAATGCAGAGCATCAAGTCGTTCCGTCCTAAATGTCCCACCCCAGATATCTTCTAAGGTTATTTGTTTTTGCTGAGCTTGGGTGGATACGCCAACAGCCAGGAATAGCGTTAGCAGGGGAACGGAAAAAATTCGTTTCAACGTGTTAAATTTTTGTTACGTCAAGTTTACTAAAATTTCGGGAAAAACCGGTAGTTTTTATGTTAAATACAGGCAATTTGTTTGATATACAGGCCCTATTTCATCCTGCAGAAATACTATCTTTGTGTTTCAAACTAAACGCCTTATGGGTATCCCGGTTTCTGGATTTTCAAAAAAATCGAAACATGATAAAATCAAATGGTTGGCTGAAGCGTATTTCAACGACGACGCAACAGCCATACAAACCCTGAAAAAATACTGGAATAGCGATGACCGATTGCAGGAAATGCACGATGAATTTACCGAGAACGCCATTTCCAACTACTACCTCCCGTTCAGCGTAGCTCCGAATTTCCAAATAAACGATACATTATACGCGCTGCCCATGGTTATCGAGGAGAGCTCGGTGGTTGCAGCGGCCAGTAACGCTGCTAAATTCTGGATGAATCGCGGTGGATTCAAGGCGGAAGTGATCTCGACCGTAAAAACCGGACAGGTGCATATTGATTACTTCGGAAATCCAGCCGTTTTGTTCTCTTTTTTTTCCGAAGTAAAAGAAAAGCTCATAGGGTCGATCTCCGAAATTCAGAAGAACATGAAAGCCCGTGGAGGCGGGCTGATCGAAATCGAACTCAAGGATGAAACCTCGAAGCTGATGGGATATTACGAACTGCATTGCACCTTTGAGACCCTGGATGCCATGGGAGCGAATTTCATCAATTCCTGCCTGGAAGAGATCGCCGATACTTTTGAAGCGGAGGCGAATGGTTATCAGGCATTCGAAACAGAAGGTCGGGGTCCGAAAGTAGTGCTCAGTATCCTTTCGAATTACGTCCCGGAATGCCTTGTAAAAGCCTGGGTAAGTTGTGAGCTTGATCATTTCTCTACAGAAGATATTGACGGAAAGGAATTCGCGGATAACTTTGTTCGTGCCGTGGAAATGGCGAAGGTGGAAATACGCAGGGCCGTAACCCACAATAAAGGGATCATGAACGGGATAGATGCGGTTGTACTGGCTACAGGTAACGACTTCCGCGCGGTTGAAGCAGGAGTTCACGCCTATGCATCACGTAATGGAAATTATACCAGCCTTACCGATGCCAGGATAGATGAAGACACATTCACATTCTCAATAGAAGTTCCGCTGGCGCTGGGTACGGTTGGTGGATTGACGAGCTTGCACCCCCTGGTTAAATTTGCCTTACAATTACTTCGGAAGCCATCGGCCAGCGAGCTCATGATGATCGCCGCGGTGGCAGGACTGGCGCAGAACTTTGCGGCTATCCGGTCGCTGGTAACTACAGGAATTCAGCAAGGACATATGAAGATGCACCTGATGAACATCCTGAACCAGATGGAGGCCACTTCCGAGGAGAAACAGAAGGCGATCCGACACTTTACAAAGAATACGGTCTCACACAGCGCAGCTGTGGAATTCATCGAGAAACTAAGAAATTAGTATGCAGCGGTATCGCAGTAATGGAAAATTGTTACTTACCGGCGAATATCTTGTACTCGACGGAGCCCTGGCATTGGCCATTCCAACATCTTTTTCCCAATCCCTCCGGGTCGCAAAAGTTGAAGTAAAAGGAATACACTGGCAAAGCCTGGACCACGAAGGGAACTGCTGGTATGAAAATACATTTCAGGTCGATGAGGACATTTCGAGCAAGGAAACCGACGAGATCACTGCTACGCTTGTTCGAATGTTAAGGGAAGCCAACAAACTGAATCCCGGTTTTCTCAAAGATAATGATTGCTCCAATGTCACCACAATACTGGATTTCTCGCGAGATTGGGGACTTGGAAGCTCTTCTACCCTTCTGAACAATATTGCCCAATGGGCGGGAGTAAACCCCTACACCCTGCTTTGGAATAGTTTTGGGGGGAGCGGTTATGATATTGCTGCTGCCAGTTCAGACACACCCCTGCTTTACTCGGTCACAGACAGGCAACCTAAAGTGACCCGGGTTAGTATCAACTGGCCGTTCAGTGATGAATTGCACTTTATCCACCTCAATCAAAAACAGGATAGCAGGGAAGGAATTGAGGCATACAGGAAGATTGAAGTTGACGAAACCATCATTGCCCGTATTTCGAAGATCTCCATGGAGATCCTCACCTGTACAAGCCTGATCGATTTCAGGCAATTGCTTGAACTTCACGAAGCAATCATTTCACAATTGCTCAGACTTCCAACGGTCAAGGATCGTCTTTTTGCAGATTATCCGGGGCTGGTAAAAAGTCTTGGTGCCTGGGGTGGTGACTTTGTTATGGTGAGTGGCAGCAGGGAAGATTTGAAATATTTTTCTGAAAAAGGATTTCACACTCAACTGGCCTTTTCAGAAATGATAAAATAAAAAGTGGTTCTTTGAAAAAGAATCCTTAATAACAACCTGAATTTCACTCAGATCCCATTAAAGCGAGAATTGCTGGACGCAGATCCTCTCTTCTTCAAACAACCACCCATTAATGAAGAGCCGGTTCTTAATAGAACACTGCCCTGTTGTCTTCTATATCGGCCGTTTCTTTCAAGGCGTTAAACAGATTCGTACTCATCCCTTGTGAAACCACAGTATTTACCTGGTTTGCATAGGAAGAATAGTTATCGAGATCCGGCGCTTTATTCAATGCTGTTACTCTAACTTTGAAAACTCCGGTCTTTCCTTCGATCAAAGCTGTTTCATTTCCGGGCTCTGTTCCGAAGGCAGCTCCCACCACCTTTGGCTCATTCCCGGCACCGGGAATTGTTGGAGCAGCCATGGTTACCGCTGTTGCTGTTTGAACAGTCACATTCTGGGAAGCCGCAACTTCCTGAAGGTTACTGCCGGTTGCATTCGCGATGATCTGGGCCGCTTTTTTCTTATTTCTGAGAATCGGAGTCACTACAGCCGATGACTCAGCAACGCTTTGCAAGCCTCGTGGCGACCTCCTTGTAAGCTGGGCGATAACATAACCCTGAGAAACGTTAAACCTGCTGATATCCCCTACGCTGGTCTCTTCGTTGAACGCCCAGTTCACGATCGAACGTCCGTTACCGATCCCCGGAATGTTAGCATCCAGTTGCCCAACCTTATTTACCGGCCGAACTGTTAGTTCCTGTGCCGCAGCTATTTCTGAGAAATCTCCTCCGGCGGCTTCGATCTCGAAATTAGTCGCCTTAGCGAACACTTCGTTGATCGTTGTTTCCGACGGTTCGATCTCCTTGGTGATCGTCGCGATCTTAACCACATTTTTAAAATCCTTTTGTCCCAGCACTTCAATAATGTGGTATCCGAAGTTTGTTTTTACAACCCCCATATCTCCTTGTGACTGCTCGAATGAGTAATCCCTGAAGGCAGGAACCATTTTTGTGTATTCAAACCACTCGTATACCCCGTCGTTCTCAATACTTCCGGTATCCGAAGAGAATTGTTTTACAAAAGAAGCGAATCGCGACCTGTTTCCTTTTAGTATGGTAAGAAGGCTATCGGCTGTCTTTTTCGCCTGTGCATCGGTTCTTGTGATGCTATCCGTTCTGTTGAACCCGGTTGGAACCAGGATATGCCGAACTCTTGCGCTGTCCGGAAGCTGACGCTTGCGAATAACTTTCGTAAGGTTAAGGGTCTTGTCTACCTGGTAAGGACCGTAAACATCGCCTTCGTTAAGATCGAACATGGTGTCCTTGATAGCATTTGGAAGCTGTTCCTGGGTGTACCATCTGTCTGTGTATGGTGTATCGGAATTCGCATTCACAAAATCAGCATTATTCTTTGTATTCCTGAAACCAAGTATGGTGTCCTTGGTCTTGGTTAGTTCATTGTCCTCGTAATCATCTTCCAACAAGGCCGAAATGTTTGTTCGCGCATCATCTATATCCTGTTGAGAGGCGTTTTCTTCTATCAGTACATACTGGAAATCCACTTGTGGATCCACTTCGAACTTCTTCGGATTCGCTTTGATATAGGTTGCGATCTCTTCCTCGCTTACTTCAATACTGGCATCATCGATCGAAGTGTAAGGTATATAAACATACTGGAGGTTCACCTTATCGTTCTCGAACCTGTATTGTTGCTCACCGTCGGCAATAGTTGAAGACAAACCGCCACGCAGCATGCCAAGGTAGCTGTTCTCCAGTACCGTATTCGCCACAGACTTGATATAGTTGTTCCAGGCCTCATAAGCAGCAGGGTTGGATTGTGCATTGGCCTTCACCTGTGCTGCGTACTCCAGCATCTTCAATTCGCTGTAATTCCCGTTCTCATCCTGGAAGGTAGGATCATTTGCAAGGTAGATACCAAGAGCTTCATTGATCTGGTCATTCTCTGCCCTCAATCCCAGTTTGTCGTATTGCTCCTCCAGCAGGATACGCCGAACCTCACGGTCCCAAACCATTTTCATGGCTTGGTTTGTATTGGCATTCGGGCCCATGGAGTTCTGGGTATTTTCTACGAGATTAGCGAATTCTTCCCTATCGATATCCACTCCATTCACCGTTCCAATCGTGTTCTCTACACTCGATCCACCACCACGCGTCAACACATCGCTCAAAATAAAGGCGAATAGCGCCATCGCGATGATCAATATGAGGAAGATACCTCTTTTTCTAATACTGTTTAATATTGCCATCTTTCTGTCAAATTACTAGGGGGCGAAAATAGCATTTTCCCTTCATTTATAAAAGGTTCGATATAAAAAAAATGCTTTGAAAATCTAGGGCTCGGGATTGATCTTGAGATCGACCAGTTCAATTTTGGTATTTGAAACTTCGAGCATGGTACAGATCGCATTTTCAATGATCACGGTTTCGTTCTCATTCGGGATCTCTTCAGTGTAGTTCACGATCATACCTCCCAGGGTTTCATAATTCTCGCTTTCCGGAAGATTGAAGTTGTATTGTTCGTTCAGGTAATCTACTTCCAGTCTTGCCGAGAATTTATAGTGATTTTCTCCAAGCTGTTCTTCGATAAGAGCCACCGAATCGTGCTCATCCTCTATCTCACCGAACAACTCTTCGATGATGTCCTCAACCGTCATAATACCGGAGGTACCGCCATATTCGTCGATCACAACCGCTATACTTTTACGGCGCCTGATTAGGATATTCAGCACATCCTTTGCCAGCATCGTCTCCGGAACGAATATTACAGGGATCAGTATTTTCTTAATTGCCGGGGGTTTCTTGAAAAGCTCAAAGGAATGGACATAACCTACAATATCATCGATGCTTTCCTTGTACACAATAATTTTGGAAAGGCCGGTTTCGGTAAATAGCTTGGTGAGGTCGTTTATGGAAGTATTCAGGTCTACGGCAACTACTTCTGTCCTCGGTACCATGACCTCCCTGGATTTAACTTCTGAAAATTCCAGGGCATTCTGAAATATCTGTATTTCCGAATCCACTTCATCGTGTAACTCCATGGTATCCATCTGCTCACTGATATAGTTTCCCAGTTCCAGTTTACTGAAACTCAGTTGCACGTGATCACCCTTTGTCTTGAAAAATACCCGCAGGACCACATCCGATATCCAGATAACGAATTCGGAGATCACAGAAAAGAGCAGGTAGAACAAATAGGCCGGAAAAGCGAATACCTTAACCAGCTTGTTCGCATAAATCTGGAAGAATACCTTCGGGAGGAATTCCGCAGTCAAAAGGATAATGAGAGTAGAGATCACGGTGTGAACCAGCAGACTACTGAATCCGGTGAGGGGCAGAAGTCCCATCAGGATATCACCCATGAAAAAACCATACACCACCAGGGCAATATTATTACCCACCAGCATGGTCGCAATGAATTTGGAAGGTCTCTTAGTGATCTTTTTCAGCACACCTGCAAGAAAGCCGCTTTGCTTCTTTTCGATCTCTATGTGTACCTTGTTCGAAGAGATATAAGCGATCTCCATACCCGAAAAGAATGCGGATAGGATCAGCATACATACAATGATCACCAGGCTGTATTCCATCAACGGTTGTTATTGCGCTTCTCCATTTTTCTTCGGAAATTTCTTTTGAAGAAGAACATAAAGATAGCGACAACGGTAAAGAAAGCAAATAAATATGCCCTGTTTCTGTTGTCTTCCCAGTTCGTGATAACCAGGTAAATTGAAAAGGCAGCCATACCGAGGTAGGCGTATTCGAAAAGGCGGTAGATCTTATTGCCCATTGTTATTCTCTGAATTTTCGTTCATGACTTCCCGATCGATGATCTGTTCACCCACATTGGTACGAGACAGGAATTCGGTGAAATCCTCGCTCGAATCGAATCCAGCACCGTCGTTGTAGGATCCGTCCTTAAAGATAATGCGGTAGGGTTGATCGGTAAAAACCCATTGATTCTTCTGGTCCCAGTACAGTTGCTCCGCTTTAAGTGTCAGACTATCACTGGTCACCAATACAACATTTTTTCGCAGATCGACAATGCTATTGTCGTCGTAACGAGTGGCAAAATCGGAGGTCACAGTTGTCACCTCGTCATTCTCATTCCAATAGTAGACATCCACTCCTTCGGGAAACTCCTGGTAAGGAAAGCCCAGGTTTGTATAGTCATTGCGAAGAGGAGAGATAAGATTTGCAACGATCCTGCCCGAGTCTGTGTATTTCACATTGATATTTCGCGCCACACCTACCGGTGCTCCGTCCTTTAGACTCAACTTCTGGATATTCCTGTAATTACTTTCACATGAAAAAAGCGTGATGACTGTCAATGCAGCCATCACGCCAGTGATCATATGTTGTATTTTGTTCATTCTTATAGACTCGGCACGCGAACGCTACCACCCACCCAGCAATTGAATGTAATGGTTTTACCAGCCATACCTTCAGTAAAGATATCACTTTTGCTCGGAGCTCTTCCCCTGTAACTGCTGGCAGCGCTACGGGCATTAGAGGCGATTGATCCATCAACACGTGCGGCACGATCGGCCATCTCCGCAGCTTTCCAGTAGATCGCTCTTTTTTCGAATACAGTGTTACCACAGCTGTTCGCACTATTAGCGATCATATTAGCGATCTTAAGGTAAGCGATACCTGCTGATGGCTTCACCTCAACCATTTTCATATAGTAACTTCTCGCCTGTCCGAAACTTCCTTTCTTGCGGAAATTCTCAGCAATACTGTAGTAAACTTTGGCCTTATCACCTGGATTGGTTTCAAGTTCAGCGGCCTGGTTGAAATAATCAAGTGCCGTACTTCCCTTACCATCCTTTTCAGCTAGTTTACCAAGGTAGTAAGCTGATTTTGCCGACGGCTCAAGGGTGTGTAACTGCTGCACCAACTGGAAGAACAATGGAGTATCACAGTCCTTCGCACTTAGTCTACCTGCAGCTCTACGCAGCCAGTTGACATCGGTTTTCTTGTTTTCGAAGTCCTTTTCGTAAAGTGGGATAAGGTTCGGGCAATCGGCCAACTGACCCAACTTACCATCAACACTTCCCTTTACTTTTCCGTATGCCTCGAGGTTCTTTTCGTATGCATTCAGTTTACGATCTTCCTTTGAAGTCAGTTTAGTTCCTGCTTCCTGCTTATCCAGTAACATGGTAAGTGCAGATGCCAGTTTACCTTCTTCCTTCTCTATCTTCTGAATAACGATATCGTACAGATCGAAGACGTCGTCTATAGGTTTTTCACCTGCATTGAACAGATCCACAGCCAGGGAAAAGTATGTGTAGAGACTTTTCGGACTCGTAAATTCATCTTCATCCTTCTTGAAGGCAGCATCGAAAGCATTGAACTGATCCATTTTGGTGCCAATTTCGTTATCGAACTTCACCTGTGCCATCTTCATCATCAGTTCACCTTCTTTGGTCTTGGCAGGATAGTATTGCATACGAAGCTTGTACACCTTTTCAAGATCGGCGATCTTGGTTTTATCACCGTTCTCGATAAAATGTTTGTACATTTTCTCCGCATACTGGTAGGTCGCCATACTATATGTCGGACATTCATTTACCAGGTTATCATAGTGAGCAAGAGCACCCTCGTAATTTTTCGCTTTGGCCGGTTCTATGAATAATGAACCCAACGTAGCACACTTCTCCTGCGCCATCGTTTTGCTCCCGAATGCAAGTACGAGCATGGCTGAAAGAAAAATAGCTTTCGTCTTCATAGTGTAATTGTTTATTTCGTTAATCATAATATCTTTTCTCAAACCATCTGTCGTTCAAAGACAGACCTATAAATGTATTAAAGAAGTTCTCCTGTACCAGGCCGAAGTCGGTTGTTCCACGCCTTCCCACTTCAAAACCAATATTAATATTGGAGAATAACCTTCCTACTGGCAGACCAACTCCAAAAGATATGCCAAACTCATTGATACCTTCACCATTAACACTGATACCTGTATCCTCGAATCGAACACCTCCCCTGTAAACAACTCTATTCCAGTAATTTCCTATAGAATTGTAGTTCGGGATATAGAATCCACCCACCCTTACCTTAGAGGCGTCTGTAAAGGTAACAAAATCTATATCAAATGACCTGTTTCTTAGGTTACTAGTTGTAACATTTGTGTATTCTCCTCCAACGAACCATTTTTTCTCTTCACCCAATCCTAATCCCAGGGTGTACTGAGAAGGAAAGGTAAATTCCGTATCCGGCACTTGAATTTCGCGCTCATCGATCGGTGTTGTAGATCCCGATGGCAGTACAAGAAATGACGATATGGTCCTGGAATTTTCGGACGTAAGATTAGTTTCCGGAGTATAGGTTGCTGAAGCGAAAAGAGAGAGTCGTTCGCTGACATTGGTCTTGTACTGGGCTCCAATATTGAAGTTGAATCCCAGCAGGTCTGATTTATTGTACTCTTCAGTTCCGTACTGGATATCCTCTTCACGGCGTTCTGCCGTATTCTCAATATTTCCGAAGTTGTAATTGGCGTCGACCCCGATACTGAATTCCGGGGTAATCTGGTAGGCCAGCGCGAAAAATGCCTTGTTCACACCTCCGCGACCTGTATACGTAGTACTGATACCGGCATCCTCGGTCATTAAATTATAACCCACAGCAGTGTAAGGGATCAATCCGAAGCTCGCTCCAAATTTTCCCATTGGAATCCCAAGTGCCAGGTAGTCAATGGAGGTTGTACTAGCTTTCTGACTTTCTGCCTCGGTTTTGATGGTCTCGTACTTATGACTGATACCTGCGGTATAATTTACCAGGCGAAGTCCGGCCACACCAGCGGGGTTTTGAATATTCATGTGGATACTGTCCGAATAAATACTGATCCCACCCATTGCGCGGTTCTCAGCAGTTCCTTTGAACTTCAGCGTTCCAATACCGTAAAAAGAATAAGGTGAAACTGTTCCTTCCTGAGCATGACCCGTTACCGCGATTAGCAGCAGTACTACAACTGTGATTCGTTTCAACATCAATGTTTATTATATTCTAAGATGAAATTCAAACCTTCCAGCAGGAAATTTGAGTTGGCAAATATGTCACTTTTTAGGCTATCTCGCAAAAAATGAGCATCTCCACCTGTTAAAATAACTGTTAAATCAGCATATTTCTCTCTGTACATGGAGATGAATCCCTCCATTTCAAAAACGACAGCCTGTAAAACACCGCTTTGAATTGAGCTTACAGTATCTGTCCCAGTACTTACTAATGGAAGTTCTGGCTCTAAAAGCGGCAGGTTGGCCGTATAGTCGTTTAATGCTTTGTAGCGCATCTTGATCCCTGGGGAGATAGCACCACCCATATATGTGTTTCCTTCAGAAATAAAATCGTAAGTAATGCAACTCCCTGCATCGATCACAAGAGTATTGTTATTAGGATATATGGTAGCTGCTGCGCTGGCGAGCGCAATTCGATCCACTCCCAGGGTGGCAGGAGATCCGTACCCGTTATTGAAAGGTACACGGGTCTCGCTGTCGAGTATTACCACTGGGGATCGTTCCTTTAGCAGATCAAGGACGGATTCCGGCAATACTCCCACCGATGCAAGTATGCAGCTATCGATTTCGGGGTAATCTGAATATATCTGATTCAGGGTGTCCAGGGTATCCCCGGGGTTGCAGGTGTATTTTTTCAACAACTGGTTTTCAGAAAAAACAGCTAGCTTATTTCGGGTATTCCCTACGTCTAAAATAAGATTCATTACAGGAAGTAAAGTGCTAAAAGTACAACTTGTATCCTATAGGAGATGTTAATGGGCTATTAAATTGAAAAAGCCGGGAAGTTTTTTTAATTTTATGTTTTGCAAAGTTCAAATATCGGTTATATTTGCACCCTCTTATGCATCCGCCTCTGGTGGATGTATCGGAAGGCGCAGGCCCAAGTAAGGTACCTTAGCTCAGTTGGTAGAGCAACGGACTGAAAATCCGTGTGTCCCTGGTTCGATTCCTGGAGGTACCACAATAAATACAAACCCATCCGCAAAAGCGAGATGGGTTTTTTGTTTGAGAAAATGATGAAAGTTTACTTTCAGATTTTTTTGAAACAAAAAACCAGCGATTGGAAGTCGCGTGGTTTGTATTTTGACTTTTGGGAACAAAGGAACATTTGCCGAAGGCAAATGAATCCTGGAAAAAAGTTCGCTGTTTATGGTTTGTTGTTTGTTCTTCTTTGTCATTCTATCGAATCGAAGTTTATCCTGAGCGAGGCGCAGCCGAGACGAAGGACAACCGAAAGTCGTGTGGTTTCTATTTTGATTTTTGGGAAAAAAAGAAACATTCGACTTTGTCGATGCGTTCCCGGACGAACTGTTCAGTGTTTTATGTTCGGGGAAAAACCGTAAGGATGCAGATGTATTTTTAATACCCGTTAACATGGAATAACTTCACAAAAATTCCGTAGCTTTCAAATTCAAACGCAGACTTATGAAAACAGCATTAAGAACCAAAACTGCCCCTGTACTTTTTATCCTAATGATAGTGCTGGGAAGCCTCAGTGCAGTCGGTCAAAATGAGAAGATCAGGAAACCTTTCCCTCCCGAGATCTCTAAGAAGATAAAATTCGGAATGTCGAAAAGCAACTTCGCAGATCGATTCCCGGAGGCCAAGCTGGAGAACGAAGAAAGTTTTAGAACTGTATATTCGCTGGCTATTGGCAGCAAGGATGTGGAAAACCTGGTGCTTTACTTCGGAAATGAAAACAACAACCCGCTCTATGAGATCATTGTAAACTTCAATTCGGAATCACTGGCCGTATCAAGAGCTGCTGAACTCCTTGGCAGGGCAAATTTCAATGATGAAGAATGGCGTTACACTTATAAGAAGAAACCTCTTTGGTGCTGGGTGTATAAGTCGAAAATAGTATACGTCGCCAGGACTCCCGGAACCGAATGGGACACCGAGTGGGATGACCAATAAAAAACCCGAACATCGGTTTCGGGTCTTATAGTTTATGCCAGCAGATCCTGTCTGCCTTTCAGTCTTTTTTCTACCTTACGTTTGATCACCGTAAGCCGCTTCATCAGGTCCATGATAGTGGCGTCCTTTGTCTCCTTATATATCTCGTTCAATCGGAGGATAAGTTCTTTCGCTTTTCTCGAAGCCACAATACGATCACTTGTCGTTCTTAGGGTCAGCTTCTGTTGCTCAAACTGCAACGCTTCGTTAATTAGTTCTGTTTTCATGAGGTTCTCGTAGGTTTATTATTGATTTTCAGGCCTTACAACCTGACTTTTTCATTCACTACCCGTGATTTTTACACCACCGGTGGTTAATTTGCTAAAAAAACAGCTTCTTTCAGTCGTAAACATACAAACTAACATGCATTAGCATATACATTTAAACAAATATTTAACAGCTATTAGTTCAGTCGGAAAACAAGTTGATTCCCTACAATCGAACTTATTCGGTCGCGGCTACTTTTCAGGATGCCATATAGAGTTCACATCCCGTATCATCAGAACGTCCAGGGAAGCATCCGGAGAACCTGAAATCTCAAGCTTGGTGTATGGCTGTTTTGGAAAGACCTGGTTGGTAAATACGTGTTTTCCTTCACCTACAAATATTTCCACCGATGAAGCATCCATAATGATCCTCACCTGGACCAGGTCTCCTTCGGGCTTGTAGGGTTGCTTCTGGACTGCCAAACCAAAACTATCCTCAAAATCAACGATACCCGAGCGGGTTCTGTCGAACAGCATTTCCGAAGATTCACCCAGCACTTGCAGGCATACCTGCTCCCCTCCTTCATTACTGTAGGTAACCGAAATATTTGCCCCGGGTGAAGTTAGAAATTTAAGCTCGGACTGGCTTAGGTTCTCAAATTCCCTTTCAAATGGCACTTCCAGCGAAACCGGTCTTGGAAGCAACATTTTTCCTTTGGTGATTCGATCGAATTGGGTTAGTGGGAAGTTCTTAAGGTAATATCCTCCCTCATTCTTATGGAGGCTCAGCTTTCGAGGCAGGGTCATGGAACTTCGCCATGCTTCGGTAGGTGTATTTCTCGCATAATTCCAGTTACTCATCCACCCTATGAAAATGCGGTCGCCATTGGGTTCGCTATTATAGGTCACCCCGGCATAGTTATCCATCCCGTAGTCGATCCATTTCGTTTCCATTTGATCCGTTGTAAATGTCGTGCCATCAAAATCCCCGACAAAATACTGTGTGCCGGACCCACCATTTGGTGCTCCGGGGTTGATACTGATGAGCAATACCCATTTTTCCTCCTCGCTACCTTCTACCGGTAGTTTAAACAGGTCGGGGCACTCCCACACTCCCCCGTGTGCTCCTTTTTGTTTTCCGAACTCACTTAGCAATTCCCATTCCTTAAGGTTTGCCGACGCATAGAACTTCGCATGATCACCGGCCACCAGGGCCATGATCCACCTGAAGGTTTCTTCATGCCAGAATACTTTAGGATCCCGGAAATCTTTTATTCCCTCATTCCCGATCACAGGATTACCTTCATACTTGGTCCAGTTCTCACCGTTATCCAGGCTGTATGCTATGCCTTGAGTTTGGTAATCAAGACGTCCGGACTTCTCCTTTTCCATCGAATGATAGGTGAATATGGCTACGAGAGGCGGATTCTCTTCCGACCCAAATCCGGAGGTATTTTTCTTATCCACTACGGCACTACCGGAAAATATGAGTCCGTGATCATCCGGGTAAAGTGCTATGGGCTTGTTTGTCCAATGTACCATATCGGGGCTGGTGGCATGGCCCCAGTGCATTGGACCCCACACGATATCGTCCGGATAATACTGGTAGAACAAATGGTACACTCCATCATTATAAACGAGTCCGTTTGGGTCGTTCATCCACTTTTCGGGTGGAGAGAAATGAAATTGTGGTCGATATGTTTCATCGTATCCTTCAACATCCGCCGCCACCGTAGATGTAATTACGGGTTCTGCCTTGCTATTTGTTTCGTCTTTACAAGAATATAGCCCTGTGATCATAAGGGCTAAGAAGAATACCTTTATTCTGAAGATCATAATATGGAGAATGTCGTTTCTAAGTAGAATTTCTTTTGATGAGTTTGGTTTCCAGTACGATGGTACGAGGTTCAAAATCCTCGTGTTTACGTCTTGCCTTCATTTCCTTGTACAACTGTTTGAAGGCAACTTTACCCATTTCATAGCCTGGTTGATCCACAGTGCTTAGCGATGGAGTGATCGCAGATGAAACGAACCAGTTACTGAAGCCCATGATCGAAATATCATCGGGAACGCGAATTCCTTTTTCGTTGAAAACAGAGATCGCCCCAATGGCGGCCAGATCGGTAATGGTAAATATCCCATCTACATCATCGTGATCTTCCAGAAGTTGTTTGGCAGCATTGATACCATCATTATAATCAACGTTCTCACAGATATACACCAAGGACGAATCGTATTTGAGACCGTGGTCTTCCAGGGCCTTTTTATAGCCAAGGAAGCGGTCTATCGAGTTTTGAGGCAGCAGTGCACCCCGGAAATGTGCGATTCGTTTACAGCCGGTATCGATCAGATGCTTGGTAGCTGCGTACGCAGCTTCCCTATCGTTTATCACTACCTTGGAGCAGTCGATCATCTTGGAGATCTTATCGAACATCAATAGCGGAATTTCGAGTTCCTTAACTCGTTTCAAATGGGAGATATCCACTGTCTTGTTGGCCAGGGAGATCATAATGCCATCCACTCGTTTGCTAATCAGTAGATCGATCTGTTTCTTCTCAAGCTTATAGGATTCATTGGACTGAAGGATTATGACCAGATAACCCTTCTTCTCGGCCTGCTCAATGATACCGTTGATGACACTCGAGAAAAAATGATGCACGACCTCAGGTATGATGAGCCCAACGGTCTTGGATTCCTTCGTTCGCAGGTTTACAGCAAAAACATTGGGTTTATAATGAAGCTTTTTTGCTTCTTTTTTTACGAGGGCTTTGGTCTTCTTACTTACATCTGGATAGTCCTTCAACGCCTTGGAAACCGTGGTTATGGAAATACCAAGATTCTCGGCGATTTGTTTCAAGGTTACTTCTTTCATTGTTTCTGAAGTTTACCCTGTGCCTTTTGAGACCCTGTCTGTTCTTTAAAACCTGAAATATCCACCGGTGAATTCCTTAATTTAAGAAGTGTTGCCATACTCACAATAAAATCCTAAAATCTAATGTACAACGAATTTTTAAACAAGAGGTTCATTATCAAAATAATAATCGAAAACGTTTTCGCCTGCCAAATCCACTATTTTACTGATGATTTATTACAAAATTGAAAAAAAAAATTGAAATTCGTAGCTTAATGCATAGTTGTTAATTTTTTAACATTCAGGATAATTGTTTACCTTAAGTGAACAATATTGCATAAGGACCATTGGCCGGAATGAAATCAATCAAAATATCGTCAACTCTTTTCTTGCAAATCCCCCGCCTCTTGATAAACGCTGCGCTTACAGGTCCGCGTGGTTTGTTCGGAAGTGTGTTTGGGAACCATAAATGCGAGGTTTACAGTCTTAAAGGCCTTCTCCATGAATTAGCAGCAACACAAGATCAATCCTCTTTGCGAATAAATGAATCCTGCCGGGGCGAAGGCGCCGGAATTGACCGTGAGCGTTTTTTATCAAAAAATCATGGAATTAGCCGTATTGTAAAGGGGGTTGATTTAGACGTTGCGCCAGACCTTTGTTGGACAGGTCTGATTTTGAAAAAAACATTTACAAACAAAGAGTTGGAATGGGTTGGCTTCCATTGGGAAAAACTCAGTTTATTGCCTAAAAAATCGTATATTCAAACCAAAATTTCACATTTTTATAACATTTAAACAGTAAAGATTTATATTCGCCACCTCATTGGTGGGCTGATAAGCCAATAAAGACACAATTGAAAATTAACTTTAAACTAGGAACTATATGAAAAACAAACTACTAACTAAACTCTTGTTGCTCCCCGTTCTCCTTTTAATAGGTGGAGCGGCCTTTGCGCAAAATACCGTTAGTGGAACAGTATCCGATGCAAATGGTCCTGTCCCTGGGGTAAATATTGTCGTGAAAGGCACCTCCAACGGAGCACAGTCTGATTTTGATGGTAATTATTCCATTGATAATGTGGACTCGAACGCAACACTCGTATTCAGCTACATTGGTTACACAACACAGGAGATGGCCGTAAACGGGCAGTCCCGAATTGATGTAACCTTGCAGGAAGATATCGAAGCCTTAGGTGAAGTTGTTGTAATTGGGTATGGTACTACCACGGTTAAAGATGCCACAGGTGCCGTAACCGCAGTAACCGCTGAAGACTTCAACCAGGGTGTTATTACATCCCCGGAACAATTGATCCAGGGTAAGACCGCCGGGGTTCAGATATCCCAGAGTAGTGGTGAGCCCGGAGCCGGAATCGATATTCGTATTCGTGGTGCCAACTCTATTAGATCGAACAACAACCCACTTTTCGTAATTGATGGAGTTCCACTTTCGGGTGAGAATACAGTTGCTGAAGGTGGCAATGTAGGTTTCGGTACATCAGGAACTAAAAACCCACTGGCATTCCTTAACCCGAATGATATTGAAAGTATCAGTATTCTTAAAGATGCTTCCGCAACTGCGATCTACGGTTCTCGTGGTGCCAATGGTGTTGTTATCATCACTACCAAATCCGGTAGAGGTGCTACTGGTGGAAGCTGGGACTGGAGTTCAAGTGTGAGTATGTCTCAGGTTAGAAAAACCTATGATCTGCTAACAGCCGAGGAATTCCTTTCTGAAACTGAAAGACTTGGATTCCCTGTTGCTGAGAGAGATTTCCGCAGCAGTACCGACTGGCAGGATGAAATTTTCAGAACTTCAATGTCTTCTAATAATAACGTGTCTTATTCGCACAGTTATAACGGAGGTAATGTTCGTGCCACATTTGGTTACGGAAAGAACTTCGGTATCCTGAGAAATTCTTCATTGGAAAGAATCACAGGTCGATTGAACATCAATCACAGATTGTTGAATGATAAATTGAAGTTGAGTGCCCAGGCAACGATATCTCGTGTAAACGATGAAACAGCTCCACTTAGTGGTAGTGCCGGATTTAGAGGTGACTTGATTGGTGCTGCAATTAGTGCCAACCCAACCTGGCCAAACAGACCAGGGTTCAATACGGGATCAGGTATTAGCCCAGCAGCTATTCTTGAGTACACACAGAACCTGAGTCATACGGACCGAATCCTTGGTAACTTCTCCGCAGAATACAATTTCACGGATGAGTTCTCCGCCAAGGTGAATTTAGGTATTGATAAATCTGAATCTACCCGTTCAGCAGTTGCTTCTGCAAATGCAAGAAACTTAGATCAGGGTGCTTTCGGAAACGGTACGGGATCTTTGAATGATCTTGATACTGAAAGTAAACTTCTGGAAGCTACACTTCGCTACAATGAAGATTTCGGAAATACGAATCTGGACATCGTAGCAGGTTACTCCTTCCAGGATTTCCGTAGAAACGGACGAGACATCCTTGCTTTTGGATTCTTTACAGATGACCTGAACAGAATGGTTGATGATATGGAGGCTACGGCCAACCTATTGGAATCAAGAATTGAAGGTAGCTATCAGCAGTATGGATATGCAGGAAACACAAACGGTATCTTTATCAACCGTCTGCTTCCTGAGCCAATGACCGATAATCTTCCTGTATTCAATGGTTTGAGAACACGTTCATTGTTCGCAGATACTTTCGATTTCACTGATGAACTTCAATCGTTCTTCGGACGTGTTAACCTTAGCCTTAATGACAAGTACTTGTTCACTGCTACGGTTAGAGCCGATGGTTCTTCTCGATTTGGTGGTGACAATCAATATGGTATCTTCCCTTCCGGTGCATTTGCCTGGAAGATGCATAACGAAGACTTCGTTGGAGACAGCTTCTCAACACTTAAACTTCGTTTAGGTGTTGGTATCACTGGTAACCAGGATGGAGTTGGATATGGAAACTTTGTTCGTAGACAACGTTACACAGGTGGAGATGTTATTACTGATGGTGGTGACATAAACATCCCTGGTATTGCCGACGTTGCTTTCGCTGAGGAAGGCCTTAAGTGGGAAGAAACACTTCAATATGCTGTTGGTCTTGACTTCGGTTTCAACGACGACAGATTCACCGGTAGTATTGATGTATATCGCAAAGAAACAACAGACCTGTTGTTCAGGGTACTTTCTGCCCAGCCTGCTGTGCAGCCATTCGTGTTCCTGAACTTACCTAATTCGAAAGTTGTCAACGAAGGTTTGGAAGTAGCACTTTCTTATGACTTTGTCGAAACTGACGATTTCTATCTGGGAGCTAGCGTTAATGTTGCTTACAACGATAACCTTGTTGAGGAATTGGAAGGTTCTTACGATGCAGGTACTATTCGCGGACAAGGACTTACTGGTGCATTTGCTCAGAGACTTGAAGCTGGTCAACCATTATTCTCTTACTATCTAAGGGAGTTCCAAGGGTATGACAGTACCGGGAACCCTATCTTCGAAGGTGGAGTGGATAACCAAAAGTTTGTTGACAAGAGTGCACTACCAACATTAACAGGTGGTTTCTCTCTTAATGCAAGTTATAAGAACTGGTCATTGTCCACATTCCTTTCAGGACAATTCGGACACTACGTGTACAACAACACTGCTAACGCATTCTTCGTGGCAGGTTCATTCAACAGTGCCAGAAACGTTTCACCTGAAACACTTACTTCCGGTGAAGACTTATTAGCTGCACCTGATGTTTCTACGCGTTTCCTTGAAAAGGGTGATTTCGTAAGAATGCAAAACCTAACTATTGGGTATGAATGGCCACTTGCTGATGACTCTTTCTTTGACAACCTGAACCTATCACTGACAGGTCAGAACCTGTTCGTTATCACGGATTACTCTGGTCTTGATCCGGAAGTTAGTGTTGTACCGGGAGGAGCAGACCTTCTAAACAATGTTCCTATTTTCGGTATTGATTACACGTCTTTCCCGAGACCGAGAACAATCACGTTAGGACTTAATGCAAAATTTTAAAAAAATGATTATGAAAAAAACTTTTTTGAACTTTATGAAGTCGATCTTCGCGATCGCACTTCTGTCAACCGTCGCGGTTTCCTGTACGGATCTTGAACTTGAAGAGTCTGATTCTATCATTCTTGAAGAAACAGATGAAGGATTCGCTGGTGTTGCAGATGTTCAGGCATCTTTGGACCAGCTGTACAATGACTTGCGAGGACAATTGGAAGACCAGGCGAATTTCTTCGCCTTGAATGAAGTCTCTACAGATGAGACCCTTGTACCTACTCGTGGTACGGACTGGGGTGACAATGGTATCTGGAGAACGTTACACACGCACTCCTGGAGTCCGTCACACCAGTATCTATTGGCGGTATGGAATAACCTGAATCAGAACGTATTCCGTGCAACACAGATAATCGACCAACGAAGTGCTCCTAGTGCCGAGGAAAAGGCTCAGGCACAATACCTGAGAGCATTCAGTATGTTCTTTATCCTGGATTTATGGGGGAAAGCTCCTTTCCGTGAAGTGGATGAAGGATCCGATGTAGATCCTCGTGTATTAAGTGCACAGGAGACCTACGATTTCATCTTAGGTGATCTTACGGAAGCGGTTAACAACCTTCCAAGTGTAGGGCCCGGAGGCGCTAATGACAAGGCTTCTAAAGCTGCCGCTAATTTCTTGTTAGCCAAGCTTTACATTAATGCCGACAGATATAGTGGTAGTGCTAATTATCAAGGTGTGATTGACGCTGTCGATGCTATCGCAGCTGAAGGATATGCACTTGAATCTATGCCTTACTTCGATATCTTTAAATCCGATAGCGATTCCGAAACCATATGGTGGGTTCCTGCTTCAACCGGTAACCTGATTTGGAACGGACTTCACTACAACCAAATTGCACCTGATAACACAGGTGGTGGATGGAACGGCTTCAGTACATTGGCTGAATTCTACGACTCTTTCGAAGGTGATCCAAATTCTAACTTTGTTGGTGACGCAGGTGACGACCGTAGGGGTTGGGTACCTGATAATACTAACGCAGGACCGGATAACCTTGGAATCGGTTATGGATTCCTGATTGGTCAGCAATACGCGGAGAATGGTTCTCCATTGTCTAACCGTTCTGGCCAGCCATTGGATTTTACCAAGGAGCTTACCGGAATCTCAGGTAATGCTGAAGAAAAAGGTATCCGTATGATCAAGTACCACCCGGTAAACGGATCATTTACAGGTCACAGGATCGTTATGCGTTATGCCGACGCTCACCTTATGAAAGCTGAAGCAATGATGCGCCTTGGTGGTGATGCGACCGCAATGGTTAATGAGCTCAGAAGCCTTCGAAACACATCTACACTAGGAAGTGTTTCAGAATCTGATCTCCTGGCCGAAAGAGGACGTGAACTTTGGTATGAGTACTGGAGAAGAAATGACTTGATTCGTTTCGATCAGTATACTCGTGACTGGGATTACAAACTACCAGAATCTGTAGGTGCAGATTTCAGGAACCTGTTTCCAATTCCTACTACTGCTCTTCTATCTAATCCAAACCTGGAACAGAACGAAGGGTACTAGATCAATTTATTAGTTTATGAATATAAGTGAGGCCGGCCATAATATGTCGGCCTTTCTTTATAGATAAGTAAGGCACACTCAAATCGTTCAATTACATTTGTAAAAAGAAGCAAACTGTCCCTCATATTCCCGGGACCATGCATAGCAAACTCGTAAATATCTGCCCGATGCACCAGCTGCGACTACTACTGTCCACTTTAATAATTCTCAGTTTAACAGGATGTAACGAAAAAGAACCTGCTAAACTGTTTTCAGTGAAAAGCAACTCGCAAACCGGGATAGACTTTGAAAACACCCTTACTTCCACACCGGAATTAAACATACTTAACTATATCTATTATTACAATGGTTCCGGAGTAGCCGCCGGTGATTACAACAATGATGGGAGGATCGACCTTTATTTTGCCGCTAACCAGGCTACAGACAAACTCTACCTAAATAAAGGAGGCTTCATATTTGAAGATATCACAAAGAAAGCGGGTATCGAAAATTCCAATAACTGGACAACGGGTATTACCACGGTGGACATCAACCAGGATGGACTACTGGACATCTACATTTGTAAAATAGATGATTATAACAGCATACTGGGTCAGAATCTGCTCTATGTTAACAATGGCTTCGGAAAGGACTCCATTCCAACATTTACCGAAAGAGCCGCAGAATTCGGACTGGATTTCAAGGGTTTTTCTACCCAGGCAACATTCTTCGACTATGACCTGGACGGTGACCTCGACATGTACCTGATGAACCATTCCGTCAACCCGAACCAGAACTACGGGAAAGGTGAGAATCGACAGACTCCCGATCAAAAGTCCGGGGATAAATTGTTCGAGAATATCGATGGTTTTTATACAGACGTATCAGCTTCCGCAGGAATTCTTCAAAGTAAGATCGGATACGGACTGGGTGTTTCGGTAAGTGACCTTAACAATGATGGGTATCCCGACATTTACGTAGGAAACGATTTCTTCGAGAATGATTATCTCTACATTAACAATGGCGATAAGACCTTCGAAGAGATCATTCAGAAAAAGGATCACACCATCGGGCATACTACACACTTCAGCATGGGTAATGATATTGCTGATGTGAACAACGACGGGCTACCGGATATAATCTCAACGGATATGCTGCCCGAAGACCTGGAAACCTATAAAACCTCCGGGACAGAGTTCAACTACCAGATCTATGAAAGTTATATCAGGAATGGTTATTCGCATCAGTATATGCACAACACCCTTCAGCTGAACAATGGTAATAACAGTTTTAGCGAGACTGCTTTCCTGAGCGGGGTGGCGGCCAGCGAATGGTCCTGGTCTCCCCTGCTTGCCGATTTCAACAACGATGGCTATAACGACCTATTTATCACCAACGGTATTGTGGGTGCTACCAATGATATGGACTTTATAAAGTTCATCGCGAATGAGAATATTCAGAAATCCCTGGGTGCAGGAATGACGGAAGAAGACATGGCCTTTATCGAAAAGATACCGGTTAAGCACACGGTGAATTATTTCTTTCAGAATAAAGACGGGATCGCTTTTAATGATGTCACTTCGGAATGGGCCACGCTGCAACCATCTTTCAGTAACGGTGCCGCTTATGCCGATCTTGACAACGACGGTGACCTCGACCTGGCAGTGAACAATACCAATGAGACCGCCACCATCATGGAAAACCATTCCAACGAAATGCCCGGGGCTAATTACCTCAGGATCGCCTTTGAAGGGAATAAAGGAAACATATCCGGTATCGGGGCCAAGGTCAAAGTATTTGCAGGTGAACTCCAGATAGCCAAAGAGAATTATACCAGTCGGGGGTACCTATCGGCGGTTTCGGATAAATTACATTTCGGGTTAAAGGATGCTGAGCAGATCGACAGCCTGTTGGTCATATGGCCGGACAAGTCCTACCAGAAACTAACTAACCTTTCGGTCAATTCCGAAGTAACCGTAAAGCAATCGAATGCGACCGGTGATTACTATTTAGAAACCAGGAAAATAACGCAATCCTGGCTCACAAATACGAATCCGCTTTTCGATTTTAAACACAAAGAAAATGCTGCGCTGGAGTTTAACCGAGACCCATTGGTTCCATTTGCAAGCACAAATGAAGGCCCCGGGATCGCAACTACCGACATCAATAAAGATGGATTAACGGATGTTTTTATCGGCGGTGCTAAATTCCAGGCTTCACAACTACTGATCCAAAAGACCGATAGAACATTCGAGTCCGTACAGAACGAACTATTTGAAAAAGACGCCATCAGCGAGGATATTGACCAGGTATTCTTTGATGTCGACGGAGACGGGGATGATGACCTGCTTGTGGTAAGTGGCGGCAATGAATTCACAAGCGGGTTACCTATCAGACCAAGGTTTTACAGGAACGATTCGGGTATCCTGAAAAAGGACAGCCTGAACTTTTCGATAGAAATAAACGCTTCTTCCGTAGCTGCGGTTGATTTTGACAATGACAATGACATGGATGTCCTGATCACCTCCGGAATGAAACCCAGGGAATTCGGACAAAACCCAAAACAATACCTTTTCAGCAACAACGGCAAAGGAGAATTTACGGATGTAACCGATCAAATTGCTCCCGGCCTTTCCGAGATCGGGAACTGTAACAGCCAGACCTGGACAGACCTGGATAAGGACGGGAACCTCGACCTGGTAGTTGCAGGAGACTGGATGCCGGTTAGTATTTTTATGAACGACGGACAAAAACTCAGTTTACAGAAGAATAACGGCCTGGAATTCTCCAACGGACTATGGAATGTGGTGAAGGCAGTCGATATCGACAATGACGGGGATATGGACCTGGTTGCCGGGAACTGGGGCCTGAATACAAGACTGAAGGCTTCGAAAGAAGAACCCGTTGAACTATACAGCGTGGATGTGGATAACAATGGGGATTTGGAGACCATTATCACTTACTATTACAAAAAGATGGAAACTACCATGTCGTCTAAGGATGAGCTGGTAAAACAAATTCCGGGTATAAATAAAAAGTTTCTTTCCTATTCGGATTTTGCCAGAGCCAGTGTGGAGGAAATCTTTACGAAAGAAAGCCTTTCCAGGGCCCTAAACAAGAAGGTCCATATGCTCGAAAGTTCGCTGTTCGTAAACCAGGGTGATGGCACATTTGTAAGGAAACCACTGCCTTCGAAAGCACAGATCTCAACGGTGAATGACATACTTGTATTCGACTTTGATAAAAATGGTTATGATGACCTGCTTTTGGTAGGTAACAATTTTGAAATTAGCACTCAATTAAGTAGATTAGATGCCTCGCACGGGTTACTTTTGCTGAATGATCCTGATAAAGGATTTGTTGAGCTGAACAATCAGTTTTTCGATATTCCTGGAGCTTGCCGGAATATAGACGTACTGAATTATGAGAATGAACAATACCTGATAGTAACCCGAAACAATGATCAACCTGTTTTTTTACAAATTTCCAAGAACTGATAGTGTAATGCGTCTATCCGGATACTTGTTTGCGGTGGTAAGCTGTACACTGCTCTTTGGTTGCAATTCAAAAACCGAAGATAACCCTTCATACAACGACACGCCCCTATTCTCCCAACTTTCCGAGGATGAAACGAACATCCGTTTTTTAAATTCCGTGGAGAATAGTAAAGACTTCAACATCTTCAAATACCGGAATTTTTACAACGGTGGCGGAGTGGCCATAGGAGATATAAATAATGACGGCCTGGCGGATATTTACATGACCGCGAACATGGGGAAGAATAAATTGTACCTGAATGAAGGTAACTTCAAGTTCAGGGATATATCTGAATCTGCCGGAGTGGAAGGTCGTAAACCATGGACGACCGGCGTCGTTATGGCAGATGTCAATGCCGACGGCCTCCTCGACATCTATGTGAGTAACGCTGGAAATATGGAGGGCGATAATCACGATAACGACCTGTACATTAATAACGGCGATCTCACCTTTACCGAAAGCGCCAGGGAATACAACCTAGCCACAAGTGGCTTTACAATTCATTCCACCTTCTTCGACTACGATAAGGACGGAGACCTGGATGTTTATATTCTCAACAACAGCAATATCCCCGTTAGTAGTTTGGGATATGCACACCAGAGGGATATACGTGCCCAGGACTGGGAAAATGTACCTGAAATATTTCGAGGACTGGGAGATCTGCTACTTCGGAATGACGATGGAGTTTTTACCGATGTGAGCGAAGAAGCCGGGATCTACGGTAGTTTGATCGGTTTTGGACTAGGGGTGATGATCAGCGATGTCAATGGCGACCTGTACCCGGATATTTATGTTTCCAATGATTTCTATGAACGTGATTACCTCTACATCAACCAGAAGGACGGAACATTCAAGGAAGATATTAAGAACTGGACCTCGCATATCGGTCTTTCCGCCATGGGAGTGGATATGGCCGATATAAACAACGACGGTAATGTCGATATCTTTATCACCGATATGCTCCCCGAAGGCGAGGAGAGGGTGAAATCCGTTATGGAATTCGAAGGGTACAATGTCTTCAAGCTCAAACAAAGCAAGGATTTCTACCAGCAATACATTCAGAATACCTTGCAACTGAACAACGGTAACGGAACCTTTTCAGAAATAGCATATTATAGTGGTGTTTCTGCCAGCGACTGGAGTTGGTCCGGACTCATGTTCGACATGGACAATGACGGTCTAAGGGATATCTTCGTCACGAATGGTATAAACCACGATCTCACCGACCTGGATTTTATGGATTTCCTCGCCAACGATATCATACGGAATATGGCCCTAACAGGTAAAAAGGAAGCCGTGGATTCCATCATTAATAAAATGCCCGTTGTTCCTCTTCCGAATTATGCCTACAGGAACAACGGCGACCTCACCTTTAAGGACGAAGCAAAAAATTGGGGACTCGGAACTCCCAGCATGTCCAATGGAGCAGCTTACGGTGACCTCGACAATGATGGCGACCTGGACCTGGTGGTCAACAACGTAAATATGGAGAGCTTTATCTACCGAAACAACTCCCGTGAAACGAACGCAAATAATTATCTAAAACTTCGGTTTGAAGGTTCCGGAAATAACCGGTTTGCCATAGGCACCTCCGTTCGTATGTATTACAACGACAACACCGTGATCCAGGAACTGATCCCCTCCAGGGGCTTCCAATCTTCCATGGAATATCCAATGACCATAGGTTTAGGCAAAACGGAAATGATAGATTCCATCCGGGTGATTTGGCCCGACGACCGTACCGCCCTTGTAACAAAGATCAATGCGAACCAGACACTCACCTTCAGGCAGAACGAAGCCAATGAGACCTATGTCGCACCTGTGACGACCACTTCAAAGACATTGCTCACCGAGCTGGATAACAACTCACTGCAGAAGCACGAAGAGAACAACTACAACGACTTCGATTTTGAGGGCTTGATTACAAGATTGCTTTCTCAGGAGGGCCCTGCTCTTGCGGTTGGAGATGTAAATGGCGATGGCAACGACGACGTCTTCGTTGGAGGAGCCAAGAAGCAATCGGCGAAGATATACCTCCACAAAGGTGGTGGTACTCTTAGCGGAATTTCAAATCCTGTGTTTGAAGCCGATAAATTCAATGAAGATACTGCTGCCGCCTTCTTTGATGCCGATGGAGATGGAGACCTGGACCTGCTTGTTGGGTCTGGTGGAAACCAGGTGGACGAGATGGACAACGAAGGATTACGGTTGTACCTCAATAATGGTAAGGGAAGTTTCGAGAAGAAAGCCATGAACCTACCCCCGAACACTTCGAACATAGCAGTGATCGCGCCACATGATGTCGATGGCGATGGCGACATAGATGTTTTTGTTGGAGCTCGTAGTATCATGGGTATTTACGGAATGGATCCCACGCACCTGTATCTGGAAAACCAGGGTGACGGAACATTTCTCAACGCTACCGGCAATAGTTTCTTCGCAATTCGAAAAAGCGGAATGATCACCGATGCCAAATGGGTAGACATGGACGGTGATTCGAAGGATGAACTTGTCACTGTTTCAGACTGGGGATCTCCCCTGGTCTATAAATTCAGCGAAGGTAAGCTGGAGCCATGGTCGACCAATCTCGAAGGCATGAACGGGTGGTGGAATAGTGTATACGCAGTAGATATCGATAAAGACGGAGACCAGGACCTTGTGCTTGGAAACGAAGGAAAGAATATACACTACAGGCCTTCCGAAGAAAATGTGATCAAAATGTGGATCAATGATTTCGACAACAACGGCCGGATTGAACAAATCGTAACCCAGCGAATGAATGGAAGAGACCTGCCTTTACATCAGAAAAAGGATATCGTTACCCAGTTGTCATCACTTAAAAAAGAAAACCTCAGGGCTTCCGACTATGCCAAGCGATCCATCCAGGAGTTGTTTTCAGAAAAGAACCTTAGCAAGTCCATTGTCCGGGAAGTGAATACATCTGCCACGGTGTTTGCGCTCAACCAGGGAGACGGTAAATTTGAACTCAGAGAGTTACCGATGCAATCGCAACTTTCCTGCGTCTGCGGAATTACCTGTACCGATGTCAATAATGACGGCAACCTCGATATCATCCTTGGCGGTAATGATTTCGAATTCAAACCACAGTTCTCCAGGCTGGATGCCAATCACGGTTCCGTGCTGATAAACGATGGAAATATGAATTTTGAATGGCAGGATTACACCCGAAGTGGATTCTCAGTGAGGGAAGAGATAAAACACATACAGCAGATTAAGGACGCGTCCGGGAACACCTATATCCTTGTTGCCATTAACGACGAAAAACCCAGAGTTTTTGCGATCAATAAGTAAATATCTGATTCTTTGTTGCTCAGTGTTATTTCTGAATGGCTGTGGCGGCGAGGACTACCTCTTCGAAATGGCTTCCGCATCGAAAACGGGGATCTCTTTCGAAAATACGATCACAGAAAGCGACAGCCTGAATATTCTCGATTATCTGTACTATTACAATGGAGGAGGCCTCGCGATGGGCGATATCAATAACGACGGGCTCCCCGATCTGTACTTTTCGGCTAACCAGGAGAAGAATAAACTATACCTGAACAAGGGCGATCTCAAATTCGAAGACATTACCGAAAGTGCCGGGGTGGCTGGAAAAAGCAGCTGGAATACCGGAAGCGTGATGGCTGATGTCAATGGGGATGGTTACCTGGATATCTACCTGGTGGCCGTAGTTGGGATCAACGGTTTTCAAGGCCATAACGAACTTTATATCAATAATGGCGATAATACTTTTACGGAACGGTCTGCCGAATTCGGATTGGATATCGCAGCCTATGGTACCACGGCGTCCTTCTTCGATTTCGACCTGGACGGTGATCTGGATTGTTATATTCTGAATCACGCCGTGCATACAGAAGCGTCCTTTGGCCGGGTACAACTTCGATATAACAGGAATCAAATGACAGGTGACCGGCTCATGCGAAATGACGGGAACAAGTTCACTGACATCAGCGAACAGGCCGGGATCTACGGTGGGATCAATGCCTATGGCCTTGGGCTGGCCGTGTCCGATTTCAACAAAGACGGTTACCCAGACATCTACGTGGGTAACGATTTTCACGAAGACGATTACTTCTACCTCAACAACGGGGATGGCACGTTTACGGAATCACTTCGGAAGTATTTCGGGCATACTTCACGTTTCTCCATGGGGAATGATGTTGCGGATATCAACCACGACGGGCTTCCGGACCTCATCTCCCTGGATATGGCTCCAGAGGATGAAAAGGTGTTGAAATCCTCGGAAGGCGACGACACCTACCAAACCCTGGAAATGCGCACACAGCAATACGGTTATCACTACCAGTACACCAGGAATATGCTCTTCCTGAACCAGGGAGGAAATCCTTTCACGGAAACAGCCTTGCTCAGCGGGATTTCGGCTACCGACTGGAGCTGGAGTGCTCTTTTCGCCGATTACAACCAGGACGGGGAAGAAGACCTGTTCATTTCAAACGGTATCCCAAAACGGCCGAATGACCTTGATTTCATTCGCTTTGTGTCCAGCGATGAGATCAAGAACCGAATAAACGAATCGAGGCTGTTAGATCAGGAGGCTCTTGAAATGATGCCGTCCGGGGAAGTCCCGAACTATATCTTCAGCGGAGATGGCAGTACGGGATTTGAGGATAAAACAGGTGTCTGGATCCCAAAAACACCAAGTGTTTCAGGTGCTACCGCAATAGGCGACCTCGATAGGGACGGCGACCTGGACATTGTGACAAATAATATCAATGCCCCGGCCTCGGTCTATATCAACACAACGAACGACCAGGGAAACTTTCTCAAACTGCGCATTAATTTTAATGATAAGAATTCCTTCGGAATTGGAACAAAGGTCGAAGCCTGGAGTAAGGGAGTACTGCGATACAAAGAACTATTTCCTTCCAAAGGCTGGCAGGCTTCGAGTGAACCAATGCTTCATTTCGGTTTTGGAAATGTGAAAAGTGTAGATTCCTTAAAGGTTATCTGGCCGGATGGTCATTACCAGGTCCTTTCCGAAGTGAACACAAATCAAACTATAACCCTTTCTCCTGAGAACACAAGGCCTTATCAGTTTCAAAAGCCGAAGATCGACAGCCTGTTCAAAAGAGTTGAGGGCGACCTGGGTATAGATTTTGTTCACAGCGAAGACCGTCATTCCGATTTCGACTACCAGAAACTAATCCCCTATTCTGTTTCGGATCGCGGACCGGCCTTTGCCTGCGGTGACCTGGATGGTGACGGATTGGAAGATATCTTCATCGGGGGAGCGAGAAATCAGCGATCTGCGGTTTACCTTCAGTCGGAAAACGGCTTTGAAAGGACCGAATTCCCGCCACTGGCCAATGATTCTATCTATGAGGATGTAAGCGCGGAGATTTTCAGACCCTCATTTTCGGAAACGCATTACCTGGTGGTCAATTCCGGCGGAAATACCGTTTCCCCATCCTTAACGGTTTTGGCGAACAGGACTTACGCCTGGAAGGCCGATTCCGAAGATATGATCGTGAAGGGTTCCGAATACAACAATTCCTCGGTTGTATTGTCAACGACTGGTGAAGAAAGTGCCATTTCATTTGAAGGTTCATATACGAGCCCGTTGGACTTCGGAAAAATACCGAACTCAAAAATTGTTCTGCCCTCCGGAAATGAGATCGTTGAAGGGCTGGGCATGGTCACCAACGCCATTTGGGACGATTTCGACAAGGATGGAGACCAGGATCTTATTGTGATCGGAGAATGGATGTCGCCCAAATTCTTCAGAAATAACAACAACCAACTTACCGAAACAGACCTGATAGGATCACCGCTCAACGGCTTGTGGCAAGCGATAATTCCTTTCGACATCGACAAGGACGGTGATAACGATTACTTGTTGGGCAACTGGGGAAAGAATTCAAAATTCAGTGCCAGCAGTGAGTCACCAATGCGGATGTATTACGATGATTTTGACGGCAACGGAACTACGGAAACTGTGGTCGCAACCCGTAAAGGAGGAGCTTACTTCCCCATGATGGGCCTCAATGAGCTGGCTGCACAGATGACCTTCCTTCGGAAGAAATTCACAACCTATGAGGCCTTTGCAGGTAAGAATATGACTGAAATTTTTGGCGAGAAGGCCCTTGCCGAAGCCAGGCTGTTCGAAGTTCATACACTTGCCTCCGGCTTCTTGCGAAACAACGGCGATAGCTTTACCTTTATTGAGTTCCCCGAGTTATTGCAAACCGCGCCGGTAATGGCGTTTGAATGTTACGATTTTTATGGAAATGGAGAACAAAGCGTCCTGGCTGCCGGTAATTATTTTGGCGTAATCCCGTATCACGGACGCTACGACAGTTTCCCGGGTGCACTTATTGAAAGTGAATCACGGATCAAATCGGCGAATTCCATTGGATTGGACCTATCCCTGAGATCGGTGAGGCACCTTAAAGTAATTCAATTGAACAACCAACCTTATCTTTTAGTAATTAATAACAATGATCATGCTGCTGTTTATGAAATTAAGAAACGGAATAATTAGACTACTGCCACTCATGGTATTAGTTCTTTTCCTGAATGCCTGTAAGGAAAAGAAAACGACGGAAATTAGCACCGAGACGATCGAGATCAGCTCGAAAGACCTGCAAAACGCAGTGGATAGAGTCACCGAGATAATGATACACGATATCTTTTCACCACCACAAGCCAGTAGGATCTACGTTTATCCCAATATTGCGGCCTACGAGATCGTAATCCAGGATGACCCTGCGTACAAGAGCCTTGCGGGACAGATCACCGACTTCACACCGATCCCAAAGAGCGCGGACAGCCTTGTGAATTTCCCCATGGCGGCCATGATAGCTCATATGGACATCAGCAGGTCCCTGATCTTTTCAGAAGAAAAAATGACAGCCTTCAGTGATAGTTTGCAAACGACCTGGAGCAAGGCGAATAAACCCGTTTACGAAGCCTCGAAATCCTATGCGATGGAAGTGGTAGAGCATATGCAGGAGTGGATCGGGAAGGACAACTATGCCCAAACCAGGACCATGTCCAAATTTACAGTGGACATCGACGA